>CAMPGR010000043.1 GCA_946885605.1 uncultured Pseudomonadota bacterium
CGCGGCGCTCGCAAACGGGCGATGCGATCTCGCCGGATTTCACGTCGCGGATGCGTTGCCGCGGGCCGCTGCAGCTGCCGCGGCGCTCGGACGGTGGCTCGACCCGGGCAAGCATCAGCTCATCCGTTTCGTAACGCGACAGCAGGGACTGATCGCCCGCCCGGATTCGCACATCCGCACCGTACACGATCTCGCGCGGCGCGGGGTGCGGTTCATCAACCGCCAGAGCGGTTCCTCGAGCGCGGCGCCCGGACGCGACGAGCAATCCGTCGCCGGGGCGGTGGCGGAGGCGCGGGCGGACGCGGGCTTCGGACTGCGGGCGGATGCGATGCGCTACAAGCTCGATTTCGTCCCGCTCGCGCTGGAGCGCTACTTCCTTGCATTCCCGCGCGCGCGCGCAGCCGATCTGGCCATGCAGCGTCTCATCGCGATTTTGCAGAGTCGCGAATTCGCCCGGCACGCGGACGCTCTGCCGGGATACGACGCGCAGAGTTGCGGCAGACGGGAGAAGCTCGATGCCGCGCTCAACTGGGTCGAACGCGCACGCCGCCCCATGCGGCGGAGCGTGAAGCGATGAACGATTTGGCGCTCGCGTTCGAAGCCGCCTTTGCCCTCATCGCCGGGCTGGATCCGGAGCTCGTCGATATCGTCGCGCTGAGCCTCCAGGTAAGCCTTACTGCCGTCGCGATCGCGGCGCTCCTTGGGCTGTCGCTCGGCGCGCTCCTCGCGGTAGCGCGGTTCCGCGGGCGACAGGCGATCATCGTTCTCCTGAACGCCCTGATGGGGCTCCCGCCGGTGGTCGTTGGCCTCCTGGTTTACCTGCTGCTTTCGCGCGCCGGACCCCTCGGGCCTCTCGGCATATTGTTCACGCCGACCGCCATGGTCATCGCACAGGTGATCCTCATTACGCCCATCATCGCGGCGCTCTCGCGCCAGAGCATCGAGGACGCGTGGCACGAGTATGAGGAGCAGCTACGCTCGCTGGGCGCGAACCGCTTCACGGCGGCGCTTACCTTGCTTTGGGACACGCGCTTCTCGCTGATCACCATACTGCTGGCGGGTTTTGGCCGTGCCGCGGCCGAAGTCGGGGCCGTGATGATCGTAGGCGGCAATATCGACGGCGTGACACGCGTGATGACGACTGCCATTGCGCTGGAAACCAGCAAGGGCGATCTTCCGCTCGCGCTGGGTCTCGGGATCATACTCGTCGCACTCGTCGTCGCGCTCAATGCGACGGCAAGTCTCGTACGCGAGGCGGCGTTGCGCCGCTATGGATGAGCGATGCTGCCGCTCGAGTTGACGCAAGTCTGCTACGCCGTCAACGGTAGGACCATCATCGACTGCGTTTCCGCGGACATTACAGCAGGACCGCGCACGGTCATACTCGGTCCCAACGGCGCCGGAAAAAGCGTCCTGATGCGGCTCTGCCATGGCCTGCTCGAGCCCACCGCGGGGCACATCGCGTGGCGTGGAAACAGCAATAACCGTTCAGGCCGCCAGTCGATGGTGTTCCAGCGCCCGATGATGCTGCGCCGGTCTGCGCTGGCGAACGTCATTTATGGGCTGAAGCTCGCCGGATTTTCTGCCCGGGAATGCGCGCTGCGGGCGCACGACGTGCTGGAGGCGGTGGGTCTCGAGCGCCAGGCGGACCGTCCGGCGCGAACGCTTTCGGGCGGCGAGCAACAACGCCTCGCGCTTGCGCGCGCTTGGGCGTCGGGGCCGGAAGTGCTGTTCCTCGACGAGCCGACCGCGAATCTCGATCCCGGCTCGACGCGTGATGTGGAATCCATTATCGGCGCGATCCGGGCGACCGGAACAAAGATCATCATGACTACCCACAACCTCGGCCAAGCCCGCCGGCTGGGAGATGAGATCCTTTTCCTCAGCCGGGGACGGCTTGTGGAGCGATCGCCGGTCGATCGCTTTTTCCAACAACCCACGACGGCCGAGGCCGCGGCATTCATCAGAGGAGAGATGCCGTGACTCCGAGGAGGATCCTGTTTCAGGCTCTGCTCGTCCTGTTTGCCGGTGCGCTCACGCCGGCGGCATCGGCGCAGAAATACATTACCGTCGCCTCCACCACATCGACCGAGCAGTCGGGGCTTTTTCGTCACATTCTCCCGTTGTTCCAGAAGAAGACCGGCATCGAGGTGCGCGTGGTGGCGGTCGGCACCGGCCAGGCGCTCGACATGGGGCGTCGCGGCGATGCGGACGTCGTATTTGTTCACGCCCGGGCGGCGGAGGAAAAATTCGTCGCAGAGGGCTATGGCGTCAGGCGTCTGCCGGTGATGTTCAACGATTTCGTGCTGATCGGCCCGAAGTCGGACGCTGCCAGGGTGGCCGGTGGCAAAGACATCCTCGCGGCCCTACGCAAGATAAAAGACGCGAACTCGCCTTTTGTGTCGCGCGGCGATCGCAGTGGAACCCACATGGCGGAGCTCGCGCTGTGGAGGGAGGCGGGCATAAGCATCGGCGAGGACAAAGGCGCTTGGTATCGCGACACCGGCCAGGGCATGGGCCCGGCGCTCAACAGCGCGTCCTCGATGAACGCTTACATCCTCGCAGACCGAGGCACATGGATCTCGTTCAGGAACCGGGGCGAGCTCACCATCCTCGTTGAAGGCGACAAGCGGCTCTTCAACCAGTACGGCGTGATCCTGGTGAATCCGGAGAAACACAGGCACGTGAAGCGGGATCTGGGCCAGTCGTTCATTGACTGGATCGTCTCGCCTGAAGGGCAGAAGGCGATCGCCGAATACAGAATAGGCGGCGAGCAGCTCTTCTTTCCCAACGCGCAAGAGGAAGGTGCCTGATAAGCGCGCGACTCGACCATGCAATGCCCGCAAAGTATCATGCAGCGCTTCCGTGCAGAGTGCAGCCTCCCATGAAGATCTTCGGATTCGCCGGCTATTCCGGCAGCGGCAAAACGACGCTGATCGAAAAATTGATTCCCGTATTCACCGGGCGCGGCCTTTCCGTATCGATCATCAAGCACGCGCATCACACGTTCGATGTGGATCAGCCGGGCAAGGATTCGTGGCGCCACCGCCATGCCGGCTGCAATGAAGTGCTCGTGACCTCCTCGCGCCGTTGGGTGCTCATGCACGAGCTGCGCGGCGCCGCGGAACCGCCGCTCGCCGAACATGTCAAGCGCATCTCGCCGTGCGACCTCCTGCTCGTGGAAGGCTTCAAGCGCGAGCGGATTCCCAAGCTCGAGGTATACCGTGCGGAAGTGGGTGAGCCGCTGCTGCATCCGCACGATGGCGACATTGTCGCCATCGCATGCGACCGCCGGCTCGACACGCCGCTGCCCCAATTCGATCTCGACGACCACAACGCGATCGCGGAATTTGTATTGCGGCATGTCGGTCTCGGTTTGGATGCCAGGCGCGCAAAGGTGTAAGCTCGCCCCATGGTCAAAGTGCTTTATTTCGCCCGGCTCCGCGAAGCGCTCGGCACCGCGTCGGAAGAGATTGCGCTGCCCGCATCGGTATCGACGCTGGACGGCTTGCGCGCGGTGCTCGTTGCACGGGGTGGTGCCTGGTCTGAGGAGCTTTCGGGGATGCGCCGCATCCGGGCCGCGGTCAACCAGACGGTGGCGGACAACGGCACGCCCATTGTCGATGGGGATGAGGTCGCCTTCTTCCCGCCCGTTACGGGAGGCTGAACGGCATGAGCGTGCGCGTGCAAACGGAAGACTTCGACATCGGTGCGGAGGTCGCCGCGTTGCGGCGCGCGAACCCGAAGATCGGCGCGGTCGCAACTTTCGTCGGCGTCGTGCGCGACGTGAACGACGGTGGCGCGGTGCAGGAACTGACGCTCGAGCATTACCCCGGGATGACCGAGCGCTCGATCGAAGACATCATCACGCAGGCGCGCGGCCGCTGGAACATCTACGACGCGCTCGTCGTGCACCGGGTCGGAACCTTGAAACCGACGGACCAAGTTGTCCTTGTCGTCGTGACGAGCGGCCACCGCGGCGACGCCTTTGCGGCGTGCGAGTTCATCATGGATTACCTCAAGACGCGCGCACCCTTCTGGAAGAAGGAGAAGACACCCAGCGGCGAGCGCTGGGTCGACGCGCGCGTCTCGGACGATATCGCGGCGGAGCGCTGGCGTCTGAAGGGGTGAAGCGCCGCCTACTCGGCGCGAATGCCCGCGTCCTTCACGACGCGCGACCACTTCTTCAACTCCGCGCGAATCAGCGCGGCGAATTCTTCCGGTGAGCTGCTGGGGGTCGGATCTGCGCCGCCATCGATGAAGCGTTTTCTGATTGCCGGATCGGTCAGCGCCTGGACCACCGCGCCATGCAATTTCGTGACGATCGGGGCCGGGGTACCGGCCGGTGCCAGCAGGCCGAACCACTGCACCGCTTCATAGCCGGGGACTCCGGCTTCGGCGATGGTGGGAATATCGGGCGCGGCGCTCGCACGCTTGGCGCTCGTCACGCCGTACGCGCGCACGCGCTGAGCCTTCACGTGAGGAAGCGTGCTCAGAATATTCGCCGCCATGATGGGCACGTGTCCGGCTATCACGTCGCCGAGCGCCGGGCCGGCGCCCTTGTACGGCACGTGCGTCATCTCGAGCCCGGCGGCGCTCACGAAAAACGCCATCATGAGGTGCGGCATGCTGCCGATGCCGGCTGAGGCGTACTGGAGCTGGCCGGGGCGCGCCTTCGCAAACGCGATCAGTTCCTTGACGTTTTTCGCGGGCAGCGACGGATGCGAGATCAGCACGTTGGGCACGGTCACAGTGCGAGAGATGGGCACGAAATCGCGCTCCAGATCGTACGGGACCTTCTTCATGACATACGGGTTGCTGGTGTGCGAGGCAATTGCCGCCAGCAGGGTGTAGCCGTCAGGCGGAGCTTGCAATGCGATTTCCGCGCCGAGGTTGCCGCTTGCGCCGCCACGATTGTCCACAACAACCTGCTGGCCGAGTATTTCCCCCAGCTTCGGCGTGATCATGCGCGTGGACGAGTCGGTGCCGCCGCCGGGAGGGGAAGGGACGATGAGTCGGATCGGGCGCTCGGGATACTCTGCTGCAAGCGCGCCCTGCAATGCGGCGCAAGTCAGTATCAAGCCGAGCGCCACACCCCATGGGCGGAACTTCACAGAGAGCCGGTCTGAAGGAGCCATGGCGATCCCTTACCAACCCTGCGGTTCTGTGCGCAGGAAACCCAAGGCGCCAACCGCAGCGGCAAGTTTCCCGCTTGCCGTTTCTCCCAGAGCACGGACCGGCGGGCGTGGCTGGCCGCAGTCGCGTCCCATCGTGCGCAGCGCTGACTTGAGCCCGGCGAGCCCGTCCTTCAACCGGGATTCGCCCGCAGTGCGCACCGCATGGTGCAATGCGCCGATGTCTTCCTGCGCGGAGCGCGCTTCGATGTACTGCTCCCGACTGCAAAGGTCATAGAGCCGGCGCACGAGCCCGGGCGCCACCGCTGCGAGCGGTGAAAACACACCCGACCCGCCCACGACGCCGGCCGAAACCATGAACTCCGTGCCCGGCATCAGGTGAAAATCCGAACGGATCTTGCGCGCGTTCGAAATCACTTCCACCATGTAAACCCAGTCGAGGCTCGAGTCGACGACGCCGACGAGATTCGGCAGGCGCTCGACGAGTTGCAGCGTTGTCTCGGTGGTGAGCGACGTGCCGGCGGACTCCACGGGCGGGTTGCAGATCAGGAACGGCAGGCGCACCGCGGAACCGATTTCCACGAGGTGCTCGACGATCATCGCGGGCTTGGGATGCCAGAAGTAAGGCGGGTGCGACACGATGGCCGCAGCTCCAGCCGATTCAGCATGGCGGGCCCGCGCCACGGCGATGGCGGTGCCGGCATCGCTGACATGCGCGATTACCGGCACACGGTCCTTCACCTGCCGGATTGCAAATTCCAGAAGCTTCCGCTGTTCCTCATCGGTAAGGCTGAGGTCTTCACCCTCCGGCATGGGAAGCGCGAGCGCCTCAGCGCCATTGCGCAAGTGAAACTCGATGATCTTCGCGTAGGTGTCGAAGTCGATGCTCTGATCGCGATGGAAGGGCGTCACCGGGGTGTGCACCAGTCCGGGCTTGAAGTTCTTCATGCTGGATGCCTCGATAAATCAGTGTGAAAGAGCGGGATGGGGCGCATGGATCGCAGTTACCAGCCGTGCGGCTCCGTCTGGAGTATGTTCAACTCCTCGAGCTGCTTGCGCAGGAATTCGATGCGCTCCTTCGTCGCCGTGGGCAGCGGCAAGCGCACCGGGCCCACCGGCCGGCCCATCATGATCATTGCGCCCTTGAGCGACGACGGGTACTGCTCCTTGAACAGCCGCCACAGCCGTGAAATCTTGTACTGGCATTCGCGCGCGGTGGCCCAGTCGTGCGCCTCCAGTGACGCAAAAAAGCGGTTGCAGAGATTGGGGGCGATTGCGCCGGACGAAGAGAAGGAGCCGCACGCGCCGAGCGGATAGGACGCAAGCAGATGTTCGACGCCCATGATGATCGCGAAGCCGGGCCTCATCTTGAGCGCCACGCGCGAAATCTCGAGAAACTTCTCGCTATGGAAGCTGGCATCCTTCATCCCGATGTAATTCGGCAGGCGCTCGATGAGCCGCTGGGTGAGCTCGCCGGTGAATTCGACCTCCTCGCCGTTACGCCAGGGCGAGTTATAGGTGAGGACCGGCAGATCGGTCGCCGTTCCGATCCGCACGATGGAATCGTAGATCTCTTCCTGCGACGGGCGGCGGCAGTACGGAGAGATGGTGAGAATCGCGTCGGCGCCGATTTTTTGCGCATGGCGCGCGATATCGAGCGAATCCTCTTCCGAGAGCGTGCCAGCGAAGATCGACACCGGCACGCGTCCGGCGACCGTCTTCACCGCGATTTCGGCTCCGAGCTTGCGCTCTGCGATCGTGAGGTTGAGCGACTCGGCCTTGTGGTGCGGCCACGCAATCGCCGGTGCACCGTGGCGGACGTGAAAGTCCACCATTTTCGCGAAGCCCCCGCCGTCGAAACTGAAATCGTCCTTAAGGGGCGTTACAGGGGCCTGCATGACGCCCTTGAGCACGATGGGTTTCCAGCGTGCGGCTGAGGCCGCGGGTTCCGTTTCACTGAGTACGGTGGACATGTTTGCCTTCCTTTGCTGATGATGCGCTAACGCGGGGACATGGCGTGCGAAAAATAAGTCTGTAGTCTACTGGCATTCCGCGTGCAGAATACTTCTGCAGAATACTTCACCGGGCCGAATGTTACCTGCTTGCCCGAGCCGAGGGACGCAAGCGACCCAGATCTTGCGGCATCGTGGGCATGTCGGCGCCCGCGCCGAGCAGTTCGTAATATCGTGCTGCCAGCGCCAGGTCCTGCAGTGCGGTGCCGACCGACTTGAATGCAACGAGCCCGCTCGGCGGAACGGCTGCCGCTCCGGTGACGATCTGCGCGAGTGTCACGCGCTTCCCCTGCGCGACGGCGCCGCTCGCCAGCGCCCGGCGCAGATCGCCCGCTTCCTCCCACGCGTGCTGCGAGTCTGCGATCACCAGTTCCGCGTTCCGGAAACAGTCCGCATCGACTTCGGCGTACTGCGAGCGCGTGTTGCCCACTGCACACAGCAGCCGGCACTGCGACAGCCACTCGCCATGGACGAGCGGTTCGGTAGTTCTCGCACTCGTCGCGGTGACCACTACAGTCCGGCCGCGGACAGCGTCCTCGGCAGAAGCCGCGCCACTCACCGGGATACCGAGCTTCGCCGACATGGCGCGCGCATAGCGCTCCCTGTTGGCTGCGGTGGGGCTGTATACCTCTGCGGATTGCACCCGGTATACCGTGCACAGGCTTTCGAGCTGCGTGCGCGCCTGGTTGCCGGAGCCGATGATCCCTACGGAAACGGGACCGGTGATCGGCACCTTGCGCGCGACCACACCGCTCGCGGCGCCCGTGCGCAGATCGGTGATGAGCTGGCCGTCGAGGGTAGCGAGCGGTTCGCCGTCGCGCAGGCGGTAAAGCGTCACGATGTAGCGCACGCCCACGCCCTGTATAGTATGGTACGCCTTGGTCGCGAGATAACCGGCTTCGTGGTCTGCCGCCACCAGCATCCGCATGGAGCCGTTCTCGAAGTCCATGTTGTATTTCGGCGAAAGAGCAGTGCGGCCCGCCGCATCATGACGCGCCGCTTCTTCCAGAAGCGAAATCGCATCTGCCATCGACAGGACGCCCTCGAGCGCGCCATAACCCAGCATTACCGGCACGTCTGACTCGCGAGACAGTAGGCACTCATCGTGCAAGCGCTTCGCCGAATGCGGCGACGGGAGGGAACCCAGTCACTTCACGAGCCCGAGGTCGACCATCGTGGCCTTGGTGTTGCCGTACTCGACCTCCAGATAACGCGCAAAATCGCGGCTGCCCAGGTACTGACCGGCGAGATTGTTGGCGGCGAGCTGGCGTTTCCATTCCTCGGCCTCCGCCATCCGTGCGAGCGCTGCATCCCAGAACGCGACCTGCGCGGGAGAAAGCCCTTTCACCGCGAACACCGCGCGCCAGTTGGCGATGCCGTTCGCGTCGATCCCCTGTTCGCGCAGAGTGGGCACGTCAGCCACCGCGCCGCCCTGCCGCTTGGGTGCAGCGATAGCGAGCATCCGGGTGTTGCCGGCCTGCACCTGTGGCAACGCGGCGCTCACCGAGGACACGACGGCATGGATATGCCCGCCGATTGTTGCGGTCATCGACTCCGCGTTGGTCTTGAACACGACGACTTTGAGCTTTTTCGGATCGATGCCCGCTGAGCGGACCGCCTGCGACAAGGCGAGATGGTTGGGGCCACCGCGGCTCACCATCCCGAAAGCCACCGATTCCGGATCCTCCCTGAGGCGCGCCACCAGGTCGCGCATCGTCTTGAGCGGCGAGTCGGCCTTCACCGTAATCACGCTATGGTCCACGAGAAAGAGCGCGAGGGGCGTGAGATCCGAATAGCGGACTTTGCTCAGGCCCGCGAGCTCGTTCGTGAATATCGTGGCGGTTGCATAGAGCAGGTAGTGCGGATCCTGCGGATGCTGATTGTGATAGACCACGGCAAGCGTCTGGTTGCCCCCGGGCTTGTTCATCACGACGACGGGCTGGGGCACAAGCTTGTGGTCCTGCAGTATCTTCTGCATGAGGCGCGCCATCTGGTCGTTCGTGCCGCCCGCGGCGGTTGGCAGGATGATCTCCACCGGCTTTTCCGGCTGCCACGCCGGCTGCGCCCGTGCCCCGCCGGCGCCCAGTGTCGTACCACAAACAATCGAAGCAAGAAGTGAAAGAGTGCTACGGGCAAGATCCAATTCTTCTCCTCGTTTTTCGTTTCGCGGGATTGGCGTGCGCGGGGAATTGACGGCCTATTCTACAAAATCCACTGCTTGTGACAAAACCGGCTTTCGTGTTCTCATCGTGGACAAGAAGGACGTGGGAGCGAGTCGGTGCGAGCCATGATGGCGTTGTATTGATTCTCGTGCAAATAGTTGACAACCCTCTGCACCACAAATCTCCCCTCGCCCGCGACACGGGAGAGGGGCGGGGGTGAGGGCAGAGCGGCGTCAGTCATTTCTACGACGCTCGTTGGTCCAGCTTCGCAGCGTTTCCGAGAGACCCGCAACAGATTATGAATTCTGCGGTTAAGAGAGATTCCAGCGGCACGGCGCTGTTCGCCCCGGCACGGCGTCCGTAAAATCGATCGCGCATGCCGAGGAGCGCGTGCGATGCGGCGTTCCGCGCCGCGCCTTGTGAGGAGGGATGGATCCATGCAGCCGTTCGATGTCATCGTGGTCGGTAAAGGCAATGCCGCACTGTGCGCCGCGCTCGCGGCGCGGGACGAGGGCGCCCGGGTGGCGATGCTCGAGGCCGCGCCGGAAGACGAGTCGGGCGGCAACAGCCGTTTCGCGGGCGGCGTCATGCGCTTTGCCTACGACTCGGTCGAGGACCTGCAGAAAGTCAGCGACATTCCCGAAGACGAGATCCGCAGCGTGGACTGGGAAAGCAACACCCGCGAGCAGTTCTACGACGATCTCTACAAGGTCACGAGCTTCCGCACCGATCCGGAATTGAGCGAGATCCTCATTACGCGCAGCCTGGATGCCATGATATGGCTGCGCAGTCAGGGCGCGCGCTTCGTGCCGAACTACCGGCACCAGTCGGCGGTGGTGAACGGCAAGCGCAAGTTCTTCGGGCGCATGCCGCTCTGGATGTCCGGAGGCGGTCCGGGACTCGTGCAATCGCTCACTGACACCGCAGTGAAGAAAGGCATCGATATCTACTACGAGACGCGCGCCGTCTCGCTCAATTACGACGGCGAACGCGTGCTGGGTGCTTACGCGAAGCGCCACGGCAAGCCGCTTGAATTCGCGGCCCGAGCGGTCATCCTCGCGTGCGGCGGATTCGAAGCCAATCCCGAGTGGCGCACGCGCTATCTCGGACCCGGGTGGGAGCTCGCGAAGGTGCGCGGCACGCGGTTCAACGTCGGCGACGGCTTGCGGATGGCGCTCGACATCGGCGCGTGTCCCTACGGCAACTGGTCGGGACGCCACGCCGTGTCGTGGGAGCGTTATGCGCCCGAGTTCGGCGACCTGAGCCTTCCGGAAAGCTCCTACCGGCACAGCTTCCCGCTCTCCCTCATGATCAATGCCGACGGCAAGCGTTTCGTCGACGAGGGGGCGGAATTCTACAACTACACCTACGCCAAGTACGGCGGTGAAGTGCTGAAACAACCGGGACAATTTGCGTACCAGGTGTTTGACGCGAAGGTGCATGAGCTGCTGCGTCCCGAATACGGACACAAGAACGTGACCCGCGTGACGGGCAATACGCTCGAGGAGCTCGCCGCAAAGATGGAAGGGGTCAATGCCGAAGCGTTTCTCCGCACGGTTCGGGAGTTCAACGCCGCGGTGCGCAAGGACGTGCCGTTCAACCATTCGGTGAAGGACGGGCGCTGCACCGTGGGCATCGAGCCGCCGAAGTCGAACTGGGCGCATCCCCTCGATACGCCGCCGTTCGAGGCCTATGCCGTGACGTGCGGCATCACGTTCACGTTCGGCGGCCTGCGCATCGTTCCGGAGACCGGGCAGGTCCTCGATGTCAACTTCCATCCGATTGCCGGTCTCTATACGGCGGGCGAAATGCTCGGTGGACTCTTCTATTTCAACTACCCGGCCGGAACCGGGCTCGTCTCCGGCGCAGTCTTCGGCCGTATTGCCGGCGCTGCGGCCGGCACGGCGGCACGCGCGGCATGAGGCGGGCCCAATGGCTCAAGCGCTGAACGCGCAAGGAGCGGGAGAGCGTCGAACGTCATGATGACCCAAACCCTGGCGCAGTTTGCGATCGAGACGCGAACGGCGGACGTTCCGGATGCGGCGCTGGACGCCGCGCAGAACGCGGTGATCGACACCGTCGGCGTGGCGCTCGCCGGCTCGCTGGAGCCCGTGGCGGAAATCGCCTTGCGCTGGACGCGCGAGCTCGGCGCGCGGCCGTACGCCACCGTGTGGGGGCAGTGCCTCGCGACCTCGCCCGCGGAGGCGGCGTTCGCGAATGGCGTGTGTAGTCATGCGCTCGATTTCGACGATACTCATCCTGGTCCCCGCGGACACGCGAGCGCGACGCTGGTGCCCGTTGCAATCGCGACGGGAGAGCTCGCAGGCGCCTCGGGCGAGGAGGTGCTCGCGGCGTACGCCGTGGCGCTCGAGATCGGAGGCAAGATCGGTCGTGCGCTCGGACCGGGGCACTTGGCGCGCGGCTGGCATCCGACGGCGACGGTTGGGATCTTCGCCGCCACCGTGGCCGCGGGGCGGCTCATGGGGCTCGACGTTTCCGGGCTGTGCCGCGCGTGGGGCATTGCCGCGTCGCAGATGGGCGGGCTCGTGCGTAATTTCGGGACCATGACGAAACCCTTTCATGCGGGACACGCCGCGCGCTGCGGCGTAGTCTCGGCGTGGATGGCGCGCTCGGGCTTCACTTCCGACGAACGTATCTTCGACGGCAAAGGCGGCGTGCTGGAAACGTATGGTGGCGGCAACGGCGAGCCTCTGGACGAAGTGTTGCACTCACTGGGCAAGCCGTGGGAAGTGCTGGATCCGGGCAACTACGTGAAGCGCTGGCCATGCTGCTACTCGAATCATCGCGCGCTCGGCGGGCTGCTCGAACTGATTGACGCGCACGAGATCAGGCTGGAAGAGATCACCGAGGTGTCGATCGGTTTCCTGCCGGGCGGAGATTCCGCGCTCGTGAGCCGCGATCCGCAGACGGGACTCGAAGGGAAATTCAGCATCGAATACGTGGTGGCTGCCATGCTGACCGACAAGGCGCTCACGCTCGAGACCTTCACCGACGCCATGGTGCAGCGGCCACATGTGCGCGAGGTGATGCGCAAAGTGCGCCGCCACGCGATTCCCGACAGCAGAATGTATTCCGGTATTGCCGGGTATAACGACGTCATCGTGACGACTGCGCGCGGACGCTTCGAGCAGCAGGTCGACCGTGTGCCGGGTTCACCCGCTTGGCCGATGACGGACGCCGATCGCGCTGCGAAGTTTGCGGACTGCGCCGGGCGCGTCCTCGGAACGCCGGGCGTGGCGCGCCTGCTCGAACTGTGCCAACGCTGCCGCACGCTTGCGAACATTCGCGCGCTGGTGCAGGCGACGGTACCCGAGACAGCATGCGAGCGTCCCGCGGTGGGCACAGGCTGATATTCTGTCGCGCGAGCTTATGCCGGTTCGCGTCACGCCCGGATGAACCGGGTGTTTACAGGGAGAGGAGGCCCAGGACAGTGAAGAGGGTGGTGAACGAGGCGGGCGTCACCGTCGGCGGCTGATCAGCAGGCGGTCAGTCCTCCGTCCAGAACCAGCGTGTGGCCCGTGATATATCGGGCGTGCGGGCCGACGAGGTAGCACACCGCCTGTGCCACCTCGTCCACGCTGCAGAAGCGGTGCAGCGGAATGCCCTTGAGCACCTTGCTCAAGTACTCAGGATTGGCGGCGGTCCCGGCGCGCGCGGGCGATCCGCTCTCGACTCTGCCGGGTGCAATCGCATTGACGCGGATTCCGTACTCGGCCCACTCGACCGCCAGTATCCGGGTCATGTGGATGAGCCCCGCTTTCGCAATGCCGTAAGTCGAGCGTTCGGCGCGCCCCACCATGCCGTGCGTGGATGCGATGTTGACGATGCATCCCGGGCGTCGTGTTGCCACGAGGTGGCGGCCGATGCGCTGCGTGAGGAAGAAGGCACCGGTCAGGTTGGCGTCCATGACTTCGTCCCACTCGGCAGGCGTCACGTCGAGCGCGAGCTTGCGCAGCGGCACGCCGGCATTGTTGACCAGCACATCGACGTGTCCGAGAGCGGCGATGGCTTCGCGCGCCGCGCGTTCGATGTCCGCCTGAGAGCGCGCATCGAGTGCGACGGGCACTCCACGTGCGCCTGCCGCTTCCAGCGCCGGGAGTATGGCGCCGAGCTTTTTCGGATCAGTGGAGGATACCGCCACGTCGAACCCGCTGCGGGCGAGTGCGAGTGCGATGCCGGCACCGATACCCTGCGATGCGCCCGTGACAAAAGCCGCGGGCCTGTTCGTGTCGCCTGCCCCCTGCATCAAAGTGTCGCGCTGACCTACCAGCCGCGCGGTTCTGCTCGCAATGCGGTGCTCGCCTCGAGTTCCGCCGCAAGCGCCTTGTACGCCGTGTCGCTCGACGGTGCATTGGGCGAGCGGAGTGCGCCGCAGTCGCGCCCGAAAGCTCGCATCGCCGCCTTGAACCCTCCGAAGCCGCCCCGTTTCACGATCTGGCGCAAGGCGGAGAGGGCCTCCTGGTGCGGACGCGCTTCGAAGTACTGCTCTTTACGGCAGAGCTCGAACAACCGGTGCACGAGGGCGGGGGCGATGCCGGACAGCGCGGAGAACATCCCGGTCGCACCGAGCGCTCCCGCGGAAACCATATATTCCGTTCCAGAGAGGATCTGGAAGTCGGCGCGCACGCACTGCGCGGCGCAAGCGACGTTGACCATGAACTGCCAGTCGAGGGTTGCGTCGACGAGCCCGGAGAAATTCGGCAGTCGCTCGATGAGCTTCAGCACGAGCTCGGGGCCGAGCCTCGTGCCGGGCATCTCTTCGGGCGTGTAGAGCACGAAGAAAGGCAGGCGTACGGCTCCGCCGATCTGCGCGAAGTGCTCGAGCACCATGCCCGCCGGAGGCGTCCAGTAGTAGGGTGTGGTGGCTACCACGGCGGCCGCTCCGAGATCCTGCGCATGGCGCGCGCGCTCCGCCGCGATGCCCGTGCCGGAGTCGCTCACGTGCGCGATCACCGGCACGCGCCCCTTCACGCGGGCGAGCGTGAATTCGAGGAGCTTGCGCTGCTCGCCGTCGCTCAGGCTCACTGACTCGCCACAGTGCATCGGGAGCGCGAGCGCTTCGGCGCCGTGGCGCAGATGAAAATCGACGAGTCTCGCGTAGGCATCGAAATCGACGCTGCGATCCGCCTGGAAAGGCGTAACCGGGGTGTGGACGAGGCCGGGTCGAAATGCAGTCATGGTAGTTATCGCTCGTCAGCTCACCAGCCGTGCGGCTCGGTGTCGAGTATGCCCAGCTCTTCGAGCTGGGTGCGAATGTAAGCCTGGCGTTCGGGCCCGGCGGTCGGTAAGGGCGGGCGCGTCGGGCCGACCGCGCGTCCCATGATCACCATGCCGCCTTTCAGCGACGAGGGGTACTGGTCGCGGAAAAGGTCCCACAGGCGTGCGAGCTTGTACTGGAGCGCCCGCGCTCTCGGCCAGTCACCGGCCACGCACGTTTCATAGAGCTGCGTGCACAGGTTGGGGCAGATCGCCCCGGCCGACGAATACGAGCCCGCGCCGCCGAGCGGGACGGAAGGCGCGAGCCACTCGACGCCGGCGATCAGCGCGAACCCGGGCCGCAGCGGGAGCGCCGCGCGCGCGAGTTCCGTGAACTTCTCGCTGTTGAAGCTCGCCTCCTTCATGCCGATGAAGTTCGGCAGCCGCTCGATGAGCCGCTGCGTGAGCTCGCCCGTGATCTCCACGCCCGAGAGATAGCTCGGGGAGTTGTAGGCGATGAGCGGCAGGCCGATCGAAGTGCCGAGCCGGGCGAAATAGTCGTAGAGCGCCTCGGACGTCGGGTTCCAGAAGTAGGGCGTGATGGCGAGTATCGCGTCCGCCCCGATCTTCTCCGCATGACGCGCGAGCTCCATCGTGTCTTCCACGGCGAGCGCGCTCACGTGTATCGACACCGGCACGCGCCCGGCGGTCACCTTCACCGCGACCTCGGCGAAGCGCTTGCGTTCCGCGATCGTGAGATTGAGCGATTCCGCTTTGTGATGCGGCCAGGCGATGGCGGTCGCGCCGGTGCGCACGTGGAACTCGACCAGCTTCTCGAACGTGGGCAGGTCGGGGCTGAAGTCGTCTTTCAGCGGCGTCACGGTGCTCTGCATGACGCCCTTGAGTGTGATGGGCATGGTCGTGAGTTCTCGCGTGTGCGGGCGCGCGACTCGCGTCCCGCATGCCCGGGGATTCTATTGCGGCCGGCGCTGGATGGAACAGGCGGAGCCGACTAGAATCACTGTTAACCCTCAGGTTGAGAATCGGCGGTGCCATGGACCGGCTGCACGGCATACTGGTATTTCTGCGGGTGGTGGAACTCGGCACGCTGAGCGGGGCGGCGCGCGCGCTGGGCGTGTCCACCGCCGCGGTGAGCGCGAGCCTCGGGCGCCTCGAACGCAAGCTGGGCGTGCGCCTGCTCAACCGCACGACGCGTCGCCTGAGCCTTACTGCGGAGGGCGGGGACTTCTACGCGCGCTGCAAGCAGATCACCGCTGACCTCGAGGAAGCCGAGGTGACGGTCGGCCGTGCGGGACGGGTGCCGAGCGGGCGGCTGCGGGTCGGCATGCCCTCCGCTCTAGGACGCATGTGCATCGTCCCGCGGCTCCCCGAGTTCGTGCGCCGGTATCCCGCGATCTCGCTCGAGGTCGTGTGCACCGATTTCGTGCCGTACACCATCGAAGACGGGTTGGACGTCGCGGTGCAGATCGGCGAGCTGCAGGCATCGCGGCTCGCGGTGCGGCGTCTCGCTTCCGCCCGCTACGTCGTGTGCGCCGCGCCACGCTACCTCGCGGAGCACGGCGTGCCACGAACGCCGGACGAACTGATGGGGCATGTATGCCTCGCGTATCGCCGTCCGCGCAACGGGCGGGTGCGGGAGTGGCGCTTTCGTGCGGGCGCCTCGCTGCGGCACATCGCCGTGAACGGTTTCATGACCTTCAACAGCGGTGAGGCGCTGGTGGCGGCGGCGCGTGAGGGGCTCGGCGTCATCCAGGTCGCGGAATACTACGCGCAGGCGCTGATCGAAAGCGGGGAACTCGTGGAGGTGCTCGCCGAGTTCAAGGCCGAAGGCTCGGATATCTCGGCGGTGTATCCCCAGCAGCAGCGGATTGCGCCGAAACTGCGCGTGTTCGTCGATTTTCTTGCCGGGCTCTTCAGCCCGCCGCCGTGGGGAAGGCAGGGCGCCGCGCCCGCGCGCCGGTCTGGGGGCTAGGCGGTACGCGTGAATTCGTTGACGAGGCACCGCGCCGCGCCGATGGTTTCGCTCGCGGTGAGGCCCACGGGACCAACGCCTTCGGCAACGAGCGCATCGGCCGCTGCGCCATGCAAGTGAACGGCCGCGTGCAGCGCGGTCCTCGGGTCGATGCCCTGTCCCAGGAGCGAAGCGACGAAGCCGGTCAGGACGTCGCCCATACCCGCGCTCGCCATGCCGGGATTCCCCGAAACGTTGATCCCCCAGGTTCCGTCCGGTGCAGCGCACACGCTGCCCGCGCCCTTGAGCACGACGTGACTTTTCGAGTCCCGAGCGAGCTGCAAGGCCGAGGCCACGCGATCGCGCTGGACCTCCTGCGTGCTGCAACCGAGCAGACGTGCCGCTTCCGCAGGGTGCGGCGTCAGGATCGTCGCTGCACCGCGCTGACGCAGCCTTTCCTTGAGCGCGGGTGTGGCGCTGATCAGGTTGAGCCCGTCCGCATCGAGGACGAGCAGCAGCGGCGTCTCGAGCGCCCAGCCGAGGTAAAACGCGGCGTCCGATGACAGCCCCAGGCCGGGACCGATGGCGAGCGCGGTCAGATTGCCGAGCTTAAGCGCCTCGTCCGCCGCGCGCAGCATGAGCTCGGGCTGGGTCATATCGACGAGCGGCGCATCGCGCGCGATGAGGCCCAAGTAAACGCGCCCGCTGCCGAGCTTCAGCGCCGCGCGGCCGGCAAGAAGCGCTGCGCCCACCATGCCATGCGCGCTGCCGATGATCGCAACGCTGCCGTAATCGCCTTTGTGCGTGTTGCGGGGCCGGGGCCGGAATGCCTTGCCGAGTATGGCTTCGCCGATGACGATGCCCTGGGGTGGCTTGATCGCCGCCGGGTCGAGCCCGAGGCTCGCGACGTGAATCTCGCCGCACAGATCCGGGCCCTCCAGCGTGAGGAGTCCCGGCTTGAGCGCGATGAACGTGATGGTATGGGTGGCGCGGACGGCACACCCCATGACGCGCCCGCTGTCCGAATCGAGCCCGCTCGGAATGTCCACCGCGAGCTTCGGCACGCGGAGCGCATTGAGCGCCGCGATCAACTCGGCGTGACGTCCGCTCACTTCACGCTGGAGTCCGATGCCGAAGAGGCCATCGACCGCGAGGCTCCAGTCCATTCCTGCCGGAATGCGATCGAGGACGCTGCCGCCCGCATCACGCCACGCCTTGATCGCCGCAGACGCGTCGCGCGAGAGCTTCGCTTCCTCTCCCGCGAAGACGACGCAGACCCTGAACCACCACTCCTTGAGATGGCGTGCAATTACGAACGCATCGCCGCCATTGTTGCCGGGTCCCGCAACGACGAGGATCGGCCGTCCCGATTCGGGCGCCACGGTGCGCACGAGCTCCGCCGCGGCGAGTCCCGCCCGTTCCATCAGCGGCAACGACGCGGCGGCGGACTCGATCTCGCGGATCTCACGTGTGCGGTAAATCGGCGTGCCGTACGCCAGTCGCGTCGCCATGATGGTACCGATGAAGGAAGAAGTTTAGTTTAGCGGAAAGCGCGACGATATTTGGTAAAATGCGGCTTTATAGAGTCGCCTCAGCTCATGTCGCAACTCATCCGGCTGCGTGGACGCAGCGCCCTTTCCCCTTTTCGCCTCCACAAGCTCCTTCAGAAAGTCGCAACCACAGTGCCCCGCGTGAACCTGGACGCGGAGTACTGGCACTTCGTGATGCTGAACGCCGAGCTCTCGCGCACCGAGCGCGAACGGCTCGAGCGCATTCTTACCTACGGCCCGAACGCGATGCCCGCCCGCACCGAAGGCGCGCTGCTCCTCGTCGTGCCGCGCATGGGGACGATTTCGCCGTGGTCCTCGAAGGCGACCGACATCGCGCACCATTGCGGTCTTCCGCAAGTCGAGCGCATCGAGCGCGGGATCGCCTACTGGATCGACCGCACGCTTTCGGACGCGGAAAAGAGAACCGTCGCGGAACTGATCCACGACCGCATGACGGAGACAGTGCTCGAGTCCTTCGACGAGGTGCCGCGGCTTTTCCAGCACTTTCCGCCGCAGCCGCTCAGGACCATCGATCTCATGCGCGAAGGCCGCGCGGCGCTCGAGCGCGCCAACCGGGAGATGGGGCTTGCGCTCTCGGCGGATGAGATCGGTTATCTCGCGGAGCATTTCGCGCGCGCCGGACGCGATCCGACCGACGTCGAGTTGATGATGTTCGCGCAGGCGAACTCGGAGCACTGCCGGCACAAGATCTTCAATGCGGAATGGGTGATCGACGGCGAGCCGCAGGCGCGCTCGCTCTTCGCCATGATCCGCACCACGCACGAGAGAAATCCCCGCGGCACGGTCATCGCGTATGCCGACAATGCCGCCGTCATGGAAGGTGCGACGGTCGCACGCTTCTATCCGCGCGCGGACGGCACCTACCGCTTCAGCGACGAGCCGACGCACATCCTGATGAAGGTGGAGACGCACAACCATCCCACCGCGATCTCTCCCTTCCCGGGCGCGGCGACCGGGTCGGGCGGGGAAATACGGGACGAAGGCGCCACGGGCCGCGGGGCGAAGCCCAAGGCGGGGCTCACCGGCTTCAGTGTCTCGAACCTCCGCATCCCGGGTTGCGAGCAGCCGTGGGAGCACGATTACGGCCGGCCCTCGCGCATCGCATCCGCGTTTCAGATCATGCTCGACGGCCCGATCGGCGCGGCGTCCTTCAACAACGAATTCGGCCGGCCCAACCTGTGCGGGTACTTCCGCACTTTCGAGCAGCACGTTGCAGGCGAAGTCCGCGGCTATCACAAGCCGATCATGATCGCGGGCGGAGTCGGGAACATCGCGGCGGACCAAGCGCGCAAGCAGGTCTTCGGCAGCGGCGCCCTCATCATCCAGCTCGGCGGTCCCGGCATGCTGATCGGCCTGGGCGGCGGCGCGGCCTCGAGCATGGATACCGGGTCGAATCTCGAGGATCTCGACTTCGATTCGGTGCAGCGCGGGAACGCCGAGATCCAGCGCCGCGCGCAGGAAGTGATCGACCGCTGTGTCGCGCTCGGTGCGGAGAACCCGATACTCTCGATACACGACGTGGGGGCGGGCGGACTGTCCAACGCGCTCCCCGAATTGGTTTACGGAGCGGAGCGCGGCGGGCGCTTCGAGCTGCGGCGCATACCGATCGTGGAGCCGGGAATGTCGCCGCTGCAGATCTGGTGCAACGAGGCGCAGGAGCGTTATGTGCTCGCCATTGCACCGCAGTCGCTCGAGCGCTTCGCCGCGATTTGCGAGCGCGAGCGCTGCCCCTTTGCCGTGGTCGGCGAGGCGACCGATGACGGCCGGCTCATCGTCACCGACGCGCAATTCGGCGTGAACGCCGTGGACATGCCGCTCGCCGTGCTCCTCGGGAAGCCGCCGCGCATGACGCGCGACGTTGCCCGCGTGAAGCGCGCGCTGCCGCCATTCGATACGAGCGGGATCGACCTCACGCAGGCCGCGTACCGGGTGCTGAGGCTGCCGAGCGTTGGGGACAAGACCTTCCTCATCGCGATCGGCGATCGAACCGTCGGCGGATTGACCGCCCGAGATCAGATGGTGGGCCCGTGGCAGGTGCCGGTCGCCGATGTGGCGGTCACGCTGATGGGATACCAGACCTGCCGCGGCGAGGCGATGGCGATGGGCGAGCGCACCCCGCTCGCGCTGATCCACGCGCAGGCGTCGGGTCGCATGGCGGTGGGGGAGGCGATCACGAACATTGCCGCCGCGCCGATCCGGGACATCGGCGATATCAAGCTGTCGGCGAACTGGATGGCGGCGGCCGGCCACCCCGGGGAAGATGCTGCGCTCTACGACACCGTGCGCGCGGTCGCGATGGAGCTCTGTCCGCAGCTCGGCATCAGCATCCCGGTCGGCAAGGACTCGTTGTCGATGAAGACAACGTGGCGCGAGGACGGTGCGACACGCGAAGTCACCGCACCGCTCTCGCTCATCGTCTCCGCTTTCGCGCCGGTGGAAGACGCGCGGCGCACACTCACGCCGCAGTTGCGCACACACTGCGGCGAGACGGTGTTGCTGCTCGTGGATCTGGGGCACGGTCGCTGCCGGCTCGGCGGCTCGGCGCTGGCGCAGGTATACGGTGAAATTGGCGCCGAAGCGCCGGACCTCGATGCACCGGAGCGTCTGGCCGCGTTCTTCAAGACCCTACAAGCCCTCAACCACGAGGGTCTCATCCTCGCATATCACGACCGCTCCGACGGCGGCCTTTTCGCCACCGTGTGCGAGATGATGTTTGCCGGACGCTGCGGTGTCACGCTCAATGTGGCCGAGGCCGCAAGTGGCCGCTCCCCCATCGAAGTGCTGTTCAATGAGGAGCTCGGCGCTCTCCTGCAGGTCCGTCGCGACGACGTTGCGCCGGTGCGCGATGCGTTCGCCGCAGCGGGGCTTGCCGATGCCTGTCACGAGATCGGCACCGTCGAGCGCGGCGAGAGGCTTCGGATCCGGAGCGGCAGCCAAGCGCTGCTAGAAGAATCGCGCGTCAAGCTGCACCGCGCGTGGTCGGAAACGACGTATCACATGCAGCGGCTGCGCGATAACCCCGAGGGTGCGCAGCAGGAGTACGACCGCATACTGGATGCCGGTGATCCGGGTCTGGCTCCGAAGCTCACCTATGACCCGGCGGAGGACGTCGCGGCCCCCTATATCAGGCGCGGTGCACGGCCGCGTGTGGCGGTCATGAGAGAGCAGGGCATCAATGGCCAGGTGGAAATGGCCGCTGCGCTCGATCGCGCGGGATTCGACGCGGTGGATGTCCACATGACCGATATCATCGCGGGTCGCGCGAGCCTTGCTGCGTTCAAAGGCTTTACGGCGTGCGGTGGCTTCTCGTACGGGGACGTGCTGGGCGCGGGCGAGGGCTGGGCGAAATCGATTCTGTTCAATCCTCGCGCGCGAGACGAGTTCGAGGCTTTCTTCCGCCGCGCCGATACGTTCGCCCTCGGGGTCTGCAACGGCTGCCAGATGATGGCAAGCCTGCACGAGCTCATACCGGGGTCGGAAAGCTGGCCCCGTTTCGTGAGGAACAGGTCGGAGCAGTTCGAGGCGCGTTTTTCGCTCGTCGAAGTCGGAAAGTCGGCCTCGCTCTTTTTCGACGGCATGGCGGGGAGCCGCATTCCGATCGCGGTCGCGCACGGCGAGGGCTACGCGGAGTTTCGCGACGCCGCGGCGCTCGCCGCGGCGCAGCCCCTCGTCACGCTGCGCTACGTGGACAACCGCGGCCGCCCGACCGAGCTCTACCCGTACAATCCGAACGGCTCGCCCGAGGGCATCACGGGGCTCACCACGCCGGACGGCCGCATCACCATACTGATGCCGCACCCGGAGCGCGTCTATCGCACCGTGCAGAACTCGTGGCACCCCGATTCATGGGGCGAAGACGGGCCGTGGCTCAGGATGTTCCGCAACGCGCGGAAGTGGTGCGGATAAACGCTTACTCCACCTTGGCTTTCGCCCTCAGGTCCGCAAGCGCCTTCTGTATCATCTGCTGCTGGACGCTGCGCTGCAGGTTCTGCTTCACGGCATCGTAGGCGGGCGCCTGGAACGGCCGCTCGTCTTCGAGGCGGATCACGTGCCAGCCGAAATTCGACTGGACCGGCGTCTCCGTCATCTGGCCCTTCTTGAGCTTCCCGAGCGCTTCCCCGAAAGGCTTCACGAAATTGCCCGGCACGCTCCAGTCGAGATCGCCGCCGCGGTCCTTGGTGCCATTATCCTTGGAGCGCTCGGAAGCGAGCTTCTCGAAGTTCGCGCCCTTCTTCAACTGTGCGATGATGTCCTTCGCCTCGGCTTCGTTCTCGACGAGGATGTGGCGCGCCCGGTATTCCTTGCCGCCCAGCTGGGCCTTGATGCGCTCGTACTCCTTCTTGAGCGTTTCCTCGTTCACCGGGTTCTTCTGGAGGTAGTCCTGCACGTAGGCGTTGACGAGGATGTCCTGGCGGTTGATGTCGATCGCCGCGACGACGTCCGGCTTCTTGTTGAGGCCTTTCTTGATCGCTTCCTGCGCGATGATTTCCTGATTGATGAGGGCGTCCTTCACGCTGTTGCGCAGCTCGGGCGTGTCGGGCTGGCCCTGCGCGACGCGGCTCTTGACGCCGGCATCGATGCGCGACTGCGGGATTTCCTTGCCGTTCACCTTCACGCCCTGCGCGCCGGCTGCCGGAACGCTGAGCACGGCGAGCGCGATCACGGCGGCGATGAGTTGAGGTTTATTGAATGCCAACATATCTGATCCTTTCATAGTCATATTTCATCGGGAGCGTACGCCTTGATGGCGAGGGCGTGGATCTCCCGTTGCATCAACGGCCCCAGCGCCGCGTAGATCATGCGGTGGCGCGCCTGCGCGGGCTTCCCCGAAAACTGCCGCGACACGATAGCGAGCATGTAGTGCCCCCCGCCGCCCTTGGCCCCCTCGTGTCCGACGTGCTTGCCGGATTCATCGAAGACCTCGAGCGATTCGGGCTCGAGCACCGCGAGCCTGCGCTCGATCTCGCGCACCGTGGTCAAAGCCGCTGTCACTTCCCCTGCTTGTCCTCGACGTATTTGCCGAGCATCAGCGCCTGCACGAGCACGAACGCCAGCATGAGGCCGATGCCGCCGAAAAGCTTGAAATTCACCCACGCGTCCGTGGAAAAACTGTAGGCGACGAAGAGATTGAGTGCGCCCATTGCGATGAAGAACCCGATCCAGCTCGCCTGCAGCCGGCTCCACGCCACCTCGGGGAGCATGAGCTGTTTCTCCATCACAGAGCGGACGAGATTCTTTTTGAAGACGAGGTCCGCAACGGCGAGCGCCGCGGCGAAGAGCCAGTAGAGGACGGTCGGCTTCCACTTGATGAAGGTCTCGTTCCGAAGAAGCAGGGTCGCGCCGCCGAACACCACGATCACGCCGAGGCTCACCCACAGCATGTTGTCCACCTTGCGGTGGCGCAGCCACACCCAGCCGATCTGCACGAAGGTCGCTGCGATCGCAACCGCCGTCGCGACGTAGATGTCGTAGAGCTTGAAGGCGGCAAAGAACAGCAGAACTGGGAAAATATCGAAGAGAAACTTCATCAGTCCGGGGCGCCCGCGCGGGGCATTGGAGGTGCAGGCCGGAAGAGGGGCATGGGCAAAGCGCGCATTATCTACTTTTGCCCGACCTTAGTCCACAAATCGGACATCGGGGGCGGTGCGCCCCGGGACGTGCATTTTATTTCTTGTCAAACGCGAGCGAGGCGGAGTTGATGCAGTAGCGCAGCCCGGTCGGCTCCGGGCCGTCCTCGAAAACGTGTCCCAGATGAGCGTCGCACTGGCTGCAGTGCACCTCCGTCCGGCGCATGAGTAAGGCCAGGTCCTCTTCGGTGGCGATGTTCTGCGGCGCCGCGGGCTGCCAGAAGCTTGGCCAGCCGGTGCCGGAATCGAACTTGTGATCGGAGCGAAAGAGCTCTGCCCCACAACCGACGCAGCGGTACACGCCGCGCTCGTGATTGTCCCAATAGGCGCCGGTGAAAGCGGGCTCCGTGCCCTTCTCGCGCGTCACGCGGTACTGCTCGGGCGTGAGCTGCTCTTTCCATTCCGCGTCGCTTTTCACCACTTTTTCGGTCATCCCCATCTCCTATGCGATTATTTATTCTCGTGCAAACGGTTGACAACCCTCTGCACCACCAATCTCCCCTCGCCCGCGACACGGGAGAGGGGAGGGGGTGAGGGCAGAGCGGCCTCAATCATTTCTACGACGCTCGTTAGGACCCGGACGTTCCCCGAAGTTCCAGCACCTTGCCCGGGT
>CAMPGR010000044.1 GCA_946885605.1 uncultured Pseudomonadota bacterium
CTCGCTGTGCGCTCATTTGCCGCGGTTGTTGTCCCGCTCATTTCTACTCACGGCTCTTTATTGGAGGCGGCGGCGGGGGTGGATCCCGGTCTGGTGCCGGGGCACTCGGCACTACCGTATGTGGCCGTGGTCCCTCATTCGGAATGTGCCTCCCGGGCACCGGTATGGGCGGCCTCGACGGTATGGGGCGTGGGGGCGGTGATTTTCGTTCTGCCATGGCTAACCTCCCTTGGTATCTGGGTAGTGATGTCGTGGAAATTGAGACCAGCAACGAGCAGGCCGCAGAGGAAACAAGCAAACGATGCGTACGGCAGCAGGACGAGGGGCCATGCCAATCGCCTCCATCGCGGTTTGTCGCGATCGAGCAGGTCATTCCATTCGATCTTGTCAGTTTTGTAGCTATCGGCGTCCTCGCGCCAGCATGCGAATAACCATGCAGAGCGGTGATATCGGAAAGCGTGGCAAAGTCCGACGAGAATGACACCGCACACGAACAGTAGGAGCGCAATCTTCGGCCAAGCCGCCTGCCTTAGGTGCGCCATGGCACCGATGAAGCTAAGCGCGCCGGCCATCGCGCCAGCGTTGACCAACAGAAGGTACTTGATGGCCTCCTCAGCGGATAATTTAGCGGAGTCGCTGAGCTGCGCCCATCGCTTCGAGACGTACTCATCGCGCTCGGCTCGTTTCTCTTGGGGAGTTTCGGACCGCTTCACGCGCGATCCTGTGCAGGAGTAGAGAAGGGGCTCACGCGACCACGTTGCCGCGCTCGTTCGACGTTAGAAAACTGCGTTTTCTGACACGCCATTTTGCCTCCCAAATCCTATCTGGCACGGAGCAGGCACCAGAGCGGCAAATCAGCTTAGCGTCGGTTATGGAAGCGCGCTAAGTTATTGTTTTTCTGGCTCCCCGACCAGGGCTCGAACCTGGGACCTGCGGATTAACAGTCCGTCGCTCTACCGACTGAGCTATCGGGGAATAAACCCTTGAAAAAGCAGCTGTGGCGCCGCTTTTGAAAGCCGCATATATTAATCGCTGACTCCCGCCTGGTCAACGTAAAGGAGGCAGCGGCTCATGAAATGGTTGAAGGGCACAGCCATTGCGCTCGGCATAGTGCTCGCCCTGCTGGCACTCGTCCCGTTTTTCGTATCCCTCGACGACTACATTCCGTATATCGAGAGCGAAGCATCGGCAAAATTGAAGGAACGCGTCTCGGTCCGGAGCCTCCGCGCTGCGGCATTGCCGTACCCGCATGTAACGGTCAACGGCATCGCCGTAGGCGATACACAGGATTTGAAAGTCGGCAGCGTCACGGTAGTGCCGGATCTCTTTTCGCTTCTCGGCGCGGTGAAGACCATTCGCAGTATCGAGATCGATGAACTCATGCTGAGCCAGAAGGCGCTCGAAAAGATACCGCTGTGGACAAAATCGAGCGGTTCCGGGGCGCCCGGCCAGTTGCGGGTCGAGACCATCGTCCTCAACGGTGCGGTGGTGCATCTCGGCAAGAGCCGCTTCGGGCCTTTCGACGCCCGGATCCGCACCAACGACGCCGGTGACCCGCGGGAGGCTGTCATCAGCACGCGCGACGGAGCGCTGAAAGCGACCGTCAAGCCTGAACAGCAGAAGTACCTGATCGATCTCAATGCGAAGTCGTGGAAGATTCCGCTGGGGCCGCCGCTGCTCTTCGATGAGCTCACGATCAAGGGCGTTGCGACGCTGGAAAACGCGACGTTCAACGCGGTGAATGCGAAGCTGTACGGCGGGACGGCAAAAGGCAGCGCGGGCATCAGCTGGAAAAGGAGCTTCCAGCTTAACGGCCGATTCGACCTCCATCAGATCGAACTGAGGGAGGTCGTGCCGCTGCTTTCACCCGGCAATCGCGTCAGCGGAAAGCTCAATGCGAAGCCCGTGCTCTCCGCGAAAGCCCCGAACGCCGCGCAGTTGGGCGGTGCGTTGCGCATCGAAACGCCGTTCAATGTGCAGAACGGCGTGCTGTACGGCGTAGACATCCAGAAGGCCGCGACGAGCCTGCTCACCAAGGAGCCGACCGGGGGAGAGACCCGATTCGATGAGCTTTCCGGCCATCTGGTGATGGAGCGGGCCGCCTATCGCTTCACACAGTTGCAAATCGCGTCGGGCGGCTTGGCGGCGAGCGGAAATGTCACCATTTCGCAGGCCAAGGAGCTTTCAGGGCGCATCAACGCTGAAGTGAAAGCGGCGAAAATCGCGGCAGCGAGCGTGCCGCTCAACGTCTCGGGAACACTGCAGAGCCCGCTGCTGCTGCCAACGGGGGGGACGGTCGCCGGTGCAGCGGTCGGTACGGCGATACTCGGCCCCGGGCTTGGCACCTCCGTAGGCGCGAAAGTCGGCGGCTGGACGGAGAGCCTCTTCGGAGGGAAAGAAGAGAAGCGCTAGCAGGCCGTTGGGCGACGACGATTCAAATCAGCACGTTCGCCACCGCCCGCGCGACGTAGTCGATGTTGCGCGAGTTGAGGGCGGCGACGCAGATTCGCCCGCTTTCGATCGCATACACCGAGTACTCTTCTTGCAGCCTATGTACCTGTTCGCGTGACAGGCCGGAGTAGGAGAACATGCCGCGCTGGCGCACGACGAAGCTGAAATCGAAATCCGCACGGATCGCACGGATTTTTTCAACGAGCTGGCGGCGCATCAGCTTGATGCGGTCGCGCATGCCGCCCAGCTCGCGCTCCCATAGCGTGCGCAACTCAGGCGTGGTGAGCACCATGGCGACTGCCTGTCCGCCATGGGTGGGCGGATTGGAATAGTTGGTTCGGATGACGCGCTTCAACTGGCTCAGCGTTCGCGCCGCTTCCTCCGCATCGCGCGTGACGACGGAGAGCGCGCCCACCCGCTCGCCGTAGAGCGAAAGCGACTTCGAGAACGAGCTCGCGACAAACACTGCCGGGCAGGCTTCCGCGAACCGCCGCACCGCATGCGCGTCCGCATCGATGCCATCCGCGAATCCCTGATAGGCCAGATCGAGAAACGGCACCAAGCCGCGCGCGTTGACGACCTGGATCACGCGCTCCCACTGCTCGGGCGAAAGATCCACACCCGTGGGGTTGTGACAGCACGCGTGCAGGACGGCAATCGAGCCTTCCGGCAGGGTATTCAGCGCGCGAATCATGGCTTCGAAATCGACGCCGTGAGAGGGCGCGTGGTAGTACGGGTAGGTGTTCACCGTGTATCCTGCATACTCGAACAGCGCCCGATGGTTTTCCCAGCTGGGATCGCTGATCCACAGGCCCGCCCCCGGATTGATCCGGCGCAGAAGATCCGCCCCGACCTTGAGCCCGCCGGTGCCGCCCAGTGTCTGCACGGTCACGATACGCCCCGCGTGTAGCGCTTCGCTGCCTTCGCCGAACACGAGCCGCTGGACGGCGCCGCCATACGCCTGCAAGCCATCGATCGGCAGGTAATTCCGGGGAAGCGGGCTCTCGGCCAGCTTCTGTTCGGCGCGTCGCACGGACTGAAGTACGGGCACTTTGCCTTCGTCGTCGCAGTACACGCCGACGCCGAGATTGACCTTGTCGGGATGGGTGTCGGCGTTGAACGCTTCGGTGATACCGAGTATGGGATCCCTGGGCGCCATTTCCAGGGTTTGGAGGATGGATTTGTTCATGGGCGGCATTGTAACTGCTCCCGGCATGTTTTGGTGCAGTGCAAGGCCGGCCCTCACCGTACTGGCTATGTGCATGCACGGTGTGGGAAAATTTACCGTTTTGCACCAACGAACCATGGCGCGCATCGCTCCGAAGGCCGTCGAAGCCGCGAAGACAAAACCGACCGTGCTTCCCTTTCCGGGGAGTCCCTATCGGCTCCACGAGACGTTTTCGCCCGCCGGGGACCAGCCCGAGGCGATCGAGAAGCTCGCAGCCGGCGTGCGCGACGGGCTCGCGTATCAGACGCTGCTCGGCGTCACGGGCTCGGGCAAGACCTACACAATGGCCCACGTGATCGCGCGGCTGGGATGCCCGGCGCTCATCATGGCGCCCAACAAGACGCTTGCCGCGCAACTCTATTCGGAAATGCGCGAGTTTTTTCCGGAAAACGCCGTCGAGTATTTCGTCTCCTACTACGACTATTACCAGCCCGAGGCCTACGTCCCTTCCAAGGACCTCTACATCGAGAAGGACTCGAGCATCAACGAGCACATCGAGCAGATGCGCCTGTCCGCCACCAAGTCGCTGCTCGAACGCAAGGACACGATCATCGTCGCCACGGTGTCCGCCATTTACGGTATCGGCGATCCGGTCGAGTATCACGGCATGATCCTGCATCTGCGTGAGAAGGAGCAGCTCGCGCAGCGCGATGCCATCAAGCGGCTTACCGAGATGCAATACCAGCGCAACGAGCTCGAGTTCAGGCGCGGCACGTTCCGGGTCCGCGGGGACATACTCGACATCTTCCCCGCGGAAAACTCGGAGACGGCGGTCCGCGTCACGCTGTTCGACGATGAAGTCGAGACGATCCACGTCTTCGATCCGCTGACGGGCCAGGTGCTGCAGCGGGTCGGGCGCTATACAGTTTATCCCTCGAGTCACTACGTGACGCCGCGCGCCACGACGCTGCGCGCGATCGAAGCGATCAAGGCCGAGCTTCGCGAGCGCATCGAATGGTTCCAGCAGCACGGCAAGCTCCTCGAAGCACAGCGTATCGAGCAGCGCACGCGCTTCGATCTCGAGATGCTGAACGAGATGGGATTCTGCAAGGGAATCGAGAACTATTCCCGCCACCTCTCGGGCCGGAATCCGGGCGAGCCGCCGCCCACGCTCATCGATTACCTGCCGCCCGACGCGCTGATGATCATCGACGAAAGCCACGTCACCATTCCCCAGCTCGGCGGCATGTATCGCGGCGACCGGGCACGGAAGGAAAACCTCGTCGATTACGGCTTCCGGCTGCCTTCGGCGCTCGACAACCGGCCGCTGCGCTTCGACGAGTTCGAGGCGATCGTCCGGCGTACGATCTTTGTCTCCGCGACGCCCGCCGAATACGAGCGGACGCACCAGTCGCAGGTGGTGGAGCAGGTGGTGCGCCCGACGGGGCTCGTGGACCCGCGCCTGGAAGTGCGGCCGGCGGCAACGCAGGTCGACGATCTGCTTTCGGAGATCAACGCACGCGTGAAGCAGGGTGAGCGCGTGCTCGTCACGACGCTCACCAAGCGGATGGCGGAGGACCTCACGGATTACCTTTCCGAGCACGGCATCAAGGTGCGTTATCTCCACTCCGACATCGATACCGTGGAGCGGGTCGAGATCATCCGCGACCTGCGCCTGGGAGAATTCGACGTGCTGGTCGGCATCAACCTGCTGCGCGAGGGGCTCGACATCCCGGAAGTCTCGCTCGTCGCGATACTGGACGCGGACAAGGAAGGATTTCTGCGGTCGGAGCGCTCGCTGATCCAGACCATAGGGCGCGCGGCGCGCCATATCAACGGCACCGCGATCCTGTACGCGGACGTGGTCACGGATTCGATGCGGCGCGCGATCGAAGAGACCGAGCGGCGCCGCACGAAGCAGATCGCCTACAACGAGGCGCATGACATCACGCCGCAGGGCATCAAGAAGCGCATCAAGGACATCATCGATGGCGTATACGACCCCGAGTCCGCGCGCCAGGGAATCAAGGCCGCGCAAAGCCGCGCGCGGTACGAGACCATGGGCGAAAAGGAGCTTACCCGCGAAGTGAAACGGCTCGAGAAGGAAATGCTGGAGGCCGCGCGCAATCTCGAATTCGAGCGCGCTGCGGAACTTCGCGATCAGCTCACTGCGCTTAAAGAGCGACTGTTCATCGCGGCCGCATGAGCAAGACCGTCCGCGTGCTCTTCGTCTGCATGGGCAACATCTGCCGCTCGCCGACCGCCGAGGGCGTGTTCAAGCGCCATGTGCGGGATGCGGGACTGGAAGGCGTGATCCTGAGCGACTCAGCCGGCACGCACGAATACCACGTGGGCGAACCGCCCGACCGCCGCGCACGGGAAGCGGCGCAGCGCCGGGGCTACGATCTCACGGACCTGCGCGCGCGCCGCGTGACGACGCGCGACTTCGAGACGTTCGATCTCGTCCTTGCGATGGACGAGCACAACCTCAAGCTGCTCAGGCGGCAGGCGCCGCCCGAGCACGCACAGAAATTGCGGCTCTTCATGGAATTCGCCAGCGAGCAGAGGCTCCGCGAGGTGCCCGATCCTTACTACGGCGGGCAGCAGGGTTTCGAAAGCGTGCTCGATCTCGTCGAGGATGCGGCGCAGGGGCTCCTGCACCACATCCGCACACAACTTCTCGACTGACGGGCTGCGGTTACGGGATCGTAGCCTCTTTGGCTGACTCTTCGCCCGGTGCACCCGGTGCGCCGGGGGCAACCCTGTTCGTCTCGACCTGGACGAGCGGTTCGTCGCTTATGGGCGGCAGCGGGCGGCGTTCGCGTTTGCGAGGCGGAAGCGGAGCTGGTTCCTCCTGGGCTCGGGACTGCGCGGCTTTCAGCTTTTCACGATCGGTTTCGATTTGCGTCAGATCCGACTGCCAGTCGAATTCCAATATCGGCTTTGTGGCCGGAACGGATTCGACGGGCGGCGCCTCGCGCACGATTTCTTCCGTCGTGCGCTGCGCCTCCAGCACAGGCGCGGGCTCGGGTTTTCTGGGCTCCTCTCCTACAGAAACTGCAGCCGCCGTGGTGGTGAGCGCATCTGCGGGCTCACGTACGACGGTTTCCGGCTGGATCGCCGGGACTGGCTCCGATACGCCGGGCGCTGGCGGTGCAGCCTCCACTGCAGGAGCGCTGGCTTCCAAACCTGGCGCCGGCTTTTCGCCAGCGCTGATCCCCGGTGCAGCAGTGGCTGCCGGAGGTGTTCCGCCTTCACGGTGCTCGTGACGGTCGCGGCGGCCACGCCGGCGCCGCCCGCGGCCTTCGCCGTGCTCGCGCTGGGAAGGCTGCTGGCCTTGCTCCGCTGGGCGATGCGGCGTTTCGGCGGCTGCTGCGACTTCTTCGCGCGGCGGCCGCTGGCGTGGCTGCTGAACGTTTTCCTGGGGCCGCGCTTCATGGCGGCGTCCTTCGCCGCGATCGTCGCGGCCGCGCCGGCGAGCTTGATCGCGGTCGCGGCGCGATTCGCCGTGCGCCTGTGCGGCTTCATCCATGCGTGGACGGGGCGCGCCTGACGCGCGCTCGCCTCGCGCTTCATCGCGCGCAGGCGCACCGCCGCGGGGTCTGCCGTCCCGCCGGGCACGATGCGGCATGACGGAAACGGGACGCGGCTCCTCGAGGCTCGGCGCGGCAGGCGCGGGACGGGGCTTGAACCACCCCACGATTTTGCCGATGATCGACGGGGCTTCGGGATGCGCTGCCTGGGGCACCGTTTCTGCAGTGGCTGATGCGGGGGCGGGCTGTCGCGGTGTGATGCCTTTCACTACGGCTTCCGGACGCGGTGCCGCTTCCTGTCCCGCGGTAAGCACTTTTTCCTCCTCAGCGGGCAGCTCGACGAGGTTGTAGCTCGGCGGCAAAGGCTCCGCCTGGTTGAGGTCATCGTGCCGGAGACGGTTCACCGAGTAGTTCGGGGTTTCCAGATGAATGTTGGGGATGAGTGTTACCGATACCCGATGGCGCGCTTCAATGAGCTGCAGATCCACGCGCTTCTCGTTGAGCAGAAATGTCGCCACATCGACCGGCACCTGCGCGTTCACGGCGGCGGTATTCTCCTTCATCGCCTCTTCCTGGATGATGCGCAGGATGTGAAGCGCGGTGGATTCCGTGCCGCGGATGTGCCCGGTGCCGTGGCACCGGGGGCAGGGGCTGTGGCTGCTTTCGCCCAGCGAGGGCCGTAGCCGCTGCCGCGAAAGCTCCATCAGGCCGAAGCGCGAGATCTTGCCCATCTGCACCCGGGCGCGGTCGACCTTCAACGCGTCGCGCAGGCGATTTTCGACTTCGCGCTGATTGCGTGTGCTCTCCATGTCGATGAAATCGATGACGATGAGCCCGCCCAGGTCGCGCAGGCGCAGTTGCCGCGCGATTTCATCGGCGGCTTCGAGGTTCGTGCGGAAGGCCGTTTCCTCGATGTCGGCGCCGCGCGTTGCACGCGCCGAGTTGACGTCGATCGCAACGAGAGCTTCGGTGTGGTCGATCACCACTGCGCCGCCGGAGGGAAGGTTCACCGCGCGCGAGTAAGCCGACTCGATCTGGTGCTCGATCTGGAAACGGGAGAAGAGCGGCACGTCATCCTTGTAGAGCTTCACGCGGTTGACGTTGGCCGGCATGACGTGCCCCATGAACTGGCGCGCCTGCTCGTAGATGTTCTCGGTGTCGATCAGGAGCTCGCCGATGTCCTGGTGGAAGTAGTCGCGGATCGCGCGGATGACGAGGCTCGATTCCTGGTAGATGAGAAACGCGCCGCTCTGCTGCTGTGCGGCGTTCTCGATCGCCTGCCAGAGCTGCATGAGATAGCTCAAATCCCAATTGAGCTCTTCGACGCTGCGACCTATGCCCGCGGTCCGGGCAATCACGCTCATTCCTTGCGGCACCTCGAGCTGGCTGATGGCTTCGCGCAGCTCGTTCCTTTCTTCCCCTTCCACCCGGCGCGAAACCCCGCCGCCGCGCGGGTTGTTCGGCATGAGCACGAGGTAGCGTCCGGCGAGGCTGATGAAGGTGGTGAGGGCGGCGCCTTTCGTGCCGCGCTCGTCCTTGTCCACCTGGACGATCACCTCCTGGCCTTCCTTCAACGCGTCCTGGATGCGGGCGCGACCGACCTCGACACCGGGTTTGAAGTAGCTGCGCGCGACTTCCTTGAAGGGGAGGAACCCGTGGCGCTCGCTGCCGTAGTCCACGAAGGCGGCTTCAAGGCTGGGTTCGATGCGGGTGATGATGCCCTTATAGATATTGCTCTTGCGCTGTTCCTTGCTGGAGGATTCGATATCGAGGTCGATGAGCTTCTGGCCATCGACGATCGCGACGCGCAGCTCTTCGGCCTGCGTTGCGTTGAACAACATTCGCTTCATTGTTATCGTCTCCCGCGCTCAGACACGGGATGGGCAATCCTGCTCCGGCCTGCGCTGTGCAGGCGAAGGCCACCTATTCAGTCGCTCGGCACCTGGGTGCCACGAGGAGGTGTCTTCATCAGGTCAGATCTGCTGGCAGTTTGCCGTTCGTGGATCCGCGCGGTGCGCGAATGCATAAATGTTCGTAGTGTTTTGAGCGCGTATTCGTCTACTATCGCTACTTGGGATGGTGAGCGACATTAACCAATCCAGCCGGACGGGCTCATGCTCGTGTCGCCGCTATGCGCACTTCCAGTTTGTTGCCTTGCAACGTCTGCGTGTGCCAGCGTGTCCGACTGTCCAGACCGGTCTCAATTCGCGCACACGTTTCCGCTGAAACCGTTTTCAGGCAGGAACGAGCCGCGAGCGTCGATTGATCGAGCGCCACTTGCCAGCTCTCTTCGTGCGGCGTGGGCGCAGACCGGTCTCTGTTCGAATAGTATAAGCAAATGAAAGAGTTAAGTAAAGCGGCCCGCTGGCACGACGTGGGGGAGGACGAGGCCGGCCAGCGCATCGACAACTATCTGACCCGATTGCTTAAAGGCGTTCCGAAGAGCCACCTCTACCGCATCGTGCGTGGCGGCGAAGTGCGGGTGAATAGCGGGCGCGTGGGGCCGCAGTATCGCGTACGCGCCGGCGATCGGGTGCGCGTGCCGCCGGTGAGAGTCGCCGCGCGAGCCGAGCACAGCCCGCCGCGTACGGCAGGGAAACGCATCAGGCCCCGCGTGCTTTTTGAGGATGATATGCTGCTCGTGCTCGACAAGCCGGCCGGCGTCGCCGTCCATGGCGGAAGCGGCGTGAGCTTGGGGCTGATCGAGCAACTGCGACAGTCTCGGCCGGAGGCGCGTTTTCTCGAACTCGCGCATCGGCTGGACCGCGACACCTCCGGTGTGCTGCTGCTCGCCAAGAAGCGATCGGCGCTCACCGCGCTGCACGCTCAACTGCGCGCGGGGCAGGTGCGCAAGTACTATCTCACGCTCGTCCACGGCGCATGGCAGCGGCAAGGGCAGGATATCCGGCTGCCGCTCAATAAATACGTGCTGGCGTCCGGCGAACGGCGCGTGAGCGTCAAGGAGGGAGGGCTTCCTTCGCACACCCGCATCCGCCTGCGCGAGCGGCGGGGCGACTTCAGCCTCCTCGAAGCGGAACTCAAGACCGGGCGCACGCACCAGATCCGCGTGCATCTCGCGCACCTCGGATTTCCAATTGCCGGCGATGACAAGTATGGCGATTTTGCACTGAACAAGGAAGTTGCGCGGCTGGGCCTTAAGCGCATGTTCCTTCACGCCCGCAAGACCGTCATCGAGCACCCGGTAAGCGGCGAGAGTATGACGTTCGAAGCGCCGCTGCCTCCCGAGCTCGAGCGTTTTCTCGAGCACCTGCCTTCCGCGACGGTAAGCGCCTGATGCCCAAACGCTTCGATTTTCTGGTTTTCGACTGGGACGGCACGCTGATGGATTCAGCGGAGGCGATCGTGGAGGCGTTGCAGGCCGCATGCGAGGATCTCCGGCTTCCGATCCCGACCGACGAGAATGCGCGCTACATCATCGGGATGAGCCTGCGCGATTCGCTTGCCCATATCCTGCCCGATCTCGATCCCTGCGAGCATCCGCGCGTGGCGGAGCGCTACCGGCACCACTTCCTGTTGCGCGATCAGGCGACGCGTTTATTCCCCGGCGCCGCAGACACGATCAAGGAGCTGCACGCCTCGGGTTTTCTGCTCGGCGTAGCAACGGGCAAGAGCCGGCGCGGCCTGAACCGCGCCCTCGACGCGACGCGGCTCGCCGCATACTTCCATGCAACCCGTTGCGCGGACGAGGGCCATTGCAAGCCACATCCCGGCATGCTGACCGAGCTGATGGCGAGCGTCGGTGTGCCGCCGGGGCGGACGCTGATGATCGGGGACACCAGCCACGACATGGCCATGGCGCGAAGCGCGGAGGTCGCACGCGTGGGCGTAGGGTATGGCGCGCATGTGAAACAGGCGCTTCTTCCTTACGCACCGCTCGCCTGCGTCGATGCAGTATCCGAATTGCGAAGCTGGTTGATGACGCACGCATGAGCGTCATTGCGCAGTTGGCGCTCGACGTTCCAAGCTATACTTTGTTCTCGCAATGAAATAGACGCAGGGTGCAGACATGGCCGAACCGGAAGCTCGCAAATCGGAAGAGAACTGGGAGCGCGGGATCCTCGAGAAAGTCGCGCTCGCGGCGGTGCAGGAGCAGCGACGCGCGCGGTATTGGGGCATCTTTTTCAAGCTGCTGCTCTTCATTTACCTCTTTGCGCTGCTCTTCATCGCGATGGGCTGGTGGGGAAAGAAGGATTCGTTGCCGGGCAAGCACACCGCGCTTGTGGAAATTCGGGGCGTGATCGGCGCGGACGGCGCCGCCAGCGCGGACAATGTCACGACCGGCTTGCAGGACGCTTTCAAGGACAAGCGCACGCAAGGCGTGATCGTGCGGATCAACAGCCCCGGCGGCAGCCCGGTGCAGGCGGGCCACATCAACGACGAGATTCGCCGGCTGCGGCAGAAGTACCCCACCATCCCGGTGTACGCAGTGGTGGAAGATATCTGCGCCTCGGGCGGTTACTATGTTGCGGCCGCAACGGATGGAATATTTGTGGACAAGTCGAGCATCATCGGCTCGATCGGTGTGCTGATGGACGGTTTCGGTTTCACCGGCGCGATGGAAAAGCTCGGCATCGAGCGGCGGCTACTCGCCGCGGGCGAAAACAAGGATTTCCTCGATCCGTTCTCCCCCATCAAAGAATCGCACAAGGTGCATGCGCAAAACATGCTGACCGAGATCCATCAGCAATTCATCAACGTCGTGCGCCAGGGACGAGGGGAGCGGCTGAAGGAGACGCCGGAGATGTTCTCCGGACTGCTCTGGGTCGGAACCAAGAGCATCGAACTCGGCCTCGCCGATGCGCTCGGCAATGTCGATTACGTCGCTCGTGAGGTCATCAAGGCGGAAGATGTCGTGGATTTCACACCGCGGGAAAACATTGCCGAACGGGTGGTGCGGCGTTTCGGGGCGGCGATGGCGGAGACATTATTGCAACTGGGTACAACCGGCAACATCACCCTGCGGTGAGCGGTCGGGCATGCGTGAGCGCAACTCACTACGCGTACAGCAGGAACACCGTCGGCCGGCGATCGAGTGCGGGCACAGAGCGCCGCCACGCTTTAACGGGCCGCGTCAAGATCGATTCGGTAGGCATTGAAATATCGGTTGCGACGCAGACGAGCGTCTCGTCGCGGCATGCATCGAGAATGGCGCGGAACAGGATATCGTTGCGGTAGGGCGTCTCGATAAATATCTCCGTGCAATCGGCGCGTTGCGACTCGCGCTCGAGGTCCTGCAATCTGCGGCGGCGCTCCGCAGCCTCTACGGGGAGATAGCCATGAAAGGCAAAGCGCTGTCCGTTCAGCCCGGAGGCCATCAGCGCGAGCAGCAGGGCCGATGGACCGACGAGCGGCACGACGCGTATGCCGTGCTCGTGCGCGCGGCGAACGAGAAGGGCACCCGGATCGGCCACTGCGGGGCAACCCGCCTCGGAGAGCAGTCCGCAATCTTTCCCCTCGAGTAGCGGCGCGAGCAACTCCGGTAGCGCCGCATCAGGTGTGTGTTCGTCGAGCACGCGCATCCGGACATCCTGCAGCGGATGCGGATATCCGGCCGCTTTCAGAAACTGACGCGCGCTCTTCGGATTCTCGACGACGAATGTGTCGAGGGAGTGCAGCCGTTGTAAGGTGCCCGGCGACAGCCCGCTCTTTGCATCGCCACCGAGCGCGGCTGGAATGAGATACAGCGTTCCTTGTCGATCCATTGGCCGCGTCTCACACCACGCGCACGCCCTCGTTTCGGAGCATGGTGACGAGGGCTATGAGAGGCAGCCCGATCAGCGCTGTCGGGTCTTCGCTGACGACGCTCTCGGCGAGAGCGATGCCGAGCCCTTCGATGCGCGCGCTGCCCGCGCAGTCATAGGGACGCTCGCGGGCGAGATAGCGCTCGATCTCCTCGTCGCCGATGTGACGAAATTCAACCGTCGTGGGCACATTCGCGAGCTGCAAACGTCCTGTAGCGCTGTTGCGAAGGCAGAGCGCAGTGTGGAATACGACGTGCTTGCCTCGCATCAGAATCAGTTGCCGGACCGCGGCCTCGTGCTCGCCGGGCTTCCCGAGTCGCACGCCGTCGATCTCGGCCACCTGGTCGGAGCCGATGACGAGCGTCTGCCGCGACGGCTGCGGCACCACATGGGCCTTCGCTTCAGCGAGACGAAGTGCCGTCCGCTCGGGGCTTTCGCCGGGCAGCGGCGTCTCATCGACATCCGGGCTGATCGTCTTGAAAGGCAAGCCGAGTCGCTCGAGCAAAGCACGCCGGTAGGAGGAGCTCGAGGCGAGGACAAGAGGCGTGTGCATCACGTCGCGCACGAGCCGTGACGATGCTGCCTGGCGATTCGCTGCGATCGATCTAAGTGCCCGCGAAGCTTGATTTTTTCGCGGTTTTGCTTTGACAGCATGGCGCAAAAATACTATCATGCGCGCCTTATGTCTGCACAGACTGTCATTGATAGTCTGGAGTTCGCCCGCACAGCGCAGGAACTGCGGGGAAGCATCCCTGTAGCGACAATGAAACGGCTTGAGGATTGCCTGTCCGACAACAGCGGAGAGGTGCAATTCTCAGTGCGAGGCGGACGCGATGATGAGCGCAGGCTCATCCTCCGGGTCGAAATCACCGGCGGGCTGCGATTGCAGTGCCAGCGTTGCCTCGGGACGCTCGAATACCCGCTGCGCCTCTCGAATACGCTGCTCCTGGTGCGACCGGGCGAGGATTTGAGCGCGAATGCGGATGACCCGGAAGCGCCGGATTGCATCGAGGCGAGCGCGGAGCTCAATGTCGCAGCACTCATCGAAGACGAGATTTTGCTCAGTCTGCCGTTTGCGCCGCGCCACGAGGAAAACGCCTGCCGGAGCGCAGTGGGAGCAGGAGAGCGGAGCGCGGAGAACGAGCCCGCGTTCGCCAAGCTGGCGAAGCTGAAGAACCTGCGCCAGAAACAGTGAACTTTCAGGAGCATTGAAATGGCAGTTCAGCAGAACAAGAAATCACCGTCGAAGCGTGGCATGCACCGCTCGCACGACCACCTCACCAATCCGCCGGTGGCCGTGGAACCCACGACCGGCGAGGTGCACCTGCGCCACCATATCAGCCCCAGCGGCTACTATCGCGGCAAGAAAGTCGTCAGGAAGAAAGGCGAATAGCTCCGCCCGCGAGGCGTGGGTCAACACCCGTCGACCGTGCCCCATTACAACGATAACGGGCATGGCAAGGAGGCTTGCTCATGGATGTGACCGTTGCCATCGATTGCATGGGCGGCGATCACGGCACGCATGTGACGGTTCCCGCCGCACTGAACTGCCTGAGGCGCGATCCCTGCACTTCAGTCATCCTGGTGGGTAACCAGGAGGCGATCGAATCGGAGCTCCGCCGGCTGCGCTTTGGCGGCGATGCGCGGCTTCGCATCCGGCACACGACCGAACTGGTCGCGATGGATGAGTCGCCCGCGCTCGCGTTGCGCAACAAGAAGGATTCTTCGATGCGCGTCGCGATCGACCTCGTCAAGGAGGGCGAAGCCCTTGCCTGCGTCAGCGCCGGGAACACCGGCGCGCTGATGGCAATTTCCCGCTTCGTGCTGAAAACCCTCCCCGGCGTAGACCGGCCTGCCATCGCCAGCGTGCTCCCCACGCTTAAAGGCCACACGTACGTCCTCGATCTCGGCGCGAACGTCGATTGCACGGCGGAGCACCTGCTTCAGTTCGGCATCATGGGCTCGGAGCTTGTGTCTTCGGTCGAACAGCGCGAGCGGCCGAGCGTCGGTCTGCTCAACGTGGGCGAGGAGGACATCAAGGGCAACGAGGTCGTCAAGCGCGCCGCGGAGCTGCTGCGCGCGAGCGGTCTCAATTTCCATGGCAACGTCGAAGGCGACGACATCTACAAAGGCACGACGGACGTCGTGGTGTGCGACGGATTCGTTGGGAATGTGGCGCTGAAGACGTCCGAGGGACTCGCGCAGATGCTCGCGACCTATCTGCGCGAAGAGTTTGCCCGCAACGTTTTCACCCGTATTGCTGGCGCCATCGCGTTACCGGTGCTGAACGCCTTCAAGCGCCGCGTCGATCACCGGCGCTACAACGGCGCGATGCTACTCGGTCTGCGCGGGATCGTGGTGAAGAGCCACGGTTCCGCGGACGCTTTTGCCTTCGGATTTGCCATCGAGCGGGCAGTCGGCGAAGCGCGCAACGGCGTGCTTGCGCACATCACGGGTCGCATGTCGCTCATCCAGAAGAGCGCAGCGTGACGATCTATTCCCGCATTGTCGGCACCGGCAGTTACCTGCCCTCGAAGGTGCTAACGAACCGCGACCTCGAGCGCATGGTAGAAACCACCGACCAGTGGATCTACACACGAACCGGCATACGCCAGCGCCATGTCGCGGCCGACGGCGAGAATGCGAGCGACCTTGCGCTCGCTGCGAGCCGCAAGGCGATCGAGACCGCCGGCATCCGGCCACAGGACATCGGGCTCGTAGTCGTCGCCACCACGACACCGGACATGGTCTTCCCGAGCACCGCCTGCATTCTGCAGTCCAAACTCGGTATAAAGAGCAGTCCGGCGTTCGATGTGCAGGCGGTATGCAGCGGATTTGTGTACGGCCTCGCTACCGCGGATCATTTCATGCGCGGCGGTCAGTACGGCTACGCGCTCGTCGTCGGAGCGGAAGTTTATTCGCGGATCCTCGACTGGAACGATCGATCGACGTGCGTACTCTTTGGTGACGGCGCCGGTGCGGTCGTGCTCAGACAGGATCGAACGCCGGGTATCATGTCGAGCCATCTCCATGCCGATGGCCGGTATGCCGATATCCTTTCAGTGCCGGGCAGCGTCGCAGGGGGCGCTGTCAAGGGCAGGCCGCTCCTCAGGATGGACGGCAATACCGTGTTCAAGTTTGCCGTGCGCGTGCTGGGCGAAGTCGCAGGCGAGGCACTGGAAGCAAATCACCTCAGCAAGTCGGAGCTCGACTGGCTCATCCCGCACCAGGCAAACGTCCGGATCATCCAGGCGACCGCCAAAAAACTCGGCATGAGCATGGAGAAGGTCGTGACGACCGTCGATCGCCATGCCAACACTTCGGCGGCCTCCATTCCTCTCGCACTGGACGAAGCCGTGCGCGATGGCCGCATCCGCAGCGGCCAGCGTGTCCTGCTCGCGGGCGTCGGTGGCGGTTTCACATGGGGTTCGGTGCTGGTCGAATGGTAAGGATCGTTATGCTGAGTGCCCTATCGTGAAAATCGCGCTGGTATTCCCAGGTCAGGGCTCGCAGTCGGTGGGAATGCTCGAGCCGTTCGCAGAAACGAAGGTCGTGCGCGATACCTTTGCCGAGGCGTCCGACGTGCTCGGCCGGGACCTGTGGACGCTCGTGACTGAAGGGCCTTCCGAAGCCCTCAATGCAACCGTCAATACGCAGCCCGTCATGCTGACGGCGGGCTACGCGGTATATCGTGCGTGGCGCGAAGCAGGCGGGCCGGAACCGGCTTTTGTGGCGGGGCACAGCCTGGGCGAGTACACGGCACTCACTGCAGTGGGCGTCATCGCTTTTCGCGACGCGCTGCCGCTTGTGCGCTTTCGCGCGCAAGCGATGCAGGAAGCGGTGCCGGCGGGCACCGGTGCAATGGCAGCGATCGTCGGTCTCGACGACGATGGAGTGCGTGCCGCCTGCGCAGAAGCGGCTCAAGGGCAAGTGGTGGAGGCGGTGAACTTCAACGCCCCGAATCAAGTGGTGATCGCCGGCCACCGCGCGGCCGTCGAGCGCGGTGCGGAGACCGCTCGCGCGCGGGGCGCGCGGCGCGCGGTAATGCTCGCGGTCAGCGCGCCGTTTCACTGTTCTCTGCTGAAACCGGCTGCCGACCGGCTCGCGCAATACCTTCAGCGTGTGGGAATGAATGCTCCACGCGTACCGCTGGTGAACAATGTCGACGTAGCCGTGGCGAGCGAGCCGGAACGGATCAAGGACGCGCTCGCGCGCCAGGCGTGCCATCCCGTACGCTGGGTGGAGGTGATTCGCGTCATGGCGGCGGCGGGCGTGACCCATGTCGTGGAGTGCGGGCCCGGCAAGGTGCTGAACGGGCTCACCAAGCGTATCGATGCGGCGCTGGAGGGATATGCCGTCACCGATCCACAGTCGCTGCAACAAACGCTGGAGGCGGTATAGTGAAAGCGCTGGAGGGCAGGATCGCGCTGGTGACCGGCGCATCGCGCGGGATCGGAAAGGCAATCGCCATGGAGCTCGGGCAGCAGGGCTGCGTGGTCGTCGGGACAGCGACGAGCGACGCTGGTGCCGCCGCGATCAGCGCCGCGCTCTCCGAGGCCGGTATTGCAGGCACCGGGCTCACCATGAACGTGAACGATGGCGCGCGGGTCGAAGCAGCTCTGGCATCGATCGACGCCCAATTCGGCGACATCGAGATACTCGTCAATAACGCTGGCATTACGCGCGATAACCTGTTGCTGCGCATGAAAGACGAGGAATGGGACGAGATCATCTCTACCAATCTCAAGGGCGTCTACCGGCTCTCCAAGCTCGTGTTGAGGCCCATGATGAAAGCGCGCTTCGGCAGGATCATCAACATCACTTCCGTGGTGGGCGAGATGGGGAACGCCGGCCAGACCAACTACGCGGCGGCCAAAGCGGGCATAGCCGGCTTTTCGCGAGCCCTTGCACGCGAAGTGGGGAGCCGCAATATCACGGTCAACTGTGTTGCGCCGGGCTTCATCGAGACCGACATGACGGCGAAATTGACGGAAGATCAGCGCGTGGCGCTCATGCGCCAGATACCGCTTGCGCGTCTCGGCACGCCGCAGGACGTCGCGGCCATCGTCGCATTTCTCGCGTCCCCGGCCGCTTCGTACATCACGGGCAGCACGCTGCACGTGAACGGTGGCATGTACATGGATTGAGCGCGCGCGGACCCACGTCCATAACCGCGCTCACGGTTGAATCTTCAATGCTTTTTGGATGCCAATTCTGGTAGAATACGCGACCGGTTCGCATCCGGTTATCCTCTGTCAGGCAGGCACGCCGATCTATCAACTCGTCAGGCAATAAGGAAGGGGGCATTAATGGAAAACATCGAGCAACGCGTCAAGAAGATCGTCGCCGAGCAGCTGGGAGTAAACGAAGCCGACGTCAAGAACGAGTCGTCGTTCGTGAACGACCTCGGAGCGGATTCGCTCGATACGGTCGAGCTCGTGATGGCGCTGGAGGAGGAGTTCGAGACCGAAATCCCCGACGAGGAGGCGGAGAAGATCACTACGGTTCAGCAGGCTATCGATTACATCAAAAGCCACGTCAAGTCCTGATCCATCCGGAGTTCATTTGGCAAGACGCAGAGTCGTAGTCACCGGACTTGGCATCGTCGCTCCCGTCGGGATCGGCGTGACGGAAAGCTGGGCGAGCATCGTCGCTGGAAAGTCCGGAATTTCGCGAATTACACGATTCGACGCAGCCGCCTTCAGCTCGCAAATCGCCGGTGAAGTCCGCGGATTCGACGTTTCGCGCTACCTCCCCTCGAAAGAGGCGCGCCGCATGGATACGTTCATTCATTACGGTATGGCGGCCGGGATCGAGGCGATCAAGGATGCCGGTTTCGAAGCCAACCCGGCCAACGCCGAGCGCATCGGGGTCAATATCGGTTCGGGCATCGGGGGGCTGCCGCTGATCGAGGACACGCATCTGGAATATCAGAAGAGCGGGCCGCGCAAGATCTCGCCTTTCTTCGTGCCGGGCAGCATCATCAACATGATCTCCGGCAACCTGTCCATCATGTACGGGCTCAAGGGTCCGAATCTCGCCATCGTCACGGCGTGCACGACGGCGACGCACTGCATTGGCGAATCCGGGCGGATCATTCAGTATGGTGATGCCGATGTCATGATCGCCGGCGGTGCGGAATCGACCGTATCGCCGCTCGGCGTGGGCGGATTCTGCGCAGCGCGCGCGCTTTCGGGACGCAACGACGATCCGCAGGCGGCCAGCCGTCCGTGGGACAGGGACCGCGATGGCTTCGTGCTGGGAGAAGGCGCGGGGGTGCTCGTGCTCGAGGAATACGAGCACGCAAAAGCGCGCGGCGCAAGGATTTATTGCGAGCTGGTGGGTTACGGCATGAGCGCGGATGCCCATCACATGACCGCGCCGTGCGAGGACGGCGATGGTGCCGTGCGCTGCATGGCAAACGCTGTTCGCAATGCGGATGTGAATCGCGAGGAAGTCGATTACATCAACGCTCACGGCACTTCGACGCCTCTCGGTGACGTCGCGGAAACGATTGCGGTGAAGCGCTGCTTCGGCGAGCATGCCAGAAAGCTCGCGGTCAGCTCCACAAAGTCTATGACGGGTCACTTGCTCGGTGCGGCAGGCGGGGTCGAGGCGGTGTTCTCGGTCCTTGCGATTCGCGACCAGATTGCACCGCCGACCATCAATCTCGACAACCAGGACCCGCAGTGCGATCTGGATTACGTGCCGAACACCGCGCGCAAAATGAAGATCGATGTGGCCGTCTCCAACTCCTTCGGGTTCGGGGGCACCAACGGAAGCCTGGTCTTTCGCAGGCTCTGACTTACCCGGGCGCGCGCCCCATGCGTTGCCGCCTGCGCTCGCCACCCCATGATCCTCGTCAACGGAGCAGCAAGCGATACGCTGCCCGCGACTGATCGCGGGCTCGCCTACGGCGACGGGGTCTTTCGAACGCTGAGGTTCCGCGCGGGCCGCCCCCTCGCCTGGGTGCAGCAGTTCCGCAAGCTCCACACCGACTGCGGAGCGCTCGGTATTCCGTGCCCGGCAGACGCGCTTCTGCAGGAGGAGCTTTGCCGGGTGGCAGGCGAGGAGCCCGACGGCGTGGGTAAAATCATTGTCACGCGCGGCTCCGGGCAGCGTGGCTACGCGGCAGCGGCCGCCGTCGAAGCAACCCGCATTGTGATGTCGTTGCCCTTTCCTGTGGAGCGTGCGGCGGCTGGGCGCGCCGGCATCAGAGCGCGTATCTGTGCGCTGCGCCTCGGCATCCAGCCCGCCCTCGCGGGCATCAAGCATCTCAACCGGCTCGAGAATGTCCTTGCGCGCCGCGAATGGGATGGCCCCGAAATAGCCGAGGGAATCCTGCTCGACCGCGATGGCAATGTGATCGGCGGCACTATGACCAATCTCTTTATGGTGGAAAATGGTGCCTTGGTGACACCGGAACTCGTTCGCTGCGGCGTCGCGGGGGTGACCCGCGAACGGATCATCGGCCACGCCGCCGCATCGGGTATGGCGTGCCGCCCAGAGGACGTGACGACAGAGCGACTCCTCGCGGCCGACGAACTTTTCGTGACGAACAGTATCATCGGTGTGTGGCAAATCCGAGAACTCGGAGACCGGGCATGGAAAACCGGCGCGGTAACGCAGCGCATCAAGCGGTGGCTGGATGAAGAGAGCGACTAAGCGGTGGCTCGCGCTGCTCGTGCTCTTCCCGCTCGCGTGTACGATTGCCGTAGCGGCGATGCTCGGATATTACGCGCACCGCCCGATCGAGCTGCAGCAATCCCCGCTGCAGTTCAGCCTCAAGGCCGGAAGCAGCCTCAAGAGTGCCGCCCGGCAGATGGCGAATGCAGGCGTGCTGGCGGAGGCTGCGCCCTTCGTGCTGCTAGCGCGCCTGATGGGCCAGGCGAGCAAAATCAAGGCGGGAAACTACGAAGTCGAGTCGCCGGTGACGCCGATGGAACTTCTGCGCAAGATCACCGAAGGCGACTACACGCAGGACGTCATCACGCTGGTCGAAGGCTGGACCTTCCAGCAGATGCGCAAGGCGCTCGAGGAGCATTCCGGCATACGTCACGACACGCTCGGCTTGAGCAATGCGGAGATCATGTTGCAGCTCGACATGACGGAGCCTTCGCCTGAAGGCTGGTTCTTCCCGGACACTTATCACTTCAACCGGGGGAGCAGCGATCTGGCGATCCTGCGCCGCGCACACCGGCTCATGCGCGCCACCCTCGCCGATCAATGGGAGCGCCGCGCGCCGAATCTGCCGCTCGCCACGCCGTACGAGGCGCTGATCCTCGCCTCGATCATCGAAAAGGAGACGGGGCAGGCGGCGGAGCGCAGGCTGATCGCCGCCGTATTCGTCAATCGGCTGCGCATGCGCATGAAGCTGCAGACCGACCCCACGGTGATCTACGGCATGGGCGCGAGCTTCGACGGCAACCTGCGCAAGCAGGATCTCGCCGCCGATACGCCGTACAACACGTACATTCGCGGTGGCTTGCCGCCCACGCCCATCGCGTTGCCCGGCCTCGCGTCGCTCAATGCGGCCCTCAATCCCGCGCAGAGCGATGCGCTCTACTTTGTCTCCCGGGGCGACGGCAGCTCCCACTTCTCACGCACGCTCATCGAGCACGATCGAGCGGTGATGAAATACCAGAAATCCGGGCGGCGCTGATGCGCGGCAAGTTCATCACGCTGGAGGGCATCGATGGCGCGGGGAAGACGACACACCTCGCATGGCTCGCAGGCTTCCTCCGCGAGCGCGGTATGACGCTCACGGTGACCCGCGAGCCCGGCGGTACGCCGATGGGGGAGCGTCTGCGCGAAATGATGCTCGACCGCGCACAAGAGCTGCGGCCCGAAACCGAAGCCCTGTTGATGTTTGCCGCGCGCCGCGAGCACATGGATAGGGTCATCATCCCCGCGCTCGAAGCCGGAAGCTGGGTGCTCTGCGACCGCTTCACCGATGCCACCTACGCCTACCAGTCAGGCGGCAGTGGCGTGCCGTGGGAGTGCATTGCCATGCTCGAAAAGTGGATTCAGGGCGGTTTTCAGCCCGACGTTTCCATACTCTTCGACGTGCCGGCCGATGTCGGGCGGGAGCGCAGCCGTCACGCACGGACCCCTGACCGGTTCGAGCAGGAGGAACTCTCGTTCCACCAGCGCGTGCGCGATGCGTACTTGAGGCGCGCGCGCGAACATCCCGAGCGAATACGCGTAATCGATGCTCGAGGGGAGGTTTCAGAAGTTCGTAAACAACTTGAAGAACTTGCATTAAGCATCTGTTCTAAATGATGATACTCTTAAAGCACGGCTTTTTGCGGAAGCGATGCAATCTGTAGCCAATACATGGTTACCTTGGCACGAGGCGCGCTTCCAGAGTCTTCTTGCTGAGCGCGCTCAGCTTCCGCATGCGCTGCTCATGCACGGCCGCGAAGGCATTGGAAAGCTGCGTTTTGTGCTCGCGCTCGCCCAGGCGCTCTTGTGCGAAGCCTCCGCAGAGGGCTGCGGGCGATGTGACGCCTGCCGGTGGTTCGCCGCGGGAACTCATCCCGACTTTCGACTGATTCAGCCCGCGCCTGCGGACGCTGGAGAGGACGAGCCGGCAGCGGGCAAGGCGAGGGCGCGTATCGTGATCGAGCAGATCCGCGACCTTGCGGGCTTCATCAACGTATCGAGTCACCGCGGCGCAGCCAAGGTCGTCGTGATCCATCCCGCGGAGGCCCTCAACGTCAATGCGGCGAACGCACTCCTGAAGAATCTCGAGGAACCGCCGGCGGGAACCTATTTCCTGCTCGTCGCGCACCGGATCCATTTCCTTTTACCCACCCTTCGCAGCCGCTGCCGGCATATCGCTTTGCCGGAGCCCGATCCGGAAGCGGCTGTTGCGTGGCTCGGCGCTCAAGGCACGCAGGATCCCGCCCTGGCGCTCGCGCACACCGGCAACGCTCCTCTGCTCGCTCAGGCGCTGGGGGAGGGTGACTTCTGGCAGCGGCGAACCGTCTTTCTCTCACATGTTGCGACCCACCGCTTCGATCCGCTCAGCGCCGCCGAGGACGTTTCCGATTATCCGCTGCGCGACGTGGTGAGCTGGCTGCAAAAATGGACGTTTGACCTGGTTCTGCAAAAATGCCTCGGCAAGGTCCGTTACAATCCCGATTATGCGGCCGCCATCGCCGCGCTGTCAGCACGCCTCGAGCCGGTGACAATGTTGCGGTTTCACCGCGAAGTCCTCAAGCTGCAGCGCGTGATCGACCACCCGCTCAACCCGCGCTTGCTGCTGGAACAGCTGATGCTCGACTACGGCGCCGCTCTCAACCGTGGCGCAATCGCCTCCTGACATGCTCGTCGATTCGCA
>CAMPGR010000045.1 GCA_946885605.1 uncultured Pseudomonadota bacterium
CCTGATCGAGTTTCTGGGGCGCGGTTATGATGAGATTGCGACCTAACGAGCGTCGTAGAAATGACTGAGGCCGCTCTGCCCTCACCCCCGCCCCTCTCCCGTGTCGCGGGCGAGGGGAGATTTGTGGTGCAGAGGGTTGTCAACCATTTGCACGAGAATCAATAATCCCGGACGCTGACGTTCCTGCCGGCACTCGCGCCAACGCAAGTCCTGCCTGATCTTCGGAGACGCTCATGAAACCGCGCATCACGCTCATCACGCTCGGGGTCGACGACCTGGAGCGCTCGCTGCGCTTTTATCGGGACGGCCTGGGGCTCAAAACCGAGGGCATCGTCGGAAGCGAATTCGAGCACGGCGCCGTGGCATTCTTCGATCTGCAGGCGGGACTGAAACTTGCGCTCTGGCCGCGCGAGAGCATCGCGCACGATTCGGGAGTTCAGCCCGGAAGCCCAAGCGCAACGGAATTCACGCTCGGGCATAACGTCTCGTCGAAAGCGGAGGTCGATGCGGTCATGCAGGAAGCGATGCGCGCCGGCGCGAGGATCGCCAAGCCTGCCCAGGACACGTTCTGGGGTGGCTATGCCGGATACTTCCAGGATCCCGACGGGCACCTGTGGGAGGTGGCATGGAACCCAGCCTGGCGCATCGGGGAATGAGGCGTCAGGTCACGCCTTGCGCGAGCATCGCCTCCGCCACTTTCACGAATCCTGCGATATTCGCGCCATCGACGTAGTCCACCGTGCCGTGGGCCCGCTGCCCGTACTCGAGGCACATCTCGTGTATCCCTTTCATGATGGACTGCAGCCGCTGATCGACCTCTTCGCGCGGCCAGCTCAAGCGCACGGCGTTCTGCGACATCTCGAGACCGGAGGTGGCAACACCGCCCGCATTGCTCGCCTTGCCGGGACCGTATAGAACTCCGGCCTCGTGGAAGACCTGCACCGCGCCCGCCGTTGAAGGCATGTTCGCGCCTTCGGCGACGCATTTCACGCCGTTCTTCACCAGCATGCGCGCATCATCGGCGTCGAGCTCGTTCTGCGTCGCGCACGGCAGCGCGATCTCCGCGGAAAGGTGCCAGGGCTTCTTTCCGGTTTGGTACTGCAGCCGGAAACGCCGCGCGAATTCCTCCACGCGCCCGTACTGGACGTTCTTGATCTCCATGAGGCCGTGCAGCATCTCGGCGGTGAAACCTTCCGGGACATAGACCGTCCCGCCGGAATCCGACACGCTCACCACCTGCGCATCCAAGGCCATCGCCTTTTCCGCGGCGTATTGCGCGACGTTGCCCGAGCCGGAGATCGCAACCCGCATGCCCTCGAAGCTCATCCGGCGCCGGTTCAGCATTTCCTGGGCGAAATAAACCGTTCCGTAGCCTGTCGCCTCGGGGCGGATGAGGCTACCGCCGTAGTTCAAACCCTTTCCGGTGAACACGCACGCGGCGCTGTTGGACAGCTTCTTCATCATCCCGGCCATAAAGCCGATCTCGCGCGGCCCTACGCCGATGTCGCCCGCCGGAACGTCGGTGTCCGGGCCGAGATGGCGATAGAGCTCCGTCATGAGCCCCTGGCAGAAGCGCATCACTTCGCCATTGCTCTTGCCTTTCGGGTCGAAATCGGACCCGCCCTTCCCGCCTCCCATGGGGAGCGTCGTGAGCGCATTCTTGAAGGTCTGCTCGAACGCGAGGAACTTGAGTATCGAGAGATTCACCGTGGGATGAAACCGCATCCCGCCCTTGTAGGGGCCGATCGCCGAGCTGTGCTGGACGCGCCACGCGCGATTGATCTGCGTCGTGCCGGTGTCGTCCACCCATGAGACGCGAAACTGGATGAGGCGCTCGGGCTCGACGAGCCGGTCGAGCAGCCCGTGCTCCGCGTAACGCGGATGCGCGGCGATGAAAGGCCACACGCTGTCCATCACTTCGCGCACGGCCTGCTGGTATTCCGGTTGGTCGGGGTCGCGGCGGCGAACCCGCTCCATGAAGTCTTCGAGGGATTGATAACGATGCACGCTGATCTGCCGCAGAGTTACGGATTGAACGGACGGGCGCGCTGCAGCGCAGCCCTTATGAGGTCGTTCTGCCGAAAAAGGCGCTCATTATAATGCACTCGCAGTCGCTGTTTCCCCTCGCGCCCATCGACGAATTCCACATCCGGGGCCGCGAAGCAACGGTCGAGCTCGCCGGCCGCCTTCCCTTGAAGCGCAAAAGACGTGATCTCCCTCCCCTTCAAGGACCTTCAAGGGGAGGGCGGGGGCGGGGATGGGTTTGGTCTGATGTGGCTGCGAGTTATTCTCCGGTCCAGAACTTTCCGTCGAGCTCCGGCGCGAAATCGCCGTCGATCAGGACGTAGAGCATCCTGACCGGCTTGCCCGAACGGTTGCTCCAGGCATGGCTCGTGCCGCGCTGAATGACGACATCGCCGGTCTTGAGATGGACTTCCTCGTCGTCGAGAATCAGCGTGATTTCGCCGTCGAGAACGACGGCGTAATCGACGGTTTCCGTGCGGTGCATCATGGGGTGGCGGCCACCGCGGCCATAAGTCGAGGCCTCGCCGGCGCCGCTCTTCCGAAAGAGCTCGCGTGCCTGTTCGGGTGTGAGCCCGCGCGTTTCCTCGGTTTCCGGCGGCACGACGGAAATGCGCAAAACGGTTCCGCGTTTCGGCGGCTGCAGCGAGCGGGGTCCTGTGGTGGGTTCCCGCTCCTCCGCCGCGATCGGGACGGGCATCGCGTGGGTCTTCCACACTTCGAAGGAAAGCTGCCCCGGGCGTATCGGGTTGCTGTGCACCGTCGGCACGGGGCCATCGGATATGACGACCGCCTTGCCATGCTTGTCGTGGCCGGTGACCACGCGTCTGATCTCGTTCATGGCTGTTCCTCCTGGGGTGCGGATGTTACCCGAGATCCTCCACGCCGACCGCGCCTCGTCCACATATCAGACCTGACCGCCGGAATGCTGCTCGGGCGGTTGTCGCGTCGCGCGCCGTGCAACTAGAATGCGAGCCAAAGGAGCAAAGAGACCATGGCCAATATCGATCTCCACAATCACGTCATCCCGCCGACCGTCATAGAGGCCATCATTCGCAACCCCGATCGCTTCGGCACGCGCATCGAGGAGAAGGGCGGAAAGCGCTATTTCGACAGCCACGGTCGCATGACGGAGCTGGTCGCCGATTTCTACGATGTCGATGCCAAGTTCGAATGGATGGACCGCAAGGGGATCGACATCGCGGCGATCTCCGTCGGCCCGCCGATCTACTTCTACTGGCTCTCGCCCGATGCGGGGCTTGCCGCAGCGAAGCTCGCGAACGACGGCATCGCGCAGATGGTCGCAAAGCGTCCCGACCGGCTGCGCGGCATGGCGCATTTGCCGATGCAGGACCCCGACGCCGCCATCACCGAGCTCGAGCGCGTGGTGAAGGAATACCGGTTCAAGGCGGTGGAGATGGGAACATCGATAGAAGGCGTGGCGCTCGCCCACAAGAAGTTCCGCAAGGTGCTGAGAACGATCGAGCAGATGGGGTGCTTCATCTTTGCCCACCCCTACCAGTGCCTCGCGCAGGGCGGAATGGATGCGTATTACCTGCGCAACTTCGTCGGCTTTCCGCTCGATACCACGCTCATGATCGCGCATCTCATGTTCAGCGGCGCGCTCGACGAGCTGAAGACCCTCAGGATATTGTGTGCGCACGGGGGCGGCTTCATGCCGTACCAGATCGGCCGCTTTGCGCACGGGCACAAGGCGCGCCCGGAACCCAAGGTCAATACGCAGACTTCGCCGCGCGAGCTCTTCAAGCGCTTCTATTTCGACTGCCTCACGCACGACCCGCAGGCGGCGCGGCATCTCATCAACATTGCGGGCGCCAACCGTGTCGCCATTGGCACGGATCATCCCTTCGACATGATGCCGGACGATCCGATCGGCTCGATCGACGCCATACCGGAGCTCACGGCGAGCGAGCGCGAGTACGTGTGCGAGCTGACCGCACGCGACCTTCTCGGCGAGGATTAACGAGCGTCGTAGAAATGACTGACGCCGCTCTGCCCTCACCCCCGCCCCTCTCCCGTGTCACGGGCGAGGGGAGATTTGTGGTGCAGATGGTTGGCAACCATTTGCACGAGAATCAATAGAAGACCCGCCGTTCGTCGGCGCGGCGGCGCCGTGCGTCAGAATGGGGTCCGCGGTGTGCCTTCACGCCTTTGCACGGCGAGCAGAGATCGGTAAACATGGCGGTGAAAGACAGGGGAGGGATAAGGCGCCGTGGCACCGACCACCAAGGCGTTCGTGCGCGATCTGTGGGCGCTGGCCGGCCCGTACTGGTTCTCCGAGGAGCGGGGCATGGCGCGCCTGCTGCTCGCTGCCGTGATCGCGCTCAATCTCGGCATCGTCTACGTCAACGTCGAGCTGAATCACTGGCAGAACGCGTTCTTCAATACCCTGCAGGACAAGAACCAATCTGAATTCCTGACGCAGCTCCTGAAGTTCAGCTGGCTCGCCGGCGCGTACATCTTCATGGCGGTGTATGCGTTCTATCTGCGCCAGCTGCTGCAAGTCCGCTGGCGCCGCTGGCTCACCGAGCGCTACCTCCACCGCTGGCTCGACGGGCGCATGTATTACCGTTTGCAGCTCACGGACCGCAGCACCGACAACCCCGACCAGCGCATTGCCGAGGATCTGCGCCTCTTTGCCGATCTCACGCTCACCTATACCCTCGATCTCATGAGCACCGTCGTGACGCTCGTCTCGTTCATCGCAATCCTGTGGAGCCTTTCCGGCTCGCTCTCGCTGGCGCTGGGCGACACCTCGTTCACCATCCCGGGCTATCTCGTGTGGGCGGCGCTCCTTTACGCGATCGGCGGCACCTGGCTTACGCACCGCATCGGAAAGCCCCTCATCCGGCTGCATTACGATCAGCAGCGATTCGAGGCCGATCTGCGCTATTCGCTCGTGCGTTTCCGCGAGAACGCGGAAGGCGTTGCGCTGTATCAGGGCGAAGCGGACGAGAAGCGCGCGTTCGTTGCGCGGTTCGGTGCCGTCATGGCCAACTGGTGGGACATCATGCGGCGCCGCAAGCGGCTGAGCGCCTTCACTTACGGCTACGGCCAGGCCGCGGTCATCTTTCCGTATATCGTCGTCGCCCCGCGCTTTTTCTCCGGCGCGATTCCGCTCGGCGGGCTCATGCAGACGGCCTCCGCCTTCAGCTACGTCCAGTCGTCGCTATCGTGGTTCGTCGATGTGTATCACCGGCTCGCGGAGTGGAAGGCGACGGTGGATCGCCTGATCGGGTTTCACAACGCGATCGAGCGCGCATGCAACGAGGCGGCTCACCGCCCGGGCGTCGCGCAGAAGCGCGCGAGCGATGTGCCCGGCATCGTGCTCGACAGCGTGCGGCTCCAGCTTCCCGATGGACGGGTGCTGCTCGAAGGCGCGAGCGAGCGATTCTCGCCCGGCGAAGCGGTGCTGGTGACGGGGCCTTCCGGTGCGGGAAAGAGCACGCTCTTTCGCGCGATGGCGGGCATCTGGCCGTTCGGGGACGGGTGCATCGAGGTGCCCCGCGACGCGCGCGTGATGTTTTTGCCGCAAAAGCCCTATCTGCAGGTCGGCAGCCTGCGCGCGGTGTTGAGCTATCCCGATCAGGCGGCCCGATATCGCGACGAGGACCTGACGGGCACGCTGGCCGACTGCGGGCTCTCGCATCTTGCACGGCGGCTGGACGAGCTCAAGAACTGGGCGCTCGAGCTTTCCGTCGGGGAACAGCAGCGCATCGCGTTTTGCCGGGCGCTCCTGCAAAGACCCGACTGGCTGATGCTCGACGAGGCAACGAGCGCGCTCGACGCGCCTGCCGAAACGGCGCTCTATCGGCTGCTCAAGCAAAGGCTGCCCGGCACCACGGTCATCAGCATCGGCCACCGGCCGGGACTCGCCGCGTTTCACGATCGCGAGCTCGATCTCTGGTCCGCCCGCAAGGGTGACGTGCAGGCAGAGGCCGCCTGACGCGTTTTCGTGGTAGCCGGCGCCGGCCGCCACGCGACAGGCAAAGCGCTGTAGAATGCGGTAACGGGGACGCGCAGCCATACCCGCCTGTCGCGCGAACCTTGTCCTTTCGTTACGTTCTATTCATCTATTCCGTTTCTGAACTCGTTGCCCAAAAACAAGAGAAGGAGAGTGGTCATGAAACGCAAGTCTCCACGGCGCACGACCTTGGGCGCGCTCGCGCTCGCTGCGGCCGCCCTGTTCGCCGCGCTGCCCGCATTCGCCCAGCAATATCCCACGAAGCCGGTGCGCGTCATCGTGCCGTTCGCCCCGGGCGGAGGCAGCGATATCACCGCGCGCCAGGTTTCGGCGCAGTTCACGGAGATCTTCAAGCAGCAGTTCGTGGTGGAGAACCGCGGCGGCGCGGCGGGCCTGATCGGCATGGAGCAGACCGCGAAGGCGACGCCCGACGGCTACACCATCATGATCATGTCGGGAAGCTTCTCCGCGACCTCCGCCACGCACCAGCCGGCATTCGACCCGATCAACAACATCGTTGCGGTGGCGGAAGTCGGCTACACGCCGTTCGTGCTGTCGGTGCATCCTTCGCTGCCGTCGAAGACGACGAAGGAGTTCATCGCGATGGTTCGCGCGAAGCCGGGCGAGCTCGTTTACGCCTCGAGCGGCGTGGGCGGTCTCACGCACATGGCGACCGAGCTCCTCGCCAGCATGGCGAAGCTCAAGATGATTCACGTCCCGTACAAGAGCACCGGTGCGGCGATGGCCGATCTCCTGTCAGGCCGCGCACAACTCATCGTGGGGAGCCTCCTGCCGACCGTGCCTCACTTCAAGACGGGCAAGCTGCGGCCGCTTGCGGTGACTACGGCGAAGCGCTGGTACTCGCTGCCCGACACGCCGACGGTTGCCGAAACCTTGCCGGGATATGAGGTGGAACTGTGGTTCGGCGTCATGGCGCCGCGCGGCACCCCGCAGCCCATCATCGACCAGCTGAACGGCGGGGTGAACAAGATGATTCAGCAGGCCGACATGAAAAAGAACCTTGAGCAGCAGGGGATGGCGCCATCCGGCGGGCAACCCGCGAAATTCGCCGAGCGCATCCGCAAGGATTACGACCGCTGGGTGAAGGTTGTGAAGGAAGCGGGGATCAAGCCCGAGTGATCTGACCCCGGTTCGGAGAACGGGTTACGGAGCGAAGTCCGTAACCCGTTTTTATTTGCAGGTCAGGACGCGAGTACCCGTTTAAGCTGCATCACGGCCGACGTGGGGCTCGTCAGCACGAGCCGTCCCGGCCGCTCGGGGATCATCGCCGCTGCGCTCGCCATCGAAAACTGCCCGAGGATGAGCGCATCGCACGCTCCGATCTCGTCCGCCGCCTCCGCGATCAGGCGATCGTGCTCTTCGGCCTGCCCTGCGTGCAGGGCTTTGAGTGCGGCAGGGATGGCTTGGGCGCGGATGTCGAGCCTCAAGTCGCGCTGCCGGGCGATGTGCTCGAGCTCCGCCTTGAGCGCCGGTATGCTGGGCGCGAATGTCGCAAGCAGCCCGATGCAGCTCCCCGCGGCAAGCGCTTCGTCGAACATTGCCTCGTTGGGCTTGAGCACCGGTATGCGCAGCGCGGCCTGCGCTGCCTCGATGGCGGGGCCGAAGGCGGAGCAGGTGAAGAGTATCGCTTCCGCGCCGCAGCCGTGCGCATAGCGTGCAAGGCTCACGAACCGCTCGATGATCTCGGTTGTGATGCGCCCCGCTTGAGCGAGATCGGGCGCGAGCGAGTCCTCGAGGAGATTGGTGGTGCGCGCTTCAGGCCACAGGCGCCGGAATGCGTTGACGATCGGCTCGATCGCGACCGGTGTGGCGTGGATGAGGGCAATACGCGGCGACGACATGCATACGGGGTGCAAAAAAAGACCGCGTATTGTACATGCTTTCGACGCTCAGGCCGGCGCCCGGGCGCATTTCTCCAGCTCGCCGACGACCGCGGCGGCAAACGCGCGTGTGCCGGCGCTCCCGCCCAGGTCGACGGTGCGGTGTGCGGGATTGGCAAGGGCCGCGTCCACTGCGTTCTCGATGCACCGTGCGGCGTTTTTCAGATCGTCGCGGTTGTGGTGATGCCCGAGCCAGTCGAGCAGCATCGCGCACGAGAGGATGAGACCGGTCGGGTTCGCGATGTCCTTGCCCGCGATATCGGGTGCCGATCCGTGACCGGCGTTCGCCACCGCGTGCTCGTCGCCTGCGTTCAACGCCGCAGCGAGGCCGAGGCTCCCGGACATCGCGACCGCGGCGTTCGACAGGATGTCGCCGAACATATTGGTGATGAGGATCACGTCGTGGCGCTCGGGACGCGAGTAGATGTCGGCCGCCATGGCGTCGATGTCCATCTCGCGCCACGCGATGTCGGGATGCTGCGCCGCGACCGCCTCGGTTTCGCGGATGAAGACGCCGTCGGTGAGCTGGAGCACATGGCGCTTCCCTACCGCGGTGACTCGCTTGCGCCGCCGCTTCGCGTACTCGAAAGCGACACGCGCGATGCGCCGTGAGGCGTGGGCCGTGATCTTGCGCACCGAAAGCGCAACGTCGGGCGTGGGCATGAACTCCGCGTTGCCGAGGTACATGTTGCGGTCGGAATAGAAACCCTCCGTGTTCTCGCGCACGATGAGGCAATCGAGACCCGGGCGCGCGTCCGGCAGTCCCGGGCGGCTGCGCGCCGGACGTATGTTGGCGTAAAGGTCGAGCCGCTTGCGGAGGGTCCCGGGCACGTTGATGCCACCCGCTTCGCGCGGCGGGTACTCTGTCATGCCGCATGGCCCGAGGATCACCGCGTCCGCAGCGATCGCGGCCTCGATGACCTTTTCCGGCAATGTCGTGCCGCTCTTGCGGTAGCTCGCCATGCCGACATCCTGTGTTTCAAGCTCGAGGCCGAGCGAGAACAGCTCGTCCACGCGCTTCACTACGGCGAGGGCCGCTGCGGTGATTTCGGGGCCGATGTCGTCACCGGGCAGTACGAGCACGTGCATGAAGGTTCATCCTGGCGTGAATGTGAGAGGGGGGCTTGATGTATGATGCGCACTGCGAAGCCTGAACAAAATTTAGCACGCGCTTCGTGTCACGGGCAACCGTAGCGAGGAGGAAAGCCCATGCGGCCTGCGGCTCTTGCAACATCGATGTTCCTCTCGATTGCGATGACGGGAAGCGCCCTCGCCCAGAAGGCTGCTGCCGCGGCCCAGGATTATCCGACGAAGCCCGTGCGCCTCATCGTTCCGTATCCGCCGGGCGGGGGCAACGATACGCTTGCGCGCATGTTCGGCGCGAAGTTGACCGAAGCGTGGGGGCAGCAAATCGTCGTGGACAATCGCGGTGGAGCGGGCACCACGATCGGGACGGCCCTCGCGGCGCGCGCAGTGCCGGACGGCTACACCATTCTGCTTTCCTCGATCGCCACGCACGCGATTTCCCCCAATCTGTACAGCAAGCCGGGCTACGATCCGATCAGGGATTTCGCGCCCATCACGCTTCTTGCCATCGCGCCCACCGTGCTGTGCCTGAATCCCGCGGTGCCCGTCAATTCGGTGAAAGAGCTGATCGCGCTCGCCAAGGCGAAGCCGGGCGATCTCAAGTTTGCATCCGGCGGCAACGGCACGCCGCCCCATATGGCAGGGGTCATCTTCGCTTCCATGACCGGCATCAAGCTGCTCCACGTGCCGTACAAGGGCGGCGGGCCCGCCATCGCGGGGCTGATTGGCGGCGAGACGACCATGATGTTCGACACCGCGGCGTCCATCCTGCCGCACGTGCGCGCGGGACGCCTCAAGGCGCTCGCGATTGCGCGTTCGGCGCGGCTGCCGGAGTATCCCAGCTTGCAGACTTTCACCGAGGCCGGCGTGCCGGGGTACGAAGTGAACGCCTGGTATTCGATGCACGCGCCGGCCGGTACGCCCGCGCCGATCATCGCCAAGTGGAACCGCGAGCTCGTGCGCATACTGAAGTTGCCCGATATCGAGCAGCGTCTCAAGCAGCTGGGGTCGGAAGGTGTGGGCAACGCGCCGGAAGCGTTCGCGAAGTTCGTGCGCGCGGAGAGCGCCAAGTACGCGAAGGCGATAAGGGAGTCCGGCACGCGCGTGGAATGAGCGGTAACCCGCGCCTCCGCTAAACAGAAATGACACAGGAGGAAACGGCATGAGATTCACTCGTACGAGAACGGCCATTGCGGCGCTGCTGTCGGGAGCGGCTGCTTGCAGCTCGGGTGCCGCGATCGCGCAGGCCTATCCCGCGAAGCCGGTGCGGATACTGGTCGGTTTCGCACCCGGGGGAGGGACCGACATCATGGCGCGCACCGTGGCGGCGAAGCTGTCGGAATCGATGAAGCAGCAGTTCATCGTCGAGAACCGTCCCGGCGCCAACGCGAATCTCGCCGCCAAGCTCGCGGCCGAAGCGCCCGCCGACGGCTACACCCTACTTTTCATGTCGGTCGCGCACATCATGAGCAAGCCCGTGTACAAGAACCTAGGCTACGACATCGAGCGCGATCTCACTCCGATCACGGTCGTCTCCGACGTGTCGAACGTGCTCGCCGCGCATCCCTCGCTGCCGGCGAAGACCGTGAAGGAGCTGATCGCGCTTGCGCGCGCGAAACCGGGGGAGCTCACCTACGCGACCTCCGGTGTCGCGAGCCCCGAGCACTTCGCGGGCGAGATGTTCAAGATGATGACGAAGACGAACCTCCTCATGGTGCCGTACAAGGGCGGCGGTCCGATCGCGATCGACCTCGTCGCGGGGCACGTCATCACGAGCTTCAGCACCATGCCGCCGATCATTCCGCACATCCGCGCGGCACGCGTGCGGGCGATCGCAGTCACCAAGGAGAAGCGCGCCGCAGTATTGCCCGACGTGCCGACCATCGGCGAGACGGTCCCCGGATATGTCATGAGCACCTGGTACGGCGCCGTTGCGCCAGCCAGGACGCCGCGTGACATCGTTCTGCGGCTCAACCAGGAGATGGTCAAGGCGCTCGCGTTGCCCGACGTCAAGGAACGGATGGCTTCTCTCGGCGCCGAAATCGTGGCGACGAGCCCCGATCAGACCGTGGCATTCTTCAAGTCCGAGCTTGCGAAGTACACCAAGGTTGCGGAGGCGGCAAAGATCCGCGCGGAGTAGCGTCGGGATTTCGACTCTCGTCGGAGTGACGGCTTAAGAAATGTCCGTGCTGCTCGGTTGCATCGCCGACGATTTCACCGGCGCCACCGATCTCGCCAATACGTTGACGCGGCAGGGCATGGCGACGGCCGTGCTGCTCGGCGTGCCGCGCGACGATCTCGCCGTGCCGGATGCCGATGCTATCGTCGTCGCGCTCAAGTCGCGTTCCAATCCCGCAACCGAAGCGGTCAGCATGTCGCTCGCCGCGCGCGAATGGCTCAGGCGCGCGAACGCACGGCAGTTCTACTTCAAGTATTGCTCGACATTCGATTCCACGGACGCCGGCAACATCGGGCCCGTGGCCGAGGCGCTGCTCGCGGCGCTTGGCGCGCCGTTCACGATTGCATGCCCCGCATTTCCGACCAATGGCCGCACGGTGTACCGCGGCTATCTTTTTGTCGGCGATGCGCTCCTCTCCGAATCCAGCATGCGGCATCATCCGCTCACGCCCATGACGGATCCTTCGCTCGTCCGCGTGCTCCAGCGGCAGAGCAAGGGCCGCGTAGGACTGATCGCGCACGACATCGTGCGGCAGGGCGGCGCCGCGATACGCGAAGCGGCGGCGCGTCTCGCGGCAGACGGCGTGCGCATCGCGATCGCCGATGCGCTCACCGATGCGGATCTCGTGGCGCTGGGGGAAGCGTGCAGCGATCTCGCACTTCTGACTGGAGGATCGGATCTTGCGCTCGGTCTCCCGGGAAACTTCCGGCGCTCAGGGCTGCTCGACGGACGCGCGGCGGCGGCATGGCCCGCCATTACGGGCAAGGCGGCCGTGCTCGCGGGAAGCTGTTCGGCAGCGACGCAGCGGCAAGTGGAAGCGAGGAAGCGCGAGTGCGGCGCGTTCGAGCTCGACCCCATTGAGCTCCGCACGGTCGACGTGGTGCGTGAAGCGCTCGAGTGGGCACGACCGCGGCTCGAGGAGCGGCCGATCCTTGTCTATTCGACGGCGGATGCCGCGGCGGTCGCGAAAGCGCAGGCGGCGCTCGGACGCGAGCGCGCCGGAGCGCTGATCGAAGAGGCGATGGGCGAGATCGCGAAGGGGCTCGTCGCGATGGGCGTGCGACGGCTGGTCGTCGCCGGCGGAGAGACGTCGGGAGCGGTCGTCAGTGCGCTGGGTATCGAAGGGGTCGCGATCGGCGCGGAGATCGATCCCGGCGTGCCGTGGACGGCAAGCCTCGACGCGACGCCGCTTGCGCTCGCGCTCAAGTCGGGCAATTTCGGCAGCGACGATTTTTTCCTGAAGGCTTTCGCCAGGCTGAAAAGCGCAAACGAAGCTTTAACGAACACATGAAAACAGCATGAACGAGAACGCGCTCCGCGAACACATCGTTGACATCGGCCGCTCGCTATACGAACGCGGGCTTGCGCACGGCTCCGCGGGCAATATCAGCGTGAAGTTGAGCGACGGCTGGCTGATGACGCCGACCAATTCCTGCCTGGGGCGGCTCGATCCCGCGCGCCTCTCGCGGCTCGATGCGAACGGCACACTCTTGGGCGGAGACAAGCCGTCCAAGGAGACGTTCCTGCACATCGCCATGTATCGGGAGCGAAGCGCCGGAGCAGTCGTGCATCTGCATTCGGTGCACGCGGTCGCCGTATCGTGCCTGGCAGACATCGATCCGGACAACGTATTTCCGCCGATCACGGCATACGCCATCATGCAGGTCGGAGCGCTCGCCCTCGCGCCGTACTATCCCCCGGGTGACGAGTCGCTCGCGGAAGCGGTGCGCAAGCTCGCCCGAAAGCATCATTCGATCCTCCTCGCCAACCACGGCCCGGTGGTCGCGGGCGCAACGCTCGATGCCGCGGTCAATGCGATCGAAGAGCTCGAGCAAACCGCGAAGCTCATGCTGCTCCTGAGAGGTCAGCCGCTGCGGCTGCTCACACCCGAACAGGTCGCGGAATTGAATCGCCGCTTTTCGAACTGAGGAAGCCCATGCACAAATTCACGATGGTCGTTGGAGCGATGGCGGCGCTCGCTGCCATGCCGGCCGCTTCGCAGTCCACCCTGGAGAACGTGCGCGGCCGCGGCTATCTCCAGTGCGGCGTCAACACGGGGCTCGCCGGGTTTTCCCAGCCCGACTCCAAAGGCGTGTGGCGCGGGCTCGACGTGGACTTGTGCCGCGGGGTGGCGGCGGCGGTCTTTGGCGACGCAACCAAGGTGCGCTATACGCCGCTCACCTCGCAGCAGCGCTTCACCGCGCTGCAATCGGGCGAGATCGATCTCCTTGCGCGCAATACGACGTGGAGCATCACGCGCGACACCGGGCTCGGGCTCAACTTCGTCGGCGTCAACTACTACGACGGCCAGGGATTCATCGTGCCGAAGAAACTGAACGTGAAAAGCGCCAGGGAGCTGAATGGCGCCACCATCTGCGTGCAGCCGGGCACCACCAACGAGCTCAATCTCGCGGATTACTTTCGCGCCCACAAGATGAAGTTCAAGCCGGTCGTGATCGAGAAGCTCGAGGAAGTGCTGAACGCGTATTTCGCCGGGCGCTGCGACGTCTACACGACGGACGTCTCTGGGCTCGTCGCGATCCGCGCCTCGCGGACCCCCAATCCGGCAGACCACGTGATCCTGCCGGACATCATTTCCAAGGAGCCGCTGGGGCCGGCGGTGCGGCACGGAGACGACCGCTGGTTCGATATCGTCAAGTGGTCGCTCTATGCGATGATCGAGGCGGAAGAGCTGGGCCTCACGTCGAAGACCGTCGATCAGCATCTCAAGAGCGCGAGCCCGTCGATCCAGCGCTTCGTGGGCGCCATCGGCGACATCGGCAAAGGGTTGGGCCTCGGCAATCGCTGGGCGTATAACATCGTGAAGCAGGTCGGCAACTACGGCGAGAGCTTCGATCGCAACTTGGCGCCGCTCGGCTTCGAGCGGGGGCTCAACCGCTTGTGGAACCAGGGCGGGCTCATCTACGCCCCGCCGATCCGGTAACGCTCACGAATGAGGCTCGAGCCGAGCGACCCGCGCTTTCGCGCGCTCGTCTATCAGGCCGCGGCGCTCGGCGCGACGCTCGCCCTCGGGTGGTTTCTCGTATCCAACACGCTGGAGAACCTCGCGGAGCGCAGTATCGCGAGCGGCTTCGCGTTTCTCATGCGCGAGGCGGGCTTCGCGATCGGCGAGACGACGTTCTTTTCGTACACCCCTGCCGATACCTATCTCAAAGCGCTCGCGGTGGGTCTCGCGAACACGTTGCGCGTGGCGATTGTGGGCATCGTCGCCGCCACCGTGCTCGGGACGCTCATCGGGCTCGCGCGCCTGTCGCGCAACTGGCTCCTTGCGCGGCTCGCCGCCGGCTACATCGAGTTCATCCGGAACGTGCCGCTGCTGGTGCACCTCTTCTTTCTGTACGCCGTGATCACGGAGTATCTCCCGGCGCCGCGCGCGGCGCTCGAGCCTTTGCCCGGTTTTTATCTTTCCAATCGCGGCATCTTCCTGCCGGCACCCGCGCCGCATCCCGCGTACACCTGGATCCTCCTCGCGTTGATCGCCGGCATCGTCGCTGCATGGAGCTTCGCGCGGTGGGCGGCGCGGCGGCGGGCGACGACGGGGCGCCGGCTGCCCGCGCTCGAGATCGGCCTCGCGCTCGCTCTTGTCCCGCCCGCGCTCGCGTACCTCGCCGCGGGTGTGCCGTTCGAGCTCGATGTACCGCGCCTCTCGGGTTTCAACTTTTCGGGCGGCGCATCGATCACGCCCGAGTTCGCGGCGCTGGCGGGTGGCCTCATCCTTTACACGGCGGCGTTCATCGCCGAGATCGTACGGGCGGGGATCCTGGCGATCCCGTATGGGCAGTTCGAGGCCGCCTATGCGCTGGGGCTCCGCCGGCGTCTCGCGTTGCGGCTCGTCGTGCTGCCGCAGGCGCTGCGCGCCATGGTGCCGCCGCTCACCAACCAGTATCTCAACCTCACCAAGAACAGCTCGCTCGCGGTGGCGATCGGCTATCCGGATATCGTTTCCATCGCCAACACGGCGATCAACCAGACCGGGCAGGCGATCGAAGGCATCGCGATCATCATGCTGGTCTATCTTGCGATCAGCCTATCGATCTCCGCATTGATGAACTGGTACAACGCGCGCGTCGCGCTGAAGGAGCGGTAATGCCGCCGGACGTCTCCATCTCCCGAAATAAGGGGTCAGACCCTATTCTGGGGTCCGACCCCTTCCGGTGGATGCGGGCGAACCTTTTTTCGAATCCGCTGAGCGGCGCCGTCACGCTCGCGATGCTTTATCTCGCGTGGCAGGCGCTGCCCCCGTTCATCGATTGGGCCTTCGTCGATGCGGTATGGCGCGCGCCCGATTCAAAGGCGTGCCGGGCGGAAGGCGCCGGCGCATGCTGGGCGCTCATCGCCGACAAGCATCGCTTCATCCTGTTCGGCACCTATCCGTACGAGGAGCACTGGCGCCCGGCGCTCGCAGCGCTGCTGCTCGTTGCGCTCTGGGTGGCGAGCCTCGTTCGCGCGTTCTGGCATTGGCGGCTCGCCATCGTATGGATCTTCGGCCTGCTCGCCATTGGCGTGCTGATGTGGGGCGGCGTGCCGGGTCTGCCCTACGTCGAGAACGAGCGCTGGGGCGGCCTCACGCTCACGCTCATCCTCACGACGTTCGGCATCGGCTGCGCGTTTCCGCTCGCGATTCTGCTCGCGCTCGCGCGACGCTCGCACATGCCGGTGCTGCAAGGGCTCGCCGTCGGCTTCATCGAGCTCGTCCGCGGCGTGCCGCTCATCTCGCTGCTCTTCATGGCCTCGGTGATGCTGCCGCTCTTTCTGCCCTCCGACGTCACGATCGACAAGCTGTTGCGCGCCCAGATCGCCCTCATCCTGTTCGCGGCGGCCTATCTTGCGGAGATCGTCCGCGGCGGGCTGCAGGCGATACCCCGAGCGCAGTACGAAGCAGCGGACGCGTTGGGACTCTCCTATTGGAAGAAGATGCGCCTCGTCATCCTCCCCCAGGCGCTGCGTGTCGCGATTCCCCCGCTCGTGAACAGCTTCATCGCTTTCTTCAAGGACACGTCTCTCGTGCTCATCATCGGGCTCTTCGATCTCCTTTCGACGGTGAAGATCGCGCTCACCGACCCGGCATGGTCGGGCTTCGGCGTGGAAGCGTACCTCTTCGCTTCCGTCGTCTACTTCATGTTCTGCTACGCCATGTCGCGCTACAGCCGCAATCTGGAGCAGGAGCTCGCGCTAGCGGAGGAAGGAAGACGGCGATGAGTACGCTGGCCATGGTCGAGATGCACAAGGTCAACAAGTGGTTCGGCGACTTTCATGTACTGAAGGATATCGACCTCGCGGTGGGCCGCGGCGAGAAATACGTGGTCTGCGGCCCGTCCGGCTCCGGCAAGTCCACCATGATCCGCCTGATCAACCGGCTGGAAGGGCACGAGTCGGGACGCGTCGTGGTGGACGGCATCGAGCTCACCGAAGATCTCCGGGCGATCGATGCGGTGCGGCGCGAGGTGGGGATGGTTTTCCAGAGCTTCAATCTCTTTCCGCATCTCACCGTGCTCGAGAACCTGACGCTCGCGCCGATCTGGGTGCGCGGGATGCCGGCACACGAGGCGAATTCGCTCGCCATGCAGCTCCTCGAGCGCGTGCGCATTCCCGAGCAGGCGGCGAAGTATCCGGGACAGCTTTCAGGCGGACAGCAGCAGCGGGTCGCGATCGCGCGCGCGCTTTGCATGCGGCCCAAGCTCATGCTGTTCGACGAGCCGACATCCGCGCTCGATCCGGAGATGATCAAGGAAGTGCTCGACGTCATGGTGGAACTCGCCGCGGACGGCATGACGATGATCGTGGTCACTCACGAGATGGGTTTCGCGCGCACGGTCGCGGACCGCGTGGTTTTCATGGACGAGGGCGAGATCGTCGAGTCGGCGCCGCCGGAGGAATTCTTTTCCGCACCGCGCAGCTTGCGCGCGCAGCGTTTCCTGAGCCGTATCCTTGGCCATTGAACCGACGTCGGCGTTGACAAAGCGGGAATGGCGTGCAACATTCCTCGCCCGGAGTTTTCCACTGTGAGTGATTGAAGGCCGCGCGCACGAAGAACGCGGCTTACTTAAAAAGGAGGATCTATGGTTGTCAGCAGGACTTTCCGCTTTCCGTCCGGTTGGGCGCTCGCGCTCGCTTTCTACGCCGCTTGCCTGCTCGCGCCACAGGCGTGGGCGCAGCAGAACTACCCGGCGCGGCCGCTTCGCATGATACTGCCGTTCCCGCCGGGCGGACCGACCGACATCACGGGCCGCGTCATCGCGCAAAAGCTCGGCGAGCAGCTCGGCCAATCGGTCGTGCCCGACAACCGCCCCGGCGCCGCAGGGAATATCGGTCTCGAGCTGGCCGCGAAGTCGCCGCCCGACGGCTATACCATCGTGCTGACCGCGCCGCCCATCGCGATCAGCCCGTCGCTCTACAAGAAGCTCAATTACGACGCCGAGAAGGAGCTGGCGCCGATCTCGCTCGTCGCTGAAATCCAGAACATCGTCGTTGCGCACAATTCCGTGCCGGCGAAGAATCTGAAGGACCTGATCGCGCTCGCGCAACGCAATCCGGGCAAGCTCACCTTCAGCTCGAGCGGCGCCGGCAGCACCAATCACCTCGCGAGTGAGCTGCTGAAGGGCCGTTACAAGCTCGACATGACCCACGTGCCATACAAGGGCTCGGGCCCGGCGCTCGTCGCGCTCATGAGCGGGCAGGTGGACTGGGGCACGATGGCCGTGCCGGGCGCCATACCGCTCGTGAACCAGGGCAAGGTGCGGGGACTCGCGGTACTCTCCGAAAAGCGCGTGCCGGCGCTGCCGAATGTTCCCACCGCCGTGGAATCGGGCTTCAAAGATTTCGTCGTCTCCATCTGGTATGGCATCCTGGCGCCCGCCGGCACCCCGCGCGATGTCGTCAACCGCCTCAATTCGGAGATCCACAAGGCGCTCGCCGCGCCGGATGTGAAGCAGCGCCTCGCCGTCTCCGGCGTGGATCCGCTGGTGAGCTCGCCGGAACAATTCGCGAAGCACATCCGCGCCGAAAAAGTGCGCTATGCGCAGATCATCAAGGACGCCGGCATCACGGCGCAGTGACGGCACTTGAGGTTTAGGAGAAGAAGAATGCGAGCCCGCATGATCTTCGGCATGTTTGCCTGGCTTTGTGCAGTGAGCGGCCCGCTCTGGGCGCAGGGCGCTTCGGGCGGTTACCCCACGAAGCCGCTGCGTTTCGTGCTGCCGTTCCCGCCAGGCGGCCCGACCGACATTCTCGGGCGCATGCTCGCGCAACAGCTCTCCACGCAGGTCGGCCAGTCGGTCGTGCCCGAGAATCGCCCCGGCGCGGGCGGCAATCTCGGCGCCGAGATTGCAGCGAAGTCGCCGCCCGACGGCTACACGATCGCGCTTTGCGCCACATCGCTCGCGTTGAGCCCGGCGCTCTACGCGAAATTGAATTACGACCCGGTGCGCGATTTCGCGCCGATATCGCTCGTCGCGACCATTCCGAACGTCATATTGGTGCATCCGTCGGTCCCCGCCAAATCGCTGAAGGAGCTGGTGCAGCTCGCGAAGAAGAACCCCGGGAAGCTCAACTTCGGCTCCGGCGGGCTCGGCACGAGCAACCATCTCGCGAGCGAGATGCTGAAGGGGCTCGCGGGCATCGACCTGGTTCACGTTCCTTTCAAAGGGTCCAACATGGCGATGGTCGGGATGATGGGCGGGCAGGTCGATATGGTGACGATCGGCGTGCCGCCGACGCTGCCGCACATCCAGGCCGGCAAGGTGCGCCCGCTCGCGGTGCTGAGCGCCAAGCGGTTGTCTTCGCTGCCCGACGTGCCGACGAGCAGGGAAGCGGGCTACGACAACTTCGAAGTGACGACTTGGTACGGCATCCTCGCGCCCGCCGGCACGCCAAAACCTGTCGTCGCGCGGCTGAATGGCGAGTTCGTGAAGATGATGGCCTCGCCCGATATGCGATCGCGCATGCGGGGCGCGGGATTCGATACCGTTTCGAGCAGCCCTGAAGAGTTTGCCGCCTTCATCCGCAGCGAGATGACGCGCTGGGCGAAAGTGGTCAAGGACTCCAAAGTCCCGATCCTGCAGTAGCGCGCTTCGCTTATCGGTTGGTGAGGCGCACGGCGTGGCCGAGGTGCGCGCAGTCCTCGGCCGTTTTCAGGCCGGCGGCCCGTATGCCGTGCGCGGCGAGCACCTCGTCGCGCTCCTGGGTGTCTCCCGTGACGCCGACGGCGCCGATCACTTCGCCGCGGTCGTCGCGGATCAACATGCCGCCGCCCTCGGGAAAGAGCTGGCCTCCCGAGGCGCCGACGAGGTAGTTCACGAAGAGCGGGCGCTCCTCGGCGCGCATGCGCACGAGGCTCGATGAGCGCCCGAGCGCGAGCGCCGCGTACGCCTTGCCCATCGCCATTTCGAATCGCATCATGGCGGAGCCGTCTTCCTTTTTGAACGCCTTCAGTCGCGCGCCGGGATCGGTGACCGCGACGCTGAGCGGGCGGCAGTCGAGTTCCCGGCCGCGGGCGAGGATGGCGTCGATGATGCACTCGGACTGTTTCAGTGTTACAGCAGTCATGCGAACCCCCCTTTCTTCATTCATGGTGCGGTCATATTGCGGGCCCGATCGATGATAGACGGAAATCGGCGCGGGCACCGCACTTGCATTAAAATGACAAGGCTAGGCTGCCGCTCGCAGACCGCCGAGCTCCATTCGTTGTTGCCCATTACAAAAACCAACGAGGAGGATAGTGATGAAAGCTCGTATGAGCCGTTTCGCCGCCGTAGGCCTGCTGGGCGTTGCGCTCGCCGCTCTTGCGCCGCTTGCCGCGCAGTCGGCTGAGAATTATCCCAACCGACCCATCCGCGTCCTTGTCGGCTATGCCGCCGGCGGCGTCAACGATCTTGTCGCGCGCGCGATCGCGCCGGGATTGAGCGCGCGTCTCGGCCAGCAGGTGGTGGTCGAGAACCGGCCGGGTGCGGGCGGCAATATCGCCACCGAGCTCGCCGCGCGCAGTGCGCCCGATGGCTACACCATGCTGCTCGGCTCCGTCGCCTCGCTCGCGATGAGCCCGGCGCTGCTCGGAAAAGTGCCGTTCGATCCGCTGAACGATTTCGAGCCGGTCACGCAGGCAGTGGACGTGAGCTCGTTGATCGCCGTGCACCCCACGGTGCCGGCGCGCTCGCTCAAGGAGTTCATCGCGCTCGGCAGGAAGCAGCCGGGCAAGCTGAATTACGCTTCGCCGGGCACGGGCAGCATCTCGCACCTCTCCGCGGAGCTCTTCAAAAAAGCGGCGGGCATTGATATCGTGCACGTGCCCTACAAGGGTGGAGCACCGGCGGCGGTGGATGCGATATCGGGGCAGGTCGAGTGCCTGATCTCGATCATCTCCTCGGGCGCACCGCACGTGAAGTCCGGAAAATTGCGCGGCCTCGCCGTGACCACGCCCAAACGCTCCGCAATCCTGCCCGATGTGCCGGCCGTCGCGGAAGTGGGCTTCCCGGGGTTCGCGGCGACCGGGTGGCTCGGACTGCTCTTTCCCGCGAAAACGCCGCAGGACATCGTGAACCGGGTGTATCGGGAAGCAGTCGCCGTGATCAATACGCAGCAGGTGCAGAAGCAGTTGCAGAACTCGGGACTCGAGCCTGCGCCGAGCGATCCGAAGTCGTTCGAAGCGCATATCAAGGCCGAGCATGCCAAGTGGGCGAAGGTCATCAGGGAAGCCGGGATTACGGCGAAGTGAAAAACTCAAACAGAGGACAACGAATGAAGGCTATGAAGCGGTATCTGGTTGTTGCGGCGGCGTGCATGACAGGCGTGATGGCGGGCGGCCTCGCGTTCGCGCAGCACTATCCGACGCGGGCAGTGCGCATGATCGTGCCCTTTGCTCCGGGCGGCCCGACTGACACCATCGCGCGGCTCATCGCGAATCACCTCGGCAATACGCTCAAGCAGCAGGTCATCGTCGACAATCGCGCGGGCGCCGGCGGCAACATCGGGATGGGCATCGCCGCGGACGCGGCGCCCGACGGCTACACGATGCTGCTCGTGAGCTCGAGCTTCGTCGTCAATCCGAGCCTTTACAGGAAAATTCCCTACGATCCGTTCAAGAGTTTCGCCTTCATATCCAACGTCGCCGCATCGCCCAACGTATTCACCGCGCATCCATCCTCGCCGGTGAAGTCGATCGCGGAGCTGGTGAAGAGCGCGAAGGGCAATCCGGGCAAGTTCAACATCGCCACACCCGGTATCGGGACGACCCCCGATCTGTCGGCGCGTCTGCTCGCGCTCACCACCAAGGTGGATCTTACCGCCGTGCCCTATGGGGGCGCGGGACCCGCTGTTTCCGCTGTGGTCGGGAACCAGGTGCCGATCGGGTGCACTGCGTTACCGCCCACGACGCCGCATATCCAGGCGGGGCGCTTGCGCGCGCTCTCCGTTACGAGCGCCAAGCGTTCGGAAGCGTTGCCGGAAGTGCCCACCATGGCGGAAGCGGGCTACAGGGGACAGGAGGCGGAGACGCTGCAGGGCCTCATGGTGCCGGCGGGAACGCCCAAGGAGATCGTCACCCGCCTGCATTCGGAAGTCGTGAAGATCATGGCGATGCCCGACGTGCGCAAGCGCGTGGTCGATCTGGGCTTCTACATCATCGCGAATACGCCTGACGAGTTCGGCGCACAGGTGAAGGAAGAAGTCGAGAAGTGGGGCAAGGTGATCCGCAGCGCGAAGATCGAAGTCCAGTAGCGCAACACCGCTCGCCTTGAGAATCCGCGAGATTCGGGAAGCCGCCGTCCCGCTCAAGTCCCAGCTGCGCAATGCGGTGTTCGATTTCAGCGAGATGACCACCTCCGTCGTCGCCGTCATCACCGATGTTATGCGCGAGGGCAAGCCCGTGACGGGCTTCGCCTTCAACTCGACGGGGCGCTATGCGTGCGGCGCGCAGATGCGCAGCCGCTTCATTCCGCGCATCCTCAAAGCGGATCCCGAATCGCTGCTCAATGAGGCCGGGGACAATCTCGACCCCGAGAAGATACTCGCCCGCATGATGCAGCGGGAAAAGCCGGGCGGGCACACCGAGCGCTCGGTCGCGATCGGTACGATCGAAGTCGCGTGCTGGGATGCTGTCGCGAAAATCGAAGGGAAGCCGCTGCACCGCGTGCTCGCGGAGCGCTACAGCGGCGGCAGGGCGCGTGACAAGGTGCCGTGTTACGTGGGCGGCGGCTGGTACGAGCCGGGGAAGGGGATTGCAGCGCTGCAGGACGAAATACGCGAGAAGCTCGGGCAGGGCTACACCACGATGAAGATCAAGGTGGGCGGTGCGCCGCTCGCCGAAGACATCGCGCGCGTGGAGGCGGCGCTGAAGGTCGTCGATACGAGCGCGAAACTTGCGGTCGATGCCAACGCGGGATTCGACCGCGATCGCGCGCTCGCCTACGCACGGGCGCTCGCGCCCTACGAGCTGCGCTGGTTCGAGGAGCCGACCGATCCGCTCGACTACGCGCTGCTCGCAGAAGTGGTCGACGTCTATCAACCGCCCATCGGGACCGGCGAGAATCTTTTCTCGACGCAGGACGTGCGCAATCTCGTGCGTTTCGGGGGATTGCGGGCCGATCGCGACGTTCTGCAGATCGACGTGCCGCAGTCGTACGGCATCGTGCAGTTTTCCCGCACGCTCGCCATGCTCGAGCAGCACGGCTGGCGCCGCACGTCGCTCTTTCCCCATGGCGGGAACCAGATGACGCTGCACATCGTGGGCGGCTTCGGGCTCGGCGGATGCGAGGCCTATCCCGGCGTGTTCGGCATCTTCGCCGGATTCGCCGACGACGCGACGGTCGAGGACGGCTGCATCGAGTTGCCGCAGCGCCCGGGCATCGGCTTCGAGGCGCAGAATGCGTTGTACGGCGTGATGAAAGAACTCGCGGCGCCACGCTAGCGCGCCCCTCCTGGCCCATGGGAACTGAAATGGCGGAAATCTACGTCAGTACC
>CAMPGR010000046.1 GCA_946885605.1 uncultured Pseudomonadota bacterium
AGCCTGCCGCATCCATCCGCGCGCTCGTCGTGAATACGGGATACGCGAACGCGGGGACGGGGAGGGCGGGCGTCGCGGCGGCGCGTGAGGTCTGCAACGAACTTGCCGTGCTGCTCGGCTGTTCTTCGGCTCAGATAATGCCCTACTCTACGGGCGTCATCATGGAGCCGTTGCCGGTGGAGCGGATCGTGAACGGATTGCCTGCGTGCATTGCCGATCTCGACACGCGTAACTGGCTACCCGCCGCTCAGGCCATCATGACGACCGATACCCTTCCGAAAGCGGTATCCCGGCGTGCCTCGATGGGCGGTACGAGCATTACCGTGACGGGCATCGCGAAAGGCGCCGGGATGATCCGTCCGAACATGGCGACGATGCTCGGCTTCGTCGCGACCGATGCCCGTGTGAGCCTTCCGCTCCTGCGCACTGCGGTCGCGAGCGCAGCCGAACAGTCCTTCAACCGTATAACGGTCGACGGCGACACCTCTACCAATGACGCTTTCATGCTCATCGCAACGGGCCGCGGCGGCATGCCGGAGATCGACAAAGCGGACAGCGCCGAGTACGGGGCGCTGCGCGAGGTGATCACCGGAGTCGCGGTGGAACTCGCGCAGGCGATCATTCGCGATGCCGAAGGCGCGACGAAGTTCATCACCGTGCGCGTCGAGCGCGGGCGCGACGGCGAGGAGTGCCGGAAAGTGGCTTATGCCGTGGCCCATTCGCCGCTCGTGAAGACCGCGTTCTTCGCCTCCGATCCCAATCTCGGGCGCATCCTGGCCGCCGTCGGCTACGCCGGCATCGCGGATCTCGATGTGGAGAAGGTCGATCTCCACCTGAACGATGTGCTCGTCGTGCGGAACGGCAGCCGCTACGCGGGCTACTCGGAGGAGGACGGGCAACGCGTGATGAAGGGAGCCGAAATCAGCGTGCGCATTGTACTCAACCGCGGCAGCGCTGCCGAACAGGTGTGGACGTGCGACCTCTCGCACGACTACGTCACCATCAACGCCGATTACCGCAGCTGAGCATGAACGACTATTCCAATCTCGTGGGGCGGGTGGAGATGCTGGTGAGCCGCCTCGAGCGCGCGCTCGCCTCCGAGCCGAGGGCGACCGACTGGAAGGCATCGATCGCCTTCCGCTGGCGCAAGCGCGACGCTCGCGGGGCGATCGAGCCGGTGCGCAACGTCCATCGGATCGAGCTGAAGGACCTTCGCGGTATCGACGAGCAGAAGGCGCTCGTCGAGCAGAACACGCGCCAGTTCGTGGAGGGCTACCCCGCGAACAACGTTCTGCTCACCGGCGCACGCGGCACCGGGAAGTCCTCGCTTGTGAAGGCGCTCCTCAACAAGTACGCGCCGCGCGGCCTGCGCGTCGTCGAGGTCGAGAAGCGCGATATGGTGGATCTGCCGGAAATCGTCGACTGGATCTGCAATCGCCCGGAGCGTTTCATACTCTATTGCGACGATCTCTCGTTCGACGCCGACGAGCCGGGTTACAAGGCTTTGAAGGTCGTGCTGGACGGCTCCGTTGCCGCGGCTTCCGAGAACTGCTTGATCTACGCCACCTCCAACCGCCGGCATCTGATGCCCGAGTTCATGCAGGAGAACCTCGAGTACCGCCATGTGGGAGAGGAGATCCACCCGGGCGAGACCTCCGAAGAAAAGGTTTCGCTCTCCGAGCGCTTCGGCTTGTGGGTGTCCTTCTATCCCTTCGACCAGGACGAGTATCTGAAGATCGTCGCGGTGTGGCTGGAGCACTTCAAAGCGCCCGCCGGGGATGCGGAAGCCGTCCGGCGCGCCGCTCTGCAATGGGCGCTGCAACGCGGCTCGCGCAGCGGCCGCGTCGCGTGGCAGTTCGCGCGCGATTGGGCGGGCCGGCAGCGGCTCAAAAGCGAGGGCAGCAGGCGCAAGTGAGGCCCGGGCGGCGCATCGACGTTGCCGCAGCGGTCGTAATGAAGGATGACGGCCGCTTTCTCCTCGCCCAGCGCCCGCCAGGCAAACCGTATGCGGGCTACTGGGAATTTCCCGGCGGCAAGGTGGAGGACGGGGAATCCGCGCAGGAGGCGCTCTTCCGCGAGCTGCACGAGGAGCTCGGCATCGAGGTCGAGCGCGCGTATCCGTGGATCACGCGCGATTACGATTACGAGCACGCGGCGGTGCGCCTGCGTTTCTTCCGCGTCGTTGCGTGGCACGGCGCGCCGCATGGGAGGGAAGCGCAGGCCTTTGCCTGGCAGTCGCCGCACCGGCTGACCGTCTCGCCGCTGCTGCCTGCCAACGGGCCTGTGCTGCGCGCGCTCGAATTGCCGTCGATCTACGGCATCACGCATGCGGTCGCCTTGGGAGCCGGGGAATTCATGAAGCGCGCCGAGCGCGCGCTGGCGGCGGGACTGCGGCTCGTCCAGTTCCGGGAGCCGGCGCTTGCCGAACCCGAGGAGGCGACTCTGGCGCGCAGCTTCATCGCAATGGCGCACCGTTACGGCGCCCGGGTGTTGTTCAACGGTGAGGTGGCACGCGCGCGCGAACTCGGAGCCGATGGGGTACATCTCAACTCCGCGCGCCTCGCGAAGCTCGACTCGCGTCCCGACATGCCTTGGGTCGGCGCCTCGTGCCACAACGCCGCAGAGCTGCAACGCGCGGTTAGCCTGGGCGCGGATTTCATCGTCCTAGGTCCGGTGCTCCCGACGCCGAGTCATCCCGGTGCCGCGATACTCGGTTGGGAAGGTTTCGCTTCGTTGATCCGTGATTTCCCGCTGCCGGTGTATGCGCTCGGCGGGATGGGCAGGCGCGACTGCGCGCGCGCCTGGCAGGCGGGGGCGCACGGGGTCAGCATGATGCGCGGCGCGTGGACATAGCGCCAAGCCCGAAGCTCAACGCTCCTCGCCGTGCCCGCCCGTTTCGGGCTCCTCCTTGTCGTCCACCACGGGCACGCGATACGACTCCGAGGCCCAGGCGCCGAGGTCGATCATCTTGCAGCGCTCGGAACAGAACGGACGGTAGGGATTGGACTTGTCCCATGGGGCCGTCTTCCCGCACTGGGGACAATTCACCATGCGTGGCTTGCGTTGCATGCGGGGACTACAGACTGCAGAAGGTCAGCTCGAATTCGACGTCGGTGTCCGCGGCGCGTGGCCGCTGACCGCCTTCCTGGGTGGTGAAACGTATGTTGAGCGCGTACTTGTTGGCGCTGATTTCCGGTACGCAATTGTATTCCTGCGCGAGCGAGATGCGCAGCATCTGCGCCACGCGGCCCGCCATCATCTGCTGATAGACCCCCTGGTAGGCGACCTGCGATGAGGTTTTGCCCGATTCGCGCAGCAGCCGCAGCACGATGGCTATCGCATCGCGGATCGGGAGAAACGGCGCAACCCACTGCTCGAGGTCGCGGCGGCGCTGCTCCGCGCCCTGCTGCAGCCAGTAGTGGTACGAAGGCAGATCGAATTCGCACGCGCCGCCCGGAATATTGGTGCGTTGCTTGATGCTCATCAGCCAGTCGTTCTCGCGCAGCTCCTGGCCGATTTTTCCCGAAGCCTGAAAAAGGCGCGTCGAGGACTGATCGATCTGCCACACCACGCTGTCGAGCGCCCTCTCGGAAATCTCGGGATTGCCGCGCAGCGATTCGAGCGTCTGTTTCTGGCGTTCCAGTTCCTGCAGGAGGTCCGACTTGAGGTCAGCGCGGCTCGACACTTCCAGAATCTCGAAAACAGAGAGCAGCGCGACGTGATGCTCGAGCGGCTCGGCCTTGGCGAGAAAGTACTCCGTGCGATCGTACAGGTCCTCGAGGCGCAACAACGTGCGTACGCGCTCGCTTAGCGGATACTCATAGCTGATCACAGCGCCCGGAACCGTCGCGTTGGGGTGAAAACTGCGGCTAAGTATTCACCAAAGCCCGCAAAAAATAAAGGTTTCATTGGCGTTCTTTAGGGTTTGCCTGAAGAAGCGGAGGTCTTGCGGACGTGCTCGGACGCAGCCGCGAGGTACTTCTGGTGCAGCGCTTCCACATCCCGGCGCAACGTATCGAGATCCGCGTCGTTGCGCAGCACGTCATCCGCTGCGGCGAGGCGGGCCGCGCGCGGGAGCTGCGCCCCCATGATCGCCTGGACTTCCGCCGGCGCGAGGCCGCTCCTCCGGGCGGTGCGCGCGATCTGCTGCGCCTCATCACAATCGACCACGAGCACGCGCCTGACGATGTCCCGGTACGCCCCCGTTTCGAGCAGGAGCGGCACGACGAGGATCACGTAGGGGGCGCGGGCTGCGGCGATGCGCTCGCGCGCCGCCTTGCGTATGAGCGGGTGCAGAATCCCCTCGAGCGCTGCCTTTGCCGCGGGGTCGCGAAAGACGCGTTCGCGCATCTTCGCGCGATCGAGCGCGCCCTCGGGCGTGACGTACTCCGCGCCGAATTCGCGCGCGATTTCGGGCACGGCAACGCCGCCCGGCCCGGTGAGCTCACGCGAGATTTCGTCGGTATCGACCACCACGGTGCCGAGCGCTTCGAAGATTTTCGCCGCGCTCGACTTGCCGCAGCCGATGCCGCCCGTCAAGCCGACGCAGTACGGCTCTTGCATCAGAAAAGCTCGAGATACCGGGTGTTGATCGCACCGCCGTGAAAGAGTGCGATCACCCCGGCGATCGCCAGGTACGGGCCGAACGGTATGGGCATGTGCCGCTCACGACGCGCGAAAACAATGAGGGCGATACCGATCACCGCGCCTACGAATGAAGACAGCAGGATGACGAGCGGCAGCGCCTTCCAGCCGAGCCAGGCGCCGATCGCGGCGAGCAGCTTGAAGTCGCCGTAGCCCATGCCTTCCTTGCCGGTTGCAAGCTTGTAGAGCCAGAACACCGACCACAGCGCGAGATAGCCCGCTGCCGCGCCGATCACCGCGGAGCGCAGGTCCGTGAAGACGCCGAAAACGTTGAAGACCAGGCCCGTCCACAGAAGGAGGAGCGTGATGTTATCCGGGAGATAAAACGTGTCGAGATCGATGAACGCGAGCGCAACCATGGCCCAGCAGAAGAGGAGCGCGCCCAGCGTCGCCGCGCTCAAGCCAAAGCGCCACGCGACGTAGCCGCTCAGGAGTCCCGCCAGAGCTTCGACGAATGGATAGCGCGGCGAAATTCGCGTCTTGCAGGAAGAACAGCGGCCGCGCAACAGGAAATAGCTGACGAGCGGAATGTTCTCGCGCGCGGTGATCGCGTGCCCGCAACCGGGACAGCGCGAGGGCGGCAGGACGAGATCGTAACGCTCCTCCCCGGGCGCTTCCGTGCCGGCGATCTCGGCGCACTCCAGCCGCCACTGGCGTTCCAGCATTCGCGGCAGCCGGTGAATCACCACGTTGAGGAAGCTGCCCACGCAGAGGCCGAGGACTACGGCGACCGCCGTGAAGTAGTGAGGATCGTTCAGAAACGACAGCACAGCGCTCCGATACGGGTCAGCGCAAGATCATCAGGCGGGGGCGCTTGCAGGGAGCGGACGCGGCGAGCGGGGGAAGCGGTGCGTCCCCCATCGTGACCTCGAAATGCACCGGCTACACCACCGCGCCGAGCTTGAAGATCGGCAGATACATGGCGATCACCATGCCGCCGATCAGCGTGCCGAGCACCACCATGATCATGGGCTCCATCAAGCTCGAAAGCGCTTCGACGGCGTCGTCCACTTCCTGCTCGAAATAGTCCGCCACCTTGGAGAGCATGGAATCGAGCGCGCCCGACTCTTCCCCGATCGCCACCATCTGGATCACCATGTTGGGGAATACGTCCGTGCCCTGCATGGCGGACGTGAGGCTCGAGCCGGTCGCGACTTCCGACTGGATCTTCTTCGTCGCGACAAAATACTCGTGGTTCCCCGACGCGCCGGCCACCGAATCGAGCGCCTCGACGAGCGGCACACCGGCCGCGAACATCGTGGAGAGCGTGCGCGTCCAGCGCGCGATCGAAGACTTGCGCACGAGATCGCCGAAGACCGGTATCCGGAGCATCACCCGGTCCATGAAGATCTGCATCTTCTCGGAGCGCTTCCAGGTCCAGAAGAACGCGTAGGCGGCGCCGAAGATCCCGCCAAATATCGCGTACCAGTACTGCACGAAGAAGTCCGAAATCGCCATCACGAGCAGCGTGGGGCCGGGCAGATCGGCGCCGAAACTCGTGAAGACCTGCTTGAAGGCGGGAATCACGAAAATCATGATGATCGCCGTGATGATGAACGCCACCACGACGATCGACAGCGGGTAGAACAGAGCGGACTTGATCTTGCTCTTGATCGCGAGGATTTTTTCCTTGTAGGTCGCAAGGCGATCGAGCAGGCTGTCGAGAATACCGGCGGCCTCCCCCGCGCCAATCAGGTTGCAGTAGAGCGCATCGAAATAGAGCGGGTGCTTCTCGAATGCCTGCTTCAAGCTCGAACCCGTTTCCACTTCCGTGCGGATATCGAGCAGCAGACGCGACACGCGCGGATTGCTGTGCCCCTTGCCGACGATGTCGAACGCCTGTAGGAGCGGCACGCCGGACTTCATCATGGTCGCGAGCTGCCGCGTGAAAAACGTGATGTCCTTGTCGGTGATGGACCTGCCGCCGCCGAGCTTCTGCTTCTTGACTTCGACGGCCTTGATGCCCTGCCGGCGCAGCGTGGCATTGACCTGCGCCTCTCCGCTCGCGCGCATCTCGCCGCGTACCGTCTTGCCGGTTTTGTCCTGACCGACCCAGGTGAAATTGAATTCCTTGACTTCCGGCTTCTTTACGGCCGCAGCTGCTGTCGCCATGCAGATCCCCCCGATTCCCCCGTTACGCCAACAGGTTACGTGCGTTTGTTAACGGAATGATGCGCGCCTTGCCTACCTTTGTAAAGCCCACTGTGCCACAGACTTACGCTGGTGTCGCGCCCGATTTCTCGGGTGATGGCGCGAGGATGCGAACCGCCTTGACGACCCGGTCCTGGGTCTGGACGATCTCGAGATAGTGGCCCGCGATCTTGAGGCTCGTGTTCGGCTCCGGGATGTCCTGCAGGTGCTCGAGGATGAGCCCGTTGAGCGTCTTCGGGCCGTCGAGCGGGAAGTGGAACCCGAGCTTGCGGTTGAGCTCGCGCAGGAGCGCCCCGCCTTCCACCAGGTAGCTGCCGTCGGGCTGGCGCTGGTAGCCGCGCGTCTGCAGGGGCGACTGTGTCGTGAACTCGCCGATGATTTCTTCGAGGATGTCCTCCAGCGTGACGAGGCCCATCAGCTCGCCGTATTCGTCGACGACCAGGCTCACGCGGTCCTGCTGTTCCTGGAAATTCTGCAGCTGGGAAAAAAGCGGCGTCCCCGAGGGAATGAAGTAGGGCTGGCGCACGATTTCGGCCAGCGTTTCCTTCCTCAGCTCTCCGCGCTGCATCAGCGTGAGGGCGTTGCGCACGCGCAACGTCCCGACCACCTCGTCGAGGCGGCCGTTGTAAACAAGCAGCCGGCGGTGGTAAGCGGTGGAAATCTGCTCGATCAGTTCCTCCAGTGGCGCCTCGAGGTTGATCGCCTCGATCTGGTTGCGCGGCACCATAACATCGTCGACCGTGGCCGCTTCGAGATCGAACAGGTTGACGAGGATCGACATGTGCTTCTTCGGCAGAACGTTTGACGACTCCAGCACGATCGTGCGGATCTCCTCGAGCGACAGCGGCTGCGCGCCCGATTCCTGGTGGCGGATCCCGAGCAATCGCAGGAGCGGCTTGAGGACGGCGTCGGTCGATGCCGAGAGCAGCCGCACGAACGGCTCCGACACGGCGGCGAGTGTGCTCATCGGCCACGCCACCAGCCGGGCGATGGCCTCGGCGTTGTGCTGTCCAAGGCGCTTGGGCACGAGTTCGCCGATCACGATGGAAAAATAGGTGATGGCGAGCACGACGATGGCGGTCGACGTAATGCTGCTCACGCCGGGATCGAGTCCCAGCGACTGAAACCACGCCGAGAGCCTGGGCGCGAAAGCCGCTTCGCCGACGATGCCGTTCAAGAGCCCGATGACCGTAATCCCGATCTGGATCGTGGAGAGGAAGCGAGTGGGCTCCCTGCTCAACTTCACCGCAGCCGCGGCGAGCTTGTCCCCCTGGCTCGCGGCGGCCGCCAGCCGCGGCACGCGCACGGTGAGCAATGCCACTTCGGACATCGCAAAAACGCCATTGATCAGTATGAGACCAGCGAGAATGAGGATTTCCATGTTCCATCCCGTCATGCGCCGTGGCATGAGTATCGGTCGTGCAGCACGGAGCGTGCGCACTTCAGCTGCGGCCGAGAAGCACCTCCAGCACGAACTTGCTGCCGAGATACGCGAGGACCAGCGTGAGGAACCCGGCCAGCGTCCACCGCACCGCCACGCGCCCGCGCCAGCCGTAAACGTGCCGGCCCGCGAGCAGCGCTGCGAAGATGATCCACGAAAGTACGCCGAACACGGTCTTGTGCGTGAGCTGCGCGGGCTTGCCGAACAGCTCTTCCGAATAGACCACGCCGCTCACGAGCGTGAGCGTGAGCAGGATGAACCCCGCCCAGATGACGCGAAAGAGCACGGTTTCCATCGCAAGCAGCGGCGGCAGACGTTGCAGCATCTGGGGCAGCGCGCCGTCGTGCAGCCGGCGTTCGAGGAGCGCCATCAGAAGCACGTGCAGCGACGCGATCGTGAAGAGGCTGTAGGCGAGCATCGAAATCAGCAGGTGAAACTTGAAAGCGAGATATTCGGTGTTGGGCAGCGGCTTCAAGGAGGGAAAGATCGCCGGCAACAGCGAGGCGGCGGCGGCGACCGGCATGACGAGCGCCTGCAGGCCCTCGAGACGGTAGTAGAAGCTCGCGAGCCAGTAGATGAGTACTGTGAGCCAGAGTATTGCCGAGACCGCGTCGCCGACGCCGAGGTAAAGGCCCGGTCCGCCGAACATCGAATGCGCAAGGAGCGCAGTATGCAGGCCGAGCGGCACGAGCGTGGCGTAGTGTTCAGCCGCGCTCGATGCAAACCCTCCGGACGGCGCGCGCGCGCCGGCCCAGCGCGTGCGCCAGAAGTGATACCCCAGGCCTCCGTACAGCAAAGCGTTGACGATATAGGGTAAAATCCCCGGCATTCCCTCAGTTTACCTTATCGTCATTCCGTGTTCGACAATCTCACTCAGCGCTTGACGCGCGTGATGAAGACGTTGCGCGGCGAAGCGCGCATCACCGAAGAAAACATCCAGGAGGCGCTGCGCGAAGTGCGCGTCGCGCTGCTCGAAGCCGACGTTGCGCTCCCGGTCGTACGCGAGTTCATCGCCCGGGTGCGCGAGAAAGCGCTCGGCCAGGAAGTGATGGGCAGCCTGACGCCCGGCCAGGCGGTGGTCGGCGTGGTCCACAACGAGCTCGTGCAATTGATGGGCGAGCGCAACGACGCGCTCGCACTCGCGACGAAACCCCCGGCGGTGATTCTCATGGCGGGATTGCAGGGCTCGGGCAAGACGACCACCAGCGGCAAGCTGGCGAAGTGGCTGAAGGAGCAACAGCGCAAGAAGGTCGTGCTGGCGAGTTGCGACGTCTATCGGCCGGCCGCCATCGAGCAGTTGAAGACGCTTGCGGGGCAGGCCGGGGTGGATTTCTTCCCGGCTTCCGGCAACGACAAGCCTGCGGCCATTGCCAAGGCGGCGCTGGAATTTGCGCGTACCCATTATCACGAGGTTCTGATTGTCGATACGGCGGGGCGACTCGGCATCGACGAAGCGATGATGAACGAGATTCGCGAACTGCATGCGGCGCTGAGCCCCGTGGAAACGCTCTTCGTGGTCGATGCGATGCAGGGGCAGGACGCGGTCAACACCGCCAAGGCCTTTTCGGACGCGCTTCCGCTGACGGGCGTCGTCCTCACCAAGCTCGATGGCGATGCGCGAGGCGGCGCGGCGCTTTCGGTGCGCCACGTCACGGGCAGGCCGATCAAGTTCGCCGGCGTGGGCGAGAAGCTGACCGGCCTCGAAGCGTTCCATCCCGACCGTATGGCCTCGCGCATCCTCGGCATGGGCGATGTGCTCTCGCTGCTCGAGGACGTCCAGAAAGGCGTCGACCGCGAACAGGCGGAAAAGCTCGCGAAGAAGGTGAAGTCCGGCAAGGGGTTCGATCTCGAGGATTTCAAGGCGCAGATCGCGCAGATGAAGAAGATGGGCGGGCTTGCGGCGCTCGCTGACAAGCTTCCCGGAAATCTCGCGCAGATGGCGCAGGGCTCGCCGCAGCTCGACGACAAGATTATCCGGCGTATCGAAGGCATCATCGATTCGATGACCCCGGGCGAGCGCAGCAGGCCGGAGCTCATCAAGGCTTCCCGCAAGCGCCGCATCGCGAGCGGCGCCGGTGTGACGGTTCAGGAAGTGAACCGGCTGCTCAACCAGTTCGAGCAGACCCAGAAGATGATGAAGATGATGGCGAAGGGCGGGCTCGCCAAGATGATGCGCTCGATGAAGGGCGTGTTCCCCGGGATGCGTTAGAGTGCCTGGCTGGCTGCAAGGCACGCGCGGTCCATGATGTCAGGCACTCTTAGTCGAGCCGGAAGCGCTTCGAGCGGATGAACGCGCCGAAATCCTCGCGCTCGGGCACCGCATACTGCCTCGCCTTGTCCTCCGACCACCCGTAGCTTTCCGTCTCACCGTAACGCTCGCGATGCCGCTGCCTGCGGTAGGGCTGCAGCGTGCGCCGGCGGCTGTCGTACGCATCGATCTTCTGCTTGAGGTCCGTCTCGTCGTGGCGATCGACGTGCACCGTCACGTCGAGCGGCAGACGGGCACTGATGCGCCCCGCTTCGGCCGGGTAGCCTACGGTGAGGCCTGCCACGGGGAACACCCAGTCGGGCAGCCCGAGGCGCGCGCTCACTTCGTGCGGATGGTTGCGCACCGCGCTCACCGGGCAGGCGCCGAGGCCCGCCGCCTCCGCCGCGCGGATGAAGTTCATCATGACGAGACCCGCGTCCACCGCTGCGTTCATGAAGTGGTCGAGGTGATCGTTTGCAAACGGTTTGCCGCGCCACTCCCCGATCCGGCGGATACGGCGGTTGTTTCCGCAGAACACGAGGAACACCGGCGCATCGTTGATCCACGGCATGTCGGGAATGAGATCGGCAATCGCCTTGACGCGCGAGCGCTCGGCGACGTGCACGACGTCCGCCTGCTGGAGATCGCTCTTCGAGGGCGCGCAAAAGGCGCACGCGAGGAGCAGGCGCAGCAACTGCGGCGCGACCGCGTCCGGGCGGAACTTGCGGTGCGAGCGGTGGCGGGCGATACCCGCCAGTTCTTCCACCCCGGGCAGATCCGGCGGGGCGTCGAACGGCACCCCGAAACGCTCGGCTAACGCCTGCTCGAGCGCCCGCTTGCTCTCGGAACGATTCATGAACGCTGTCCTGAAAAAAAGCCGTCATTGTGCGCTGGGCACATCAAGGAGGGCAAAGGCGGGCGGGGAGCGGCTCACTCACGGGCGCCGATTCGCCTTGCGCGGGTGCGAAAAACTGGCGTAAAATCACGCCCTTTTCGATTCGCAGGTGGTAGGCATCCTATGGTCGTGATCCGTCTCGCACGCGGCGGCGCCAAGAAGCGCCCGTTCTTCAATCTGGTCGTGGCCGAGTCGCGGCGCGCGCGCGACGGCCGCTTCATCGAGCGCATCGGGTTCTACAACCCCAAGGCGCCGCAAGGCCAGGAGGCGCTGCGCATCGATCGCGCGCGCCTGGCGTACTGGCAATCGAAAGGCGCGCTGTTGTCGGACACGGCGGCGCGGCTCGTCAAGCAGTTTGGCGAACCCAAGGCCGCCTGAGAAACGGGTGGTGATGGGGCGGGTATCCGCCCCGTTTGGCGTCTCAGGCTGGGTGCGGATCCAGCCGTATACCGAGTCCGCTGAAAGTCTCGCCGCCTATCGCACTTGGTGGCTGGGAAGCGGCTCGGAATGGAAAGCGTACCGGGTAGCGCGTGCGCAAGCGCAGGGGACGGTGATCGTTGCGAAATTCGAAGGCTGCGACGATCGCGACGCCGCAGCCGCGTTGCGCGGGCAGGACGTCGCCGTCTCGCGGGATGACCTTCCGCAAGCGGGCGTGAACGAATGGTACTGGACCGATCTCATCGGCCTCGCCGTAGTGAACACCGCAGGCGACGAGCTGGGGCGCGTCGCCCGGATCGTGCGGACGGGCGCGAACGATGTGCTGGTGGTGGAAGGCGAGCGCGAGCGGCTCATTCCGTTCATCGAGGACGTGGTGAGGGAAGTGGATCTCGCAGCGGGTGTCGTACGAGTCGATTGGAGCGCCGATTTCTGATGCTTCAGTTCGATGTCGTGACGCTGTTCCCGCAGATGCTCGATGCGGTGACCGAGTGGGGCGTCACGGGACGGGCGCGGGAGCGGGGACTCTACCAGCTGGTCGCCTGGAATCCGCGTGATTTCACGAGTAACGCCTACCGGACGGTCGATGACCGGCCCTACGGCGGCGGGCCCGGGATGGTGATGATGGCCGAGCCGCTCGCGAAGGCGCTTGCTTCCGCGCGGCAGCGGCAGAAGAGCGCCGGGGTGAAGAACCCACGTATCGTGTACCTGTCCCCGCAGGGCCGCCTGCTCGAGCACGCGCGCGTTGCCGAGTACGCCCGCGAGGAAGGACTGGTGCTGCTCGCCGGGCGTTACGAGGGCGTGGACGAGCGCGTGATTCAGACGAGCGTTGACGACGAGGTGTCGATCGGCGATTACGTCCTCTCCGGCGGAGAGCTTGCCGCGATGGTGCTGATCGACTGCGTGGTGCGCCAGCTCCCGGGGGTGCTGGGAGACGCGGAGTCGGCGAGCCAGGATTCGTTCGTGAACGGGCTGCTCGACTGCCCGCATTACACGCGGCCGGAAGTGTTTGAAGGCGCAGCCGTGCCGCAGGTCCTGCTCTCCGGGAACCACGCGGAGATCGCGCGCTGGCGGTTGAAGCAGGCGCTCGGCCGCACGTGGCAGCGACGGCCGGATCTGCTGGCGCGGCGTGCGCTCAGTGCAGAAGAGCAGGCGCTGCTCGACGAATACAGGAAAGAAGTGCAAGGAGCATGAACATGGATATCATCAAGACGCTCGAACAGGAAGAAATCAAGCGCCTCGGCAAGACCATCCCCGACTTCGCGCCCGGCGACACCGTGGTGGTGAATGTGAACGTGGTCGAAGGCGACCGCAAGCGCGTGCAGGCGTACGAAGGTGTCGTGATCGGCAAGCGCAACCGCGGCCTCAACTCTTCGTTCATCGTGCGCAAGATCTCTTCCGGCGAAGGCGTGGAGCGCACGTTCCAGACCTATTCGCCCATGATCGCGTCGATCGAGGTGAAGCGCCGCGGCGACGTCGGACGTTCGAAGCTCTACTATCTGCGACAGCGCTCCGGCAAGGCCGCCCGCATCAAGGAGAAGCTGACCGGCGGCGCTGCGCCAGCCGGGCGGGCGGAAGCCGAGGAGTAGCGCTCGGGCGGCAGGCGGGTGTTCTCACCTCCCGTCCGCCTTCCACAGGTCGCTCAGGTACTCGTGCGCGGCGGTGTTGACCGTGCTCACGCGGTATTCGACCGGCGTGTCGTTATAGGTGAAAGCGATCCGCTTGATGACGAGCACCGGCGCACCCGTGTCGATCTTGAGGCGCGCCGCGACCGCTTTCGGCGCGAGCGCCGCGGACAGACGCTCGCTGATGCGTATCACGTTGATGCCGTAGCGCGCCTGATACAACCCGTAGATCGTCCCGTCGCGCTGCGCAAACGTCTTTTCGTCGAGTTCCGGAAACAACGCCGAGGGGACGACGATCGCGTCGTGGACCACCGGTTTCCCGCCGAGCTTGAGGAGATTGTGGATCCGGAGCGTCGCGTCTCCCCGCGCCATGCCGAGCTGCGCCGCGGCTGCACCGTCCGCCTTGGCCTTACGAAACGAGAGCATTTCCGTTACGGGCAGCTCACGGCTTTCGCCCTTCCCCACAATATGAAAAAAGAAAAACAGCGTGCGGTCTTCGCTGTGCGTTGCAACAAAAGTCCCGCGCCCCTGCTGGCGCAGCAGTATCCTTTCCGCCACCAGCTCATCGATCGCCTTGCGGATGGTGCCGATCGAGACGTCGAATTCGCGCGCGAGGCGCGCTTCGCTCGGTATCGATTCGCCCGGTTTCCACACTCCGGCGGCGAGATCGCGCGTGAGCCGGAGCTTCACCTCCTTGTAGAGAGGATTCGGCGTGAGGCCGCCGGCGGCGAGCGAAACTGGCATGGCGCTATCCCGTGTGAGCCGGCCCGAATCTTAGCATCCGGGCGACCTGATTCATATAACTCATATAGTTGACTTGGCGTTCGGGCGGCGAGTAAAGTCGTAAGTTCGCACGCCGCGTTTTTCGCGCCGGAACGGGACGACAGAGGAGAGGCACATGATCCACATACTCGTGCATGACAAGAAGGACACGGTGGGGGTTGCCGTGGTCGAAGGCATCAAGGCCGGGCAGGAGCTCATCGGCTGGGTGATGGAGGACGATTCGACGATCAAGGTCAAGGCGCTGAACGACGTCCCGATCGGCCACAAGGTCGCCACCAAGGACATCAGGAAGGGCGAAACGGTGATCAAATACGGCTACGACATCGGCAAGGCCGTCTCCGACGTCAAGGTGGGCGAGCACGCGCACGTCCACAACATCAAGACCAAGCGCTGGTAGCCGGCGCACCTCACTTCAGAAGGATCGACCATGATCAACAGCAACACCACCTTCCGGGGTTACCGTCGCGAGAACGGCCGTGTCGGCGTGCGCAATCACGTCATCATTCTGCCGGTCGACGATCTTTCCAACGCCGCGTGCGAGGCCGTCGCGAACAACCTCAAGGGCACGATGGCGATTCCCCATCCTTACGGGCGCCTGCAGTTCGGCGCGGACCTGGAGCTGCACTTCCGCACGCTGATCGGCGCGGGCTCCAATCCCAACGTCGCCGCCGTCGTCGTGATCGGTATCGAGGAAGGCTGGACGAAGCGCATCGTCGACGGCATCGCGAAGACCGGGAAGCCCGTGACCGGGTTCGGCATCGAGCTGCACGGCGATCACGACACCATCATGCGCGCCTCCAAGGTCGCGAAGGAGTACATGCAGTGGGCCTCGGAGCTGAAACGCGAGGAAGCGCCGATCAGCGATCTCTGGGTGTCCACCAAGTGCGGCGAATCGGACACGACCTCGGGGTGCGGCTCCAATCCGACGGTCGGCAGCGCGTTCGACAAGCTCGAGCCGCTCGGGGTGACGATGTGTTTCGGCGAGACCACCGAGATCACCGGCGGCGAGCACATCGTCGCCGAGCGCTGCGCTACGCCTGAGGTGCGCGAGCGCTTCATGTACATGTTCAACCGCTATCAGGAAGTGGTGGAGCGGCACAAGACCGACGACCTCTCCGAGTCGCAGCCGACGAAGGGCAACATCGCGGGCGGTCTTACGACCATCGAGGAGAAGGCGCTCGGCAACATTCAGAAGATCGGCAAGAAGTGCAAGGTGATCGGCGTGCTCGACAAGGCGGAAACGCCAACCCGCCCCGGCCTCTGGTTCATGGACTCCTCTTCCGCCGCGGCGGAAATGGTGACGCTCTGCGCGGCATCCGGCTTCGTCGTTCACTTCTTCCCCACGGGGCAGGGCAACGTCATCGGGAATCCGATCCTGCCCGTGATCAAGCTCTGCGCCAATCCGCGCACCGTGCGCACGATGTCCGAGCACATCGATTACGATTGCTCCGGTCTTCTGCAGCGCCAGAAGAACCTCGACCAGACCGGGAGCGAGCTCCTCGAAGTGATGCTGCGCACCTGCAACGGCCGGCTCACTGCGGCGGAAGCGCTGGGACACCGCGAGTTCGTGATGACGCGGCTCTACGAATCCGCATAGCCTGAACGGGCCGCGGGGCGACCGGGTCGCGTTAGCGACTGACCGCATATGAACGTTTTGCAGGTGCACGTCTGGCGCGGAGCCGAATCCGGGCACTTCCAGCAATACGAAGTGCCGCGTCTCGAGAGCCAGACCGTACTCGATGTCGTGACCTACATCCAGCGCAGGCTCGACCCCACGCTCGCCTACCGTTTTGCCTGCCGCGTTGGCATGTGCGGTTCCTGTGCCATGACCGTCAACGGTAAAGCGCGCTGGACCTGTCGCACCCACGTTGCGAAGGTCGCCGCCGGCGACCGCCTCGAGATCGCGCCGCTCTCCAACCTTCCCGTGGTGAGGGATCTCGTCACGGACATGACGGTGTTCTTCGAGAAGTGGCAGCAGGCGCGCGGCCGGTTCCAGGGCGACAAGACGCGCCGGGACGATTTTGCCCGCGTGCCGCCCGAGACGGTCGAGCGCAGGCGCGTCGATGCAGGCATCGAATGCATCGGCTGCGGCGTGTGCTATAGCGCGTGCGACGTCGTCTCGTGGAACCCGGACTATCTCGGTCCGGCGGCGTTGAACCGCGCCTGGACGCTCGTGAACGATGTGCGCGACACCGACCGCCGAGCACGGCTTGCCGCCGTCGCGGGCGACGCCGGCTGCCACGCCTGCCACACGCACATGAGCTGCACCGAGCGCTGCCCCAAGCAGCTCTCGCCGACCGCCGGCATTGCGGGGCTCAAAAGGCTTGTCCTCGCCGCGGCGCTCAAGGGCGAGTTGGAAGAGGACCGGGGCTGATGCGTGCGCGCACGCAGGTGCTCCTCTGGGGCGCGCAGCGCGCCAGCGCGCTCGTGCTCGCGCTGTGCGTGGCCGTCCATCTCCTCACGCTGATCTACGCTGTGCAAAGCGGCTTGAGCGCAGCGGAGATCCTCGGCCGCACGCGGGGTAATGCCTTGTGGCTCACGTTCTACCTCGTCTTTGTCGCCGCGGTAGCCGTGCACGCGCCGATCGGACTGCGCACCATTCTCTCCGAGGCGACGCCTTGGCGTGGGCGCTCGCTCGATCTGTGCATGCTGCTTGCCGGCATCGCGCTCGCAGCGTGGGGCGCGCGTGCGGCGTGGGCGGTGTTCGCGTGAGAAAAAACGATTTCCGGGCGCGCAACCACCCTGCGTATTGGGCCTTTCTCGTGCATCGCGTGTCAGGGTTGCTGCTTGCGCTCTTTCTGCCGCTACACTTCTGGGCGCTGGGGCAGGCCTTGCACGGCGAGGCGCGTCTCGACGCCTTCCTGCGCTGGACCGAGCAGCCGCTCGTCAAATTCGCCGAAGCGGTGCTCGTGCTCGCGCTCGCGGCGCATCTCGCGGGCGGCATTCGGCTCCTCATGCTGGAGTTCCTTGCGTGGCGCGACTGGCAGAAGAGTCTTGCAGCCGCCGTGGCAGGACTCAGCATCGCGGCGGCTCTCGCTTTCCTGCTGAGCCTCGTGTGACATGAGCGGAGCGGCGGCGAAGCGGGACTCATCCTGCTGTACGCGGCGAGCGTGAGGGGTTTTCGCCGAGGACATCGGTTGCAGTTCCAAGGAAAGAGGGGGGTGATGTGAAACGAAAACCGAATTTCCTCGTCATCCTGGTGGACGATCTGCGGTTCGACGAGTTCAGCGCGGGCGGGCATCCGTACATGAAGACCCCGCACATCGACCGCATTGCGCGCGAAGGCGCGCTGTTCGAGCGCGCGTTTCACACGACACCCATCTGCTCCCCCAATCGCGCGTCCATCCTCACTGGCCAGTATGCGAGCCGCCACGGCATCATCGACAACGTCGCGCGCGATGCGGCGAGCCATCGCCTTCCCAACTACCACCTCGAGCTGCAGCGCCTGGGCTACGAGACGGCGCACATCGGCAAGTGGCATATGGGGAACGACGGCAAGCCGCGTCCCGGCTACGACTTCTGGGTCGCGTACGACGGCCACGGCAGGCTGTATGACCCGAAGTTGAACGAGAACGGCACCTACGTGCAGCGTCAGGGCTACGTGACGGACATCATGAACGAGATGGCCGTGGACTTCGTCAAAAGAAAGCACAGCAAGCCGTGGTCGTTATGGTTCGCGCACAAGGCGGTGCATCCGGACGCCGAGCAGGCTGCCGACGGGACGTTTCGCATGGACGGCTACCGCCCCGCCGCGCGGCACGCGGACCTTTACCGCGGCTGCGTGTTTCCCAAGAAGCCCAACATGCTGCCGGTCGAGGACATCATCCGGCAGAAGCCGGCGTGGGCCGAGGTGCTGACATTGCGTCAGAACCGGGCGTCGCGCGAGATGCTCGATGCGATCCACGCGGGCACGCAGGAAGAGATTCGGTTGCGCGCCGCGATGATGGCGTCGGTGGAAGAAGGGGTCGGCATGCTGTTCGACGCGCTCGAGGCGACCGGGCAGCTCGACAATACCTTCATCCTTTTTCTGGGCGACAACGGCTATTTCTTCGGCGAGCATGGGCTGGGCCCCGAGCGCCGGTTTGCATACGAAGAAGGCATCCGCTCGCCCTTCATCGCCCGCTTCCCGAAGCGCATCACGGCCGGCACGCGCACCGCCGAGCTCGTCGTCTGCCAGGACATCGCGCCGACGTTAATCGAGATTGCGGGCGGAAAGCCCGGGCCGCAGATCCAGGGCCGTTCGCTGCTGCCGCTTTTCGCCGGCAAGCGTTCCGGCTGGCGCAAGTCATTCCTCATCGAATATTGGGCCGAAAACGCCTATCCCTGGCTCATCGGCATGTCGTACAAGGCAGTGCGCGACAAGCGCTACAAGTTCATACACTGGGTGAACCGCGGCCGTCAGGGCGAGCTCGACGAGCTGTACGATCTCGAGAAGGATCCATACGAGCTCGCGAATCTCGCACGACGCGCGGCATACCGGCCCGTGCGCGAGCGGCTCACGCGCGAGTTGCGCCGCCTCACCGCGGAGGCGATCGGGCTGTAGCCTTGCTGCTCGGACGAATATTGCGGTAAGGTGCAATGCGATTACAACCAAGAACGTGGAGGAGATGATGCGTATGCTCAAATGGACACTGGCTGCAGGTCTCGCGCTTTCGGCGGCACTGGCGGGAGCGCAGAATTACCCCACCAAGCCGGTCCGTATCATCGTACCGTTCGCGCCGGGCGGCGCGACCGACATCGTGACGCGCATTCTTGCTCAGAAGCTGACGGAAGCTTGGGGCCAGACGGTGGTCGTCGATAACCGCGCGGGGGCGGGCGGCAACATCGGCGCGGAACTCGCGGCGAAGGCGCCGGCGGACGGCTATACGCTGTTCATGCCGTCGGGTTCGGTCATGACCGCGAACCAGCACATTTACAAGAAGATTCCCTTCAACGCGGAGAAGGATTTCCGCGCGATCACCAACGTCGCGAGCGGGCCGCAAGTGGTGGTCGTCGCGAACAGCATTCCGGTAAAGAGCGTGAAGGAGCTCATCGCGCTCGCCAAGTCGAAGCCGAAATCGATCACCTTCGGCTCCGCTGGCTTCGGCACACAGACGCATCTCGCCGCGGAGAATTTTCTCTACAGCGCGAAGATCGAGGCGACGCACATCCCGTACAAGGGCGAGGGGCCCGCGCTGGCCGATCTCGCGGGCGGGCAGATCCAGTTGCTGACGCCCAACCTGTCCGCTGCGATGAGTTTCGTCACCGCAGGCAAGATCCGGGCGCTGGCGGTGACGAGCAAGGAGCGGGTGCAGCAGCTGCCCAACGTTCCCGCCGTCGCCGAAACGGTTCCGGGTTTCGAGAATCTGGGATGGTTCGGGCTCGTCGCGCCCGCGGGCACGCCGCAGACGATCATCAAGAAGGTGCACGCCGACGCCGTGAAGGCGTTGCAGAGCGGCGATATCAGGAAGCGGTTCGGGGACCTTGGAATGGCGCCCGTGGGCGACACGCCCGAGGAGTTCGCGAAAGCGATGAAGGAGGAAACCGCGCGTTGGGCGAGGGTGGTGAGTGAGCGGAAGCTTCAGCTCGATTGAGTTCGATTTTTTGTCTAAGCGAAAGGCGCGGCGTCTGCAGAGGCGCCTCGCCTGGATTGGACGGTGACATGAAGGTTGATCTGAATCAGGTGGAGGAGGCGTGCAAGGAGCTCTACATCCGCGCGCTCAAGCTCTTGCCGCCGGATATCAAGGAAGGCTTTGCGCAGCTGGCCCGCACCGAGACGCACCCGACGGGCAAGGCGATCCTCGGCACGATGATACGCAACATCAAGGTCGCCGAAGATACGCAGAACCTCCTGTGCCAGGATACGGGCATACCGATCTACAACGTCGCGATCGGCAGCGGCGTGGAGGTGGACGGCTACGCGCTCAAGCAGGCGGTCGCGAGAGGCTGCGCGCGCGCGACCCGTGAGCATCCCTTCCGCTCTTCGGTCGTTCATCCGGTCACCCGTCGCAACGAGCACACCTCGTGCGGCCGCGCGGTGCCGGTGGTGCACATCGATTTCGTGCCCGAGCCCGAGAAGCTCGCAATCGAAATGATCCCCAAGGGCTCGGGCTCCGAGAACAATTCGTGGCTCAAGATGGCCGTCCCGGCCGACGGGATCGACGCCATCAAGACGTTCGTGATCGACTGCGTACTGGACGCGGGCGGCAAGACCTGCCCGCCGACGATCATCGGCGTGGGGGTCGGCGGCACGGCGGACCTATGCGTGCACCTCTCCAAGATTGCCGCGACGCGGCCGCTCGGCTCGCAATGCGAGGATCCCGAGGGCGCGAAGCTCGAACAGGAATTGAGCAAGGTGGTGAACCAGCTCGGCGTGGGTCCGCAGGGCCTCGGCGGAGATTCCACCGCCTTCGCCGTGCATGTGGAAACGGCGGCGACCCACATCACGATGAACCCGGTCGCGGTCAACATGCAGTGCCACTCGGCCCGGCGCTCGCGCGCCACCTTCACGCCACGCGGCCTCGAGTACGGTTATTGATTGGACCTTCATTGAACCGCCAAGGCCGCCGAGATCCCAAGAAGAAAATGGAACAAACAATACCGGCGCATATCTTTACGTTCGCTGCAGTCGGCTTTAGCAATTTTTCGGAATTGAACTTGGCGCTCTTGGCGGCCTTGGCGGTTAAAGGTTAAGCGAATGGCACATTACGATTTCAACATGCCGGTCACCGAAGTCGATACACGCCGGCTGCGGGTCAACGATACGGTCGCGCTCAACGGCACGCTCTTCGGCATTCGCGATGCCACGTACATCCACATGTTCGATCGCGGCAGGACGACGCGTTTCGAATTGAACGGCCACGCGGTCATCCATACCGCGCCCAACGTGAAGAAGGTGGAGAAGTCGCCGCAATATCCGGTGGGCTACGCGCCGGTCTGCATCGGCACGACGACCAGTGCCCGCATGGAACGTTTCACCCGCGCCTTGATGCAGCAGTACGGGGTACGCATCGTCATCGGCAAAGGCGGCCTTGCGCAGGGGTCGCTCGACGCATTTGCCGAATTGGGCGGCGTGTACCTGGCGATCGTGGGCGGTGCGGCCGCGCTGGAGACGACATGGATCGAGGCGATAGAGGACGTCGATCTCGACGATCTCAATCCCGAGTCGCTGTGGAAATTCCGGGTGAAGGGCTTCGGGCCACTCCTCGTCTCCATGGACAGCCACGGCGGGAGCCTCCATACGACGGTGAACCAGTCGGCGCGCGAAAAGCGCGCGGCGGCACTCGCGGCGCTCGGCGTCAAGGCGAATTAACTGACCGCCAGGCCGCCAGGAACGCCAAGATCAATCTGAAGGGCAAGGCGTCGACGACGAGTGGATCTCAGGGGGTTCCTTTCCTTGGCGATCTTCGCGGCCTTCGCGGTTCAGGGTTAACGAATGAAGCGAATCAAGACAGACATACTCATCCTCGGCTCAGGCGGCGCAGGGCTCTTCGCGGCGCTCCATGCCCACCAGGCGAATCCGAATCTTTCCATTACCGTCGCGGTCAAGGGGCTGCTCGGTAAATGCGGCTGCACCCGCATGGTGCAGGGCGGCTACAACGTCGCGCTCGCGGCCGGGGACTCGGTCGAGCGCCACTTCATGGATACGATAGAGGGCGGCAAATGGCTGCCGGACCAGGACCTCGCGTGGTTGCTTGTGAGCGGGGCCGTCGAACGCATACACGAGCTCGAGAACGAGCTCGGTTGCTTTTTCGACCGCAATCCGGACGGCACCATCCACCAGAAGGCATTTGCGGGGCAGACGTTCGACCGCACGGTGCATAAGGGCGATCTGACTGGCATCGAGATCATCAACCGCCTCGCCGAGCAGGTCTGGGCGCGCGGCATCAGCCGTCTCGAGGAGCATCGCGCAGTCGAGCTCGTGCGCGATCGCACGGGGGAAGCGGTCTCGGGCGTGCTCATGATCGATATTCGCACCGGCGAATTCGTGTTCGTGCAGGCGCAGGCCGTTCTGCTCGCGACCGGCGGCGGCCCGACCATGTACAAGTACCACACGCCGTCCGGCGACAAGACGTGCGATGGCATGGCGATGGCATTGCGCGCGGGGCTCCCCCTGCGGGACATGGAAATGGTGCAGTTTCATCCGACGGGCCTCATCGCCGGGCCGCACACGCGCATCACCGGCACCATCATCGAGGAGGGCCTGCGCGGGGCGGGCGGCCATCTCCTCAACGGCGACGGCGAGCGCTTCATGCACCTCTACGACAAGCGCGAGGAGCGCGCGACGCGCGACATCGTGAGCCGCGCGATGTTCGATCAGATGCGCGCCGGTAAGGTTGGCCCGCGCGGCGGCCTCTACATCACCATGCGGCATCTCGATCCCGCCATGGTGCGCAAGATGTTCAAGGGCATGGTCGAACGCTGCGTCGATTGCGGGTTCGATCTCGTGTCCGGACTGGTCGATGTGGTGCCGACCGCGCATTACATGATGGGCGGCGTCGTGTTCGCCACGGACTGCAGCACCGCGCTGCACGGTCTCTTCGTCGCGGGCGAGGATTCAGGCGGCGTGCACGGCGCGAACCGGCTCGGCGGCAACGGTGTCGCCAATTCGACGGTTTTCGGCGGTATCGCAGGCGATGCGATGGCGCCGTGGGTGCGCGCGCACGGCGCGTATCGGGAGCCGGATCCCGCGGTGCTCGACGCCGCCATCGCGCGCTGTCGCCTGCCGCTCAGCAAGCCGGTCGGGGATGTCAACGCCGTACGCGAGCGGCTCTACGAT
>CAMPGR010000047.1 GCA_946885605.1 uncultured Pseudomonadota bacterium
ACAAAGCGGTGGAGACGAGGCTTCCCTCGTGCATGCCCTCCATCGACAGCACGACCGCGAAGAACGCGACGCCGAAGGTCCGGGAGACCAGAATGCGGTGGGAAGAAACGGCATCGGCGAGTCGCCGGCGCGCTATGGCGGTCATCGCTCTTATGGCGGGGAGTGGATCGGGTCGTCAGCTGTCACTTGGATCCGGTACCACTTCCATTTGCCCAGGCCCCAAACCCAGCGAGTGGGAGACGGGCGTTCCATCGCTCTTGCGCCACGACTTCTCCACCCATGCGCCGCCCCACTCGTCGATCTCATGGACCTCGAGCACGTCGCCTTCCATTGAACGAGCCGCTTCAGCTTCGGATTGCGGCAGTTGCGACAAAATAGAGTCGCCGATCTTCAGCACGCGTACTCGGGTGCCCACCCGAACTACCGCGCCGTTTACATCCCGAGTTTCATTTTCCATTTCGCCGGCCTATGAGCGATGACAGATTGTGATCCAACCTTGGCTATTTGAATGCACGCAAATGTGTTCCCCGGGATCACGCAGGTTATGCAGTATGGCATTGTAGACTGGGTTTGCACATGACCGACTGCGTTTCCGATAGTGGACGGGTGACTCTTCTGCACGCTGCGTTAGACATGCGAGTAGGAGGTGCTGCGCGTGCGCGGTCATCTCTGGCGGTCGAGACGCGCATCAGCCATCCGTTGAAGAGCCGGGGGCGGTGGGTCATAATCCGCTGGACTCGGCAATAGCTCGGGGAGCAATAAATGGATCGCCTGCAGCGCATCATCATGGGGCTCATATGTCTTGCAGGGTTCGGGGCTGCGCTCAATATCGCTGCTGCCGCACAACAGGACACCAAGTATCCCGAGCGGCCGATCCGGCTCGTCGTTCCTTATCCGGCCGGCGGCACCGCGGACGTGATGGCGCGCATCGTTGGGCTCAAGCTGGGCGAAAAGTGGAATCGTTCGGTGGTAGTCGACAATCGCGGTGGGGCAGGGGGAAACATCGCGACCGAAATGGTGGCGCGCGCGGAATCCGACGGTTATACGCTGCTTCTGTGCAACGCGCCGGTGCTCGCGATCAATCCGACGCTATACAAAAAAGTAGCGTTCGACCCGCTCAAGGACTTCGCGCCGGTGGGCCCGATTGCAGAGGTGCCGCTCTTCCTGCTGGTGCACCCGTCGGTGCCGGCGAAAGACTTCTCCGAGTTCTTAGCCTATGTGAAAGCGCGAAGCGGCAAGATCAACTACGCGTCGGGTAGCGTCGGGAGTACGACGCATCTCGCGGCGGAGTTGTTCAAAACGATGACCAAAGTCGGAATGAACCACATTCCCTACAAGGGCAGCGGTCCGGCGCTCGCCGCGATGGTGGCAGGCGAAGTGACGATCATGTTCGAGCTGATGCCTTCGGCGATGCCGTTCGTGAAGTCGGAGCGCTTGCGCGCGCTTGCCGTAACGAGTGGGAAGCGTTCGCCTCTCATGCCGTCGCTGCCGACGATTGCGGAGACCGGTTTACCCGGGTTCGAAGTGGCATCGTGGTTCGCCATCTGCGCGCCGGGTGCGACGCCCGAGGTTATAGTCTCCAAGGTGAACACCGAAATGGTGGCGCTTATCAAGACGCCCGAAATGCAGGGGCAACTGCTGAAGCTCGGCGCTCAGCCTCTTACGATGACGCCCGGCGAGTTTGGCTCGTTCATCAAGTCGGAGATCGTGAAGTGGAGCAAGGTCGTCAAGGATTCGGGCGCTCGGCTGGACTAGGCGCCCGTAGCAATTTAGATGCGACCTTTCCCCACGCGCGGGTCGGGCCGTCCGCCATCGCTCAACGCGATGGCCACCACGATCTCGTCTGGCCGCGGCGCGTCCGCGACGTTCACAGTGAGGGTATCGATTTCGTCGAAAGCCCAGACGTTGTCCTTGTTGCCAAGGGGAACGTCGATCGCGCTACCTGCGGCCGCTACCTTACTGGTAGACGGGATGATGGCCTCACCACCGCCGATCGCCGCGCGCATGGGTCTGCCCATTTTGGGATGTAACAGCGCTGCAGCGTGCTCTATATCTCCATTGACGCCGACGATCGCAGCCTTGCCGTAGGCAACTGCCTTACCAGCGAGCGCTTTCACGAGTTCCGGCATCAACTGTTCGGCAATTTGCACGCCGGTGTCGAATAGCGGTGAGAGATCCTGCACGTAGCGTCCGGCATACGGATTCGCGATCACCGCGATACCGACCGCTCGCGTTACGGGACGTGGCGCTTCCTTGCCTCCTTCCGCATATACGGTTTCGCTCGTAAAAATGATCTTTCGCGCTTGCATGGCGTTCTCCTCTCCGGTGAGAATGACGAGATTAGCACGGGGCATTCCGTTTTGTTGACACGCACTTTCCGATGCCCGTAGCATTCCCTGAGGTATTCCCCAACGGAGCGTATTCAGCATGACATCGAAGACCTACACCAGTCTCTATGATCCAGCCTCGCCGCCCGGCGGTCTCTACAAGATCGGTCTCAGCGAGAAACGCTTTCCGCTCAAGACACGCCATGAAATCCCGGGCATCAGCGAACTGTGGCGCAAATCGAAGCAGATGACGTGGGATCCAGTGCGGGACATACCGTACGACAAGTTCGATCGCTCCAAGTACAGCAAGGAACAGCTCGATGCCGCCCGGCTGGGCTGGAGCCGTCGCGCCTGGACCGAGTACACCGGGATCATCGAATCGCCCGCGATGCTGATCCGCCTTTCCCTGGACGGCCAGGCGCCGATCGAGGCGAAGTTCGTGCTCGCAGCCAAGGTGGTGGAAGAGGCACGTCACTGTGAAGCTTCGTTTCTGCTCGCCGAGGCGATGGGCGGCTACGTGGTCGAACCACCGCCGGGCGACGCGATCGTGAAAATGGTCATCGCCGGCTTCCGCGACCGCCTCGCGTTCAATCCTGCAGTTTCGCCTGAGGCCGCGATCGCCGGCTGGCACGTCATCTCGGAGGGCATCGCACTCGATATCTTCGCCGCACGCTATCGGCGCACGACCGAGCCGGTTACCAAGGAAGTGCTCCGCCTCATCATGCAGGACGAGGTGCGTCACCTTCAAGTGGGCTGGGAGTATCTGGAACACCGGATCCCGCACATGTCGAAGGATGAAGTGAAGGCGGTGGAGGATGTCGTTCTCGACATCATGGAAAACGTCGAGATGAAGGGCTTCCACTCGATGTGCCTGCTTCCGGAAGAACTCGAAAGCGTGCTGCGCGAGGCGGAGGCAATCGCGGCGGAAGCGCGGCTCGGCTTCTGCAGTCCGGAGGAAGAGCACCAGGTGTTCGTGAAAAGCATCCAGGACATCCGCAAGCGCTTCGCGAAGCTGGGGATTACCATCCCGCGCTACCCGGCGATCGAAAAAGCCGCCTAGATCAGTCCGGAGGCCCGCGCGCCGTTTGTGCGGGCCATTCCCAGGCCGCGCACCGCGATGGTCGTTGATTTCCACGCGTACTTTCAGACGCCTTCGTTTCTCGAACGGTTGCGAGGTCGCCGCGGTTACCCGTTCATCGAGAAGACGGCAGATGGCGAGCTGATATGGTCGGGACCGGGCGCGGCGCGTCGCATCCGTCCCGAGCAGACCGATATAGAACTGCGTGCCCGACAACTCGCCGAGGCCGGCATCGATACGCAGATCCTGAGGCTTCAGAACGTGAGCGGCATCGACGCATTCGATCCCGAGGAAGGCCGGGACATTGCGCAGGCGGCGAACGAGGAAATGTCCGAGCTGGCGCGACGATATCCGGGGCGTTTCGTGCCTTACGCCGCGGTTCCCATGCGCGATGTAAAAGCGGCGGTCACAGAACTCGAGCGCGCCGTGACGCAGCTCGGCCATCAAGGCGTGGGCATTTCAACGAGTGTCGATGGCAAGCCGCTCGATCACCCGGATTTCGAGCCGCTGTTCGAGTCTGCGGCGCGCCTCAACGTGCCGATCCTCATATTGCCGAATCACCCTTCGCTGATCGATGGCGCGATCGGTGAGCAGGGCTGGCTGACCGGCGCGTTCGGTTTTCAGGTCGATCTCTCGTTGGTCGCGTTGAGATTGCTTGCGTCAGGGAGGCTCAGTAGGTATCCGCAGTTGCCGCTCATCCTTGCGAATCTCGGCGGCGTGTTTCCTTTCATCATCGAGCGCCTGGAAGGCTATTGGGAGCGCGTGCATGCCGGCGCGCGTCCGCTTCCCGTGCGCCCGCTCGAAGCGCTGCGGCGTTTCTACCTCGAGACCGCGTCGGGACATCCCGCAGCGATCCGAATGACCTCAGAAGTCATGGGTGTGGACCGGTTGTTGTTCGGCAGCGACTATCCCTCGTTCGATTTCGTGCGTGCCCTGCGCTCGGTGCGCGAGAGCGGTTTACCTCCCGATCAGATCGCGCTGATTCTGGGCGGGACCGCAACACAGCTCGTACGTTTGTAAGTTTGAATCGGCCGGCCCACATGGCACGCGCGGGCAACGGCTGGCCGCTCCTCTGGGCGCTCGCCGCCGCGCAAGTCGTCTCGTGGGGTTCGGTCTTCTACAGCTTCTCGCTCTTCGTCGTGCCGATGGAAGCCGAGCTCGGCTGGAGCCGGGCGGCGATCAACGGCGCGCTGACGATCGGGCTGCTCACTTCGGGATTCGTCGCCTACCCGGTGGGCACGTGGATCGATCGCCACGGCGGACGCTGGTTGATGGCGCTTGGCTCGGTGCTTGCGACGCTCCTCCTCGCGGCGTGGGCGTTCGTCGAGAGCCTCATCCCGTTCTACGCGATCTGGCTGGGGCTCGGTTTCGCGCTCGCGGCAACGCTGTACGAGCCCGTATTTGCCGTGGTCACCCGCATCTTTCCGGACAGTTATCGTTCGCGCATCACGGCGCTTACGCTCGTCGGCGGATTCGCGAGCACCGTTTTCGTTCCGCTCACGCAACTCTTCATCTCCACGCTCGGCTGGCGCGACGCGCTGCTCGCGCTCGCGGTATGCAACGCGCTGCTCGCGCTGCCCGTGCACGCCTTCCTGCTGCGAGACGAACCCGAGCCCGCTGTGCCGATGGCAACGTCGGAGCGCCACGAGGTGAAGCACGATGCCGTGCGCCGTGCGCTGCGCCATCCCGCGTTCTGGGGGCTCGCGATTTGTTTCACCGCCTATTACACCGCTTTCTCCGCATTGAGTTTCCACATCATTCCGCTCCTCATCGAACGTTCCGTACCTATCGCCACCATCGTCGCCGCCGTGGCGATCGTCGGCCCCGCGCAGGTGGCGGCCCGCCTCATCCTGTTTGCGGCGCGGGAGAGAGTGACGACGGCGCTGGCGGGGCGGCTCGCGACCATCACCTTTCCGCTCTCGGTGCTGCTCCTGATCGCGTTTCCGTCTTCCATCGCGGCGCTCTTCGTCTTTGCCGCCTGCTACGGCGCGGCGAACGGGACCGTCACGATCGTGCGCGGCACCGCCGTGCCGGATTTCATGTGGCGCGAAGGCTATGGCGCGATCAACGGCGCGCTCACGCTGCCGGCGAACATCGCGCGGGCGCTGGCGCCGTTCGCTGCCGCGCTCATCTGGGCGGCGGGAGGCGGCTACGACGCCGTGCTGTGGTCGGTCATTGCCGCGGCCTGTGCGGGGGCGCTCGCGTTCTGGTACGCATCGATTCGCAGACACTGACAGCGAGCGATATATCATCCGGGATCATGCACAAGTTGCCCCGCGCCTTCTATGACCGCGATGCCATAACGGTTGCCCGCGATCTCCTGGGAAAGTGCCTCGTCCATCGCTCGGAAGGGGTCGAGCGCCTCGCACGCATCGTCGAGGTCGAGGCCTATCTCGGCCCGCACGATCTCGCTGCGCATTCCGCAAAGGGCTTGACGCCTCGCACCCGCATCATGTTCGGGCCGCCCGGCCACGCGTATGTCTATCTCATCTACGGCATCTATCACTGCATGAATGTCGTCACGGAGCGCGAAGGCAAGGCTTCGGCGGTGCTGCTGCGCGCGCTCGAACCGCTGCGCAACGTGGAAGGTCGAACGCAGGGACCGGGGCTCCTGTGCAGGGCGATGGGCATCGACAAGCGGTTGAACGGGCATGATTTGCTGAGCGACGATTTCTTCATCGCCGATGACGGCAGCCGGCGGCGCATTGCGATTGTCAAGCGCCCGCGCATCGGGGTGGAATACGCGGGGCATTGGGCACGGCGGCTGCTGCGCTTCTACATCGCGGGCAACGAATTCGTCTCGCGCGCATGACGCTGCTTGCCGACATCGTCTCCGCCTCGCAGCGCGTCGCGCAGACGTCCAGCCGTCTGGCGAAGATACGGGAACTCGCGGACTGCCTGCGCCGCCTCTCCCCTGACGAAATCCCGATCGCGATCGCGTTTCTGAGCGGCGAAACGCGGCAAGGCAAGCTCGGCGTTGCCTATGCCACGCTGCAATCGGTGCGCAACCATGCGCCGCCGCCGCAACCCTCGCTGACGTTGCAGGAGGTCGACGAGCAGTTATCCGCGCTTGCCGACGTGAGCGGCAAGGGCTCGGCGGGCAGGCGCGAAGAGCTGCTCGCCGCGCTGTTTGCGCGCGCTACGGCGGAAGAGCGCGATTTTCTCGCGCGCCTGCTCGTCGGTGAGCTGCGGCAGGGCGCTCTGAAAGGCGTGATGAACGAAGCGATCGCCGCCGCCGCCGATATTCCGGCGAGCGCCGTGCGGCGCGCAGCGATGTCCACCGGGAGCTTGAGCGCCGTGGCGCAGGTCGCCCTCACCGAGGGCGCCGCGGGCCTCACGCGCTTTGCAATACGCCTGATGCAGCCGGTGCTGCCGATGCTTTCGCAACCTGCGCAGGATACCGATGAAGCGCTCGAGCGCCTCGGCACCGCGGCGTTCGAGTGGAAGCTCGATGGCGCGCGCGTGCAGGTGCACAAGGACGGCGACGAAGTGCGGGTGTACACGCGCAACCTCAACGACGTGACCGCGCGCGTGCCGGAAATCGTCGCGGCCGCTCGCCGCTCGCCGCACGCGAGCCTGATCCTCGATGGCGAGGCGATCGCGCTCCGGCCGGATGGCACGCCTTACCCTTTTCAGACGACGATGCGGCGCTTCGGGCGCCAGCTCGAAGTGGAGGCGCTGCGCGCCGAACTGCCGCTCTCGGTATTCTTCTTCGATTGCCTGTTTCGCGACGGACAAGTGCTCGCCGACCATCCTGCCGTCGAGCGCTTCGATGCGCTCCGCGATTCATTACCCGGCGAGCTTGTGATTCCGCGCATCGTCACGGCGGACCGGGCGGAGGCATCGCGCTTCTTCGACGAAGCGCTGAGCAGCCGTCACGAAGGGCTGATGGCGAAATCGCTCGAGGCGCCGTACGAGGCCGGCCGCCGCGGCGCGAGCTGGCTCAAGATCAAGCGCGCGAACACGCTGGACCTCGTGGTGCTCGCTGCCGAATGGGGACACGGCCGGCGGCGCGGGCGATTGTCGAACCTGCACTTGGGCGCGCGCGATCCTGAAAGCGGCGGGTTCGTGATGCTCGGCAAGACTTTCAAGGGCCTCACCGACGAGATGCTGGAGTGGCAGACGCGGGAGTTCCTGAAGCGCGAGGTGCGGCGCGATACGTGGACCGTTTACCTGCGCCCGGAAATCGTCGTCGAAGTCGCGTTCAACGAGGTGCAGGAGAGCAGCCAGTATCCCGGCGGTCTTGCGCTGCGCTTTGCGCGCGTGAAGGGTTACCGTCCGGACAAGCGCCCCGAGGAGGCTGACACGATCGATACCGTGCGCGCCATTCACGCGCGCCAACACGCGAAATAGGGGTCAGACTCCGACTCCGGGTCTGACCCCTAAGCTTAGTCGCAGCGGGCGGTCATCCCGCCGTCCACGACGATCTCGGTCCCGGTAATGAAGCGCGCTTCGTCGGATGCAAGAAAGAGCACGGCATGGGCGGTGTCGCGCCCATCACCCATGAACCCGAGCGGAATCCGGCCCACGCGCTGCTTGAGCAGGAGATCGAGATCGCCGCCCGTGCGCTGCCGCGCCAGCCGCGCTTCCACGAGCGGCGTATGCATCTGGCCCGGCACGACGCAATTCACGCGTATGCCCTTCTTCGCGTACTGGACGGCAACGACCCGCGAAAACTGGATCACGCCCGCCTTGCACGCCGCATAGCCGACCTGCGCCGCGCCGGTCCAGCGCAATCCGGACACGGACGAGGTATTCACGATCGCGCCGCCGCCCTGTTTCTCCATTACCGGAATGACGTGCTTGCACGTGAGAAAAACGCTTTTCAGGTTGTGATCGACCTGCGCGTCCCACGCCTCCTCGGCAAGCTCCACCGGCCCGCCCGCGGCCGATCCGCCGACATTGTTCACGAGCACGTCGATACGCCCGTAGGTGTCGAGACACGTCTGCACCATCGTGGCGACCGCGGCGCTGTTCGTCACATCGCAGCAGTGGGAAGCGATCTCGCCACCCGCTTCGCGCACGCGCTCGAGCGTTTCCTTCATCGGCTCGGCGGCGCGATCGACCGCGAAAATGCGCGCGCCCTCCTGCGCGAAGAGCACCGCCGCGGCACGCCCGTTGCCCCAGCCCGGCCCGACGCAGCCCGCACCCGTGACGATGACCACCTTGTCTTTGAATCGAGGACCCACTTTTCGTCTCTCCCTAGCACAAAGGCAGCGATGTTACACGATGGCTTACGGCGATATCCCGAGCTGCACCGGCACTTCAACGGTTTTACCCTCGCGCAACACCGTAACCTTTACCGTATCGCCGGGCTGGCGCTGCTCGAGCACGTTCAGGAGATCGTCGATGTTCGCGACCGGCTTGCCATCGATCGCGGTGATCACGTCCCCCGCGATGATGTCGCCGGTGGGGGAGCGCTGGAAAGGCCGTATGCCCGCCGCCTGCGCGGGGCTGTCCGGCAGCACGCCGAGCACGGCGACGCCCTTCTTGATGCCCAGCACGGCGCTCAACTGGGGCGGCGCGGCCTGGATGCCGAGCGAGGGCCGGATGAGCTTGCCGTCGCGGATGAGCCGCGGCACGATGCGGTTCACTTCATCGACCGGGATCGCGAAACCGATGCCGGCAAAGGCCCCGGAGGGGCTGAAGATCGCCGTGTTGACGCCGATCAGCCGTGCGGCGGAGTCGAGCAGCGGCCCGCCGGAGTTGCCGGGATTGATAGCGGCATCCGTCTGTATCACGCCCTGTATCGTCCGCTGCGTCAGCGATTCGATTTCGCGATTGAGGGCGCTGATGATGCCCGTGGTCAGCGTCTGATCGAGCCCGAACGGATTGCCGATCGCATAGACCTTCTGGCCGACCTGCAAATCCTTGCTCGTGCCGATCGCGATGGGCTTCAACTTGTCCTTCGGCGCATCGATACGCAGCACCGCGATATCCCGATCCGGGAATGCCCCCACCAGCGCCGCGCGCCATGTGCTCTGATCGGAAAGTGTCACCCGCGCGCCGCTGCTGCCCTGAATCACATGGAAATTGGTGACCACGTGCCCCCGGTCGTCCCAGATGAAGCCGCTGCCGGTCCCTTTGGGAATCTGGAACACGTCGAGCGGCGAAAAGCCGCGGGCAAGCTCGAGCGTCGTGATGTGCACCGTCGATACCGACGCGGCCTTGAAGACTTCGATGTTGTTCTGCTCGTCCTCCGCGAGCGAACCGCGCGCCACCACCGGCCGCGGCTCCGCGGGAACGTCGGCCCGCCGCTCCGGCGTGCTTTCCCAAATCCAGATCCACCACGCCGCTATGGCGGCGACGACGGCGAGCAGTATCCAGCCGCGCACGGCACCTTGCTGCCGGGCGAGCAGGGGTGATCCAGGCAACGAACGAATATCGCGGCGCATCGGAGCTATTCCTTGTGAGCGGGTTTCGAGGACCAAATGCCGGCGGGCTGCGAAGGCGCGCTGCTCGCAGCAGTCGCGCCACCATCATCATGCGCTTCTGCGCTCGAATTGTATTGTCGGAAACTTGCGCCGCCGCCCGACGACTAAGCATGGGACCGTGAAAAAGGGGAAACGATGCAGCGCGTACTCAACTCGTTGATTGCCAAAGTGCTTGTGCTCGCCGCCGGGATGCTTGCTGCCGGTATGGCGGGAGCGGCGGGGGAGGACGCGAGGGCGCTGCAGGAGGCGCTCTCGCTCATCAGCCAGGAACAGCAGGCGCTCTTCCAGCAATTCCAGATGATCCAGCAACTGCGACGCTCGAATGCCGAGCCCGTACTCCCGCCGGTTGGCGGCGGCCCGCCCGGAAATTACGACGACATGGTGGCGTACCGACGCTCGCAGATGGAACGCGACGAAGCCTACGCGCGAGATCTGCGCGAGCTTTATCAGCGGCACCAGGATCTCGAGCGCGAAAAGCAGCCGATACTCGATAAACTGCGCGAGCTGCGCCAGTCGCCGCCTCGCCCCTAGGACGAAGCCACCGCAATGGGCGGCTACGCCACTCGGAACTTGTTCCGCCCCCCGCTCTTCGCGGCGTAAAGGGCTTCGTCGGCCTTCTTGATCAGCGCATCAGCCGTGATATGGTCCACGCCCGCGTAAAGCGCGACGCCCACGCTGGCCGTGACGGTGAGCGCGCGGCCGTCGACCACGAATTCCGGACGCATCGCCGCCACGATCTTCTCCGCAATGTGCGAGCCCGCTTCGCGCCCCGTCAGCTCTTCGACGACCAACGTGAACTCGTCGCCTCCGATCCGGGCGACCGTGTCCGTCTCCCTCATGCAAGCGGCAAGACGTTGTGCGAACCCTTTGAGCAACGCATCTCCCGCGTCGTGCCCGGACGTGTCGTTGACGCTCTTGAATGTGTCGATGTCGACGTACATCACCGCCATCAACCGCTTGCTGCGATGGCTGCGCATCATCGCGCGTTTCAGGCGGTCGTAAAACAGGCCGCGATTCGGCAGTCCGGTGAGCCCGTCGTGGGTCGCCTGGTGCGCGAGCTCGATTTCCGCGCGCTTGCGCGCCGTGATATCGGAATTCGTGCCGGTAATTCTCACCGCGCGCCCTTGCGCATCGCGCTCGACCGCCTTGCCTATCGTGCGGATCCAGATCCAGTCGCCGCAGAGGTTACGCACCCTGTATTCCACGTCATAGTGCGAGGAAGCGCCTTCGAGCACGTCGTTGAGGCGCGTCGATAAGGGAGGCAGGTCTTCCGGAGAGATGAGCGCCTCCAGCTCATGACGGGCGATCACCGAGGCGCGCGCCGGGCCGCCGAGCAGCGCCTGCCATTGCTCGCTCAGATAGATCCTGTTGGCGCGCACATCGAAGTCCCACAACGCGAGCCCGGAATTATCGAGCGCGAGCTTGAGGCGGTCGAGATGGGCCTTCGCGGCGAGCGTGTTCTTGAGCCGGAGGATGAGCTCGCTCGAATCGACCGGTTTGGCGAGAAAGTCGGTCGCACCCAGCTCGAGCGCCCGGATTTTCATGTCGGCGCTCGTGTAGGAAGTGAGCACGATGATGGGAATATGGTCGAGGCCGGCCTCGGTGCGCATCGCCTGGATGATGTCGAACCCGCTCACCTCGGGCATCACGAGATCGAGCAGCACGACATCGGGCCGTTCGCCCGCCAGAAGCTCGAGCGCCTTGCGCGGCTCGCTCGTGGGGATGAGACTGCGGTAGCCGGCCTCCTGGAGGAACGAGCACAGGACGTCGAGCGTGCTCGGCTCGTCATCCACCATCATCACGCGCGCCGATTGCAAATATCCGGTATCGTCACCGCAGACCGGATCGCGCACGCTGCGCACCACTGGCTCAGTCGGCTTGCCGTCCATATTCTCCCCCGGGCCGTAATTTTAGAGTAGCTTACATCAACCTCGCCGCAAGCCGAGAATCGAGCGGCGGCGTGGCGTGCGCGGGCGCTAAAGCGTGAATTTCAGTGCGCGCAACAACGCGCCGGGAAGCCGCATGCTGCGCGTGGATCGCGCTTCGTAGGTGGACGAGTCGAGCAGCAGCTCGCGCTCGCGCGTGAGGTCCACGAGATGATCGCCCAGCATGCGGTAAATGGAATCGTCGAAACGCATGGCATTGACCGGCGCAAGGATGCGCCCGTCTTCCACCCAGAACGTGGCAAAGCGTGTCATGCCGGTAATTCGGCCGGCGGGGCGATCCGAATAGTTGAGGTACCAGAGGTTCGCAATGTAGAGGCCGGTATCGAGCGCGACAAGGGCATCGGTCACAGGAAGCGCGCCGCCCGCCATGTCGAGCGACTCCGGGCTCTCTGCGGCATCCGCACCGTTCGGCGTGAGCCCGTATTCCTTCGCCGAGCGCGGCGACACCAGAGGCTCGCCGAGCTTTCCGGCATCGATCAGCGTGACGCTCGGCGGCTTGACGAAGCCTTCGTCCTGAAACTCGGGCGCGACGCCCTCGGCGGTGTTTTCCCTGAAGGTGACGCACGATGCAAGCGTTTCGCCGTACTCCATGCGCAAGAGCGGACTCTGGCGGGTCGCGCGGGCGCGTGCCGAGAACCCGCCCCATGAGATCATCCCGGCCAGTTCCTCGAGCGCGCGCGGCGTGAGGTAACTCCGGTACTCGCCCGGCTCGATCGTGCGCCGCGGGCGGGCAAGAAGCGCGAGCTGCTCTTTCGCGGACTCGAGCTTCGTCTCGAACACGGACTCGTCCCAATCGAATCCGGCGTAACCGCTCTTCACCGCTTTGTCCGCCTCGAGATGCAGGCTCCAGTCGAGATTGAAGGTGTCGATCTCATGCCAGTTGCGCTGGCCGTATGAATTGGCGAAGCCCTGATAGATCGTGCCGGCGGCGTAGATGCCCACTAAATCGTGGCCGTTTGCGCGCTCGACCACGCGCTCGGTAACGATCTCCGCCGGGGCGAGCGCGCCGCGGCGCACGCTGTCGCTCGAGTGCGGTGTCTCCGCGATCAGGAGCCACGGGTCTTCTGGAAGCGTCGCAACGGCGTCGCGCAACCGATCGAGCGCTGCGCGTGCGTGCTCGAGATCGCCGCTGCCGCCCCTGATGGCAAGGGTCGCGGACGCCTGGCGCCGCTCGCGCACCAGGCGCAGGGAAAGATATCGCTGTTCCACGCTGCCGGGTTGCCGCACGCGCCCGCGATTGAAGCGCACGAAATCCGAGCGCTCGGCGGCAAGCTCGCTGAGCAGCACTTCATCGCCGCGCAATTCGCGCGTCAGCGCGCCTGCGAGATCGAAGAACGCCTCTTTCAATCCGCCGCTCCGCCGAAGACGTCCACGCCGGCGAACACGCACGCCGGCGCTGCGTGCCCCACGTCGATCGCCTGGTTGGGCTCGCCCTTGCCGCAGTAGAGCGTGCCGTGCACCTCGAACGTGTCCGTATCGCCCGCCATCCGCAGACTGCGCCAGAAAGTGGCCGAAATGCCCCGGTAGTTGGGATTCTTCACGACACCTTTCACTTTGCCGTTCTCGATCAGCTCGGCCCATTCACAGCCGAACTGGAACTTGTTGCGCGAGTCATCGATGGACCACGACACGTTGGTGCGCATGAGCACGCCGCGCTCGATGGATGCGACCATCTCGGCGAGCGGGCTGACACCCGGCTCCACGTTGAGATTCGCCATGCGGTCGATCGGCGGACGGTTCCAGCCGCTGGCGCGCGCGTTCGCTGTCCCCGGCAGGCCGGCACGAAGCTGCGAGAGACGACCGCCCAGGGGGCGCGCCAGGATACCGTTGCGGATCAACCAGACCTTCTCGGCCGGGGTGCCCTCATCGTCGAACGCGTAGGAAGCGAGCTCGTGCGGCAGCGACGGATCGAACGTCACGTTGAGGAGCTCCGATCCGTACTGATACTGCCCGAACATGTGGAGCGTGACGAAGCTCGTGCCCGCGTAGTTGCGCTCGTCGCCGAGTATGCGATCGAGCTCCAGCGGATGCCCGATCGATTCGTGGATCTGGAGCATCATCTGGTCCGGCATCAACAGCAGGTCCATTCTGCCGGACGGGCAGTCGGGTGCAACGAGCAGCTTCACCGCTTCCTCGGCGAGCCGCGCGCCGCAGCCCACGAAGCCCGAACGCTCGATCTGCTCGATCCCGCCCTGTTGCGCATGGCTGAAGCTGCGCGTTTGCGTTTCGAGGCCCTCGTTGGCCGTCACATGTGCGTGGGGAATGACGGATTGGAACCGCTGATGGACCTCGCCGCCGGTATTCGTGAGATGGAGCTGCTCCACGGTGCGCAGTGCAAGCCCGGCATAGCGCTCGACGATACGGCGGTCGCCGTGCGCGCGGCGGCATTCTTCCGCGAGGAGTTCGTACAGGGCGCGCTGCGAACCGGAACGCACGTTACCCGCGGTGAGATCCCGTGTGCCGCGCGAGGCCGGCATACTGCGCGGATCGAAGGGGTACACGCTCGCGGCGCGTGTGGCCGCGGCCCAGGTCGTCGCGCGGTCTAGCGCTGCCTGCAGGCCGGCGAGCGACACATCGCTCGTTGCGCAATAACCATAGCCGCCTTCGGTTACCGCGGTGAGCATGGCGCCGCAGTCGATGGAAAGAACGGGCGGCTCGAGCGTGTCCTGCCGCACTGCGAGCAGCTCGCGCGTTTCTTCCACATAGCGGAGCGACCAGAAGGGGGCGGTGGACTTGAGCTTGCGAAAGCGATCGCGAAGATCGACGGGCATACCGGGACGGCGAAGATCTCCGTCCCTTTTACTCTATCGCACTACGCCGCGGCAAGCTTAAACGGATTTCGTAAGGAGCGGCGTGAATTCCGTAGCCGGGACCGCCTTGCTGAAGAGGTGCCCCTGGCATTCGTCGCAGCCGTGATCGCGGAGGAAGGCCCACTGCGCCTCGGTCTCGACGCCTTCGGCGACGACGCGCAGTCCGAGGCTGTGCGCGAGCGCGATGATGGCGACCACGATGGAACGGCTTCCGCCCGCTTCGCCGGAATCGAGATCGGCGAGGAATGACTGATCGATCTTGAGCTCGTCAATCGGGAAGCGCCTCAAGTAGCTGAGGGATGAGTAGCCGGTGCCGAAATCGTCCACCGACAGCTTGAGACCCAGATCCTTCAGATGCTGCAGGATGAGAATGTTCCCGCGCGCGTTGCCCATCAGCATGCTCTCGGTGAGCTCGAGCTGCAGGTGGCGCGGGTCTGCGCCGGTGTCGGCGAGAATCTGCTTGATCGTCGGCAGGAACTGCTTGTCCATGAACTGCCGGCCCGAGATATTCACCGCTATCTTGGGAACGGGAAGCCTGCGCGCCTCCCACGCCTTCACCTGCCGGCACGCCTCGGCAAACACCCACGCGCCGATCTCCACGATGAGCCCCGTCTCTTCGGCGAGCGGAACGAATTCGCCCGGGCTCACGTCGCCGCGAGCATGGTGTCGCCAGCGAAGCAATGTTTCCGCCCCGATCAGCTTGCGGGTGCGCGTCTCGATCTTGGGCTGATAGTAGAGCTTGAGTTCCCCGCGATCCATCGCATGACGCAGCTCCCCGTGCAGGTTGAGATAGAGCAAGGAACGGTTCTTGAGCTCGGCCGAGTAGAACGAATAGGTATTGCCGCCCTGTTGCTTGGCGAACTGCAATGCCGTGGCGGCGTTCCTGACGATCAGTTCGCGCTCCGTGCCGTCTGCGGGAAACACCGAGATGCCGGTGCTCGCCGTCATGAAGAGCTCGTGCCCGCCGATGTTGAAGGGCAGCGCTATGGCATCGAGCAGCCGCTGTGCGACCACGATCGTGCTTTCCGCCTTGTCGATCTCGACGAGCAGCACGCCGAACTCGTCCCCGCCCAGTCGCGACAGGCTCAGGGCCGCCTCGCTGTCGCCAATGCGCGCGAGCGCGTCGGTGTTGCGCGTGCACTGCTCCAGTCGCCGCGCTGCGGATCTGAGGAGCTCGTCTCCGAGCGCGGGTCCGAGCGCCTCGTTCACCTTCTTGAAACGGTCGAGGTTGAGATGGAGCAGGGCCCCTGTCCGCCCGTGGCGTGACGCCTGCCGCAGCGTGTGCTCCAGCCGATCGATGAACGTCTCGCGGTTGTAGAGCCCCGTGAGCCGGTCGTAATTGGTGAGGCGGTCGAGGTAGGCCTTGGCGGCGAGGGTATTGCGAAGGCGCAGCACGAGCTCGCTCGAGTCCACCGGCTTCGCGAGAAAATCGGTCGCGCCAAGCTCGAGCGCCTTCAACTTAGTTTCCGCGTCGGTGGAGGAAGTGAGCATGATGATCGGGATGAGCGCGAGGTCGGGTTGCGCCCGCAAGGCCTGCATGATGTCGAAGCCGCTCACTTGCGGCATCATGAGATCGAGCATGACGACGTCCGGCCGCTCGCGCGCGATGAGCGTCAGTGCCTCGGCGGGCTCGCTCGTCAGCACGAAATTGCGGTATCCGGCCTCCTCGAGAAAGCCCTGCAGGACATCGAGCGTGATGGGCTCGTCGTCGATCATCATGACTTTGGCCGTGCGCAGGAAGGCGGAATCGTCCTGCGCGACCGGGTCCCGCCCGTTTCGTATCAGCGCGCCGGCGTTGTTCTCGTTCATGTTTGTCGTCATGTGGGCCCGCTCGGTGAGTGCTGCATGCCGCTCGCCGCATCCGGCACGACGATTCTCGCGTGCAGGCGGCGCAGACGCGCAAGCACCGCGTCGATGCCCTCCGCCGAGCCCGCTTTGGCGAGCTGCTCGAGCTCGATGGCCGACTCCGTGAAGACATCGTAACCGACGGTGCCGCCGGCTCCCTTGAGCCAGTGCGCAAGCGACGCGAGTTGAGCGAAATCTCGCACGCGCCACGCCGCTTCCATGGCGTCGAGCTGTTCGTCGAGCCGCGCGGTGAATTTGCGGATGGCCGGAACCAGCCGGGGCTTGTCGGCCAACCGCGATACGAGCGGGGGCTCCGAGGCGCTTTCCGGCGATGCGATAGGTGCCGCCATCGAGATGGGATTTTCGGTTGCCGCGTGTTCCTCGATGCGCTCGCCGCTCAGTGTCTCGGCAAGCGTTGCAAGCAGCAGGTCGATATCGATCGGTTTGGTCAGGTAGCCGGTGAAACCGGCCGCGAACACCTCCTGGTCGAATCCCTTCATCGCATTGGCGGTCAGGGCAAAGAGCGGTACCGTCAATCCACGCTCACGCATGCGCCGCGCCGCCGTATGCCCGTCCATCACCGGCATCTGGATGTCCATGAGAATGACGTCGTACTGATCCTGCAAAGCCTTGCGCAAACCGATCTCGCCGTTCTCGGCCTGATCGACCTCCAGTCCGCATTCGCTCAACACGAGCCGGACGAGCTCCCGGTTTTCCGGGCCGTCGTCCACGACGAGCACGCGCGACCGCGGGAATCGCCACGACACGCTCTCCTGTAGCGGCGCGCCCTCGTCGACGGCCGAGACCTCGTGAGGTTGCAGCCACGGCACGCCGTCCAGCGCGCCGCACTCGACCGTGACTGAGAACGTGCTGCCCTTGCCCGGCACGCTGCTTGCCACAATGTCGCCGCCCAGCGCCCGCGCGAAACGGCGGCTGATCGAAAGGCCGAGGCCGGTCCCGCCGAAACGGCGCGTGACGCTCGTGTCCGCCTGCACGAAGGGATCGAAAATCGTTTCAAGCTTGTCCGCGGGAATGCCTATGCCGCTATCGGTGACGTCGATCGCGTAGAGCACGCGGCCCCCCTGGTGTACCGTGCGCATGACCACATCCAGGGTTCCGCGCTCGGTGAACTTGATCGCATTACCCGCGAGGTTGGTGACGATTTGCCGCAGCCGTCCCGGGTCCGAGAGGATGGAGGCGGGAACGGGCGCTTCCGCCCGGGCGCCAAGCGCAATGCCTTTTTCGCTTGCGCGCGCGGCGAGCACGGTCAGCACCTCATTGACGATGCGGTGCGGTGCGCACGGGATGCGCTCCATCTCCATCTGCCCCGCCTCGACCTTCGAGAGATCGAGGATGTCGTTGATGAGGTCGAGCAGATGTTTGCTGCTGGCGTGTATCGTGTCGAGGAACTTCTCGGCGTCCCTCCGATCGCGGTTGTAGCCGCGACGCAGGAGCTCCGTGAATCCGAGGATCGCGTTCATCGGCGTGCGGATCTCGTGGCTCATGTTGGCGAGAAACTCGCTCTTCGCCCGGTTGGCCGCTTCCGCCGCTTCCTTGGCCCTGTGCAGCTCGGCCTTGTTCTGTTCGAGTTGCGTGACGTCGTTCAGGCTGATGAACACACCGTTCGCCCTGCCGGCGCCGCCCAGCACCGGCGAGCAATTGACGATGACATTGCGCTGCGCGTCTCTTGCGTTCCTCAACTTGAGCAGCCGGTCCTGCTGCACGGCTCCGTCGCGCAGCGTGACGAGCCAGGGCAACTGGTCCTTGGAGAGCGGCTGATCGTCCGCCTCCCGCCAGTCGAGGCTCGCCGCGTTATGGCCGATGAGGTCCTCCGGAGTCTTGCCGAGAAACCCGGCGAAAGCGTGGTTCGCGAGGACTATGTTCTGCTTGCGGTCGATCACGAGGAGACCCTCCGCCAGCGTGTCGAGCGCGGCGCGCACGCGGCCGGGCACCGCCTGCGAGGGGTCGAGGTGGCGCAGCACCTTGCCGAGATAGAAGTAGAAGGTGATGAAGCAGGCGAGCAGCATGAACGCGACCAGCGGAAACCACGGGTTGCGTATGACGACGGACAGCCCCTGCGCGAAGAGCGGCTGGCAGCGCAGCTCGAGCTGGCCCCATTTGCTGCTGCCGGCGTAAATCGGCACCTGCAGCTGGGTGTCGGTCGATGCGTCGTCGGCTGCGCGCACCCAGTAGCGGTCGTGCTCGCCTACTGTGACAACCAGCGTCCCATCGGCGCGCCGCATGGCTGCGGACAGCACGTCGGGATTGCGCTTGACGACGAGACGCAGCGTCGATTCCAGTTGACGAAGATCGCCGCTTGCCGCAAGGGTGGTGGCCGTCGCCGCAAGCGACTCCGCCAGGGTGGCGCGCCCTTCACGTATCGCGCCGATGCGGTCGGGCACCAGCCCGAGGAAAATCGCGGCGAGCACAAGGCTCACGACGAGAAACGAGAGCCCGAGCGCGATGTAGGTCTTGGTGTTCAGCCCGCGGATCAAGGCCCGCATTGCTTTCGTATCAGCCATGCATATCCTCCTCGCGCGAGCGTGCGCTTACCAGGGACTCGAGTGATTCGCCGTCTTCCTCTTCATCGCCCTGCAAGCGGCCGAGCACGGGCAGCGGATCGATGTAACGCCAGGCCGGCAAAGACGACAGCAAGCTCGTGATGAGCAGCCCGCCGCGTAACAACCAGATCACGTAGCCGACGGATAAGCCCGTCCCGACCGCGACGGCGGAGCCGATGATGCGGTGCTCGAATTCGACTTCGGACTGCATGGTTTCGCGCAGCCGGTCCAGCTCCTGCAGGAAGCTCGCGTTCTGGGTCGCCGCCGGTAACGCGCGTACTTCGGCTATGGGGGACTGCAGCGAGGCCGGGACGGGGAGGGATATCCCGAATCGCGCCGGCTCGAACGTCGCTGTGCGAAGCAGGAAACCTGTATGGCGCGCGCTGGCGCTGCGGGACAAAACGTTTTCGACACCGCGCACTTCGGCCGCCGCTGATGGCACACCCGATTGAGAGGCTGCCGGCTGGAGAGCCGAACTCTCGGTTATTGCATTGTCAAGGTTGCCCAGCGAAGCGCCCGCCTGTGGGCTGCCATTCGGTTGCTGCGAGGGCGCTTTGCCGCCAGCCGAAGCGGGGGATGTTGCGAGCGGCGAATTCACCGGGGCCGCCGGCGTGTCGTTTACGGGCGGAGGCGATGGCTGTGTCGTTGTAACGGGGTCCGGGGCCGGCGTGCCGGACTCCGCGGCGATGTTCGGAATGACGTTGATCGTGAATGTATAGCTCGATCCGCTGTACGCCGTGCCGTCGCTCACCCGGAAAGTGAAAGCGTCCGATACGGTATCCGCGGGCGCCGTGGACAATGCGAATGAAAGCTTTCCGGCGGCAAGATCCGCCGCGGAGATATCCTGCCCGGGCGCGACCGGAATCTCATCGAGCAGCAGCACGCCGGTCGACGGCACTGCGGTGATGCGCACGGTCGCGAGATTCTCGCCCTCGGCATCCGCGTATCCGAAATCGGCCTGCTGCAGGACATGGGAAGTCGTCCCCGACAGGGAAACCGCGTTGCTCGATGCGTGCGGCGCATCGTTTACGCCCGTTAGGGTGACGACTATGGTCTGGCTCGCTGTGCCGTCCAGACTCGTGACGTTGAAGGATTCGCTAATCGTCGCGCCGGCGGCGAGTTGCTGAATTGAGGCTTGCGCGTTAGCCGCGGTGTAGGTCCAGCTCCCCGCGGCGTCGACCGCAAACGTTCCATATGTCCCCGCAATGCCGGGTTGTGCAACGAACGCGGACTCGCCTGCATCGCCGTCGCTGATAGCGAGTGAGCCGGCGGTCGAGAGATTCGGGCTGGAGGCGTCCTCGCTTACGCTTCCGGAAGCGCTGCCGGAGATGACCGGTGTATCGTTGGCCCCGTCGATCGTGATGACCACGTCGCGATTGGCCGAACCATCGGCACTGACGACGTTGAACGTCTCGCTGAGCGACGTGCCCGCGGCGAGCTGCTGGATCGCAGCCTGGGCGTTCGCTGCGGTGTAAGTCCAGTTGCCGGCGCTGTCCACGCTAAATGCGCCGTAAATGCCGGCCGTCCCCGCTTGCGCGATGAAGCTCGACTCGCCTGCGTCGGCGTCGGAGATTGCCAGGGCTCCCGCAACGGACAGATTCGGGGCGGCACTGTCTTCCGCAGCGCTGCCCGACGCGCTGCCGCCGATCACGGCGACGTCATTGACGCCGCTGATCGTGATCGTCAGCGTCCCCGTATCCGTGGCGCCGCCGCTGTCGCCAACCTGGTAGGTAAAGGAGTCGGTCAGCGTGTCGCCCGGGCGCAGTGACTGGACGGCGCCGAGCGCGTTATTGAGGACGTAGGCATAGCTGCCGTCGGATTGCAGGGTCAGTGCGCCGTAGGCGCCGTTCAAGGCTGTGCCGACGTTGCCGGGCGCGCCGTTGACCTGTGTAACGGTCAGTGTCGCGCCCTCGATGTCGGTGTCGTTGGTCAGCACGTTGCCGCTGACACCCGCCGCGTCCTCCGTTAGCGTATTGGCATCGGGGCTGGCGAGCGGCGCGTCGTTCACTGCGCTGACCGTAATGGTGAAATTCTGGCTCGCCGATGTGTCGCTTCCACCATTCGCGGTGCCGCCATTGTCTGTAACGGACACGGTGAGGTTCGCGATGCCGCTCGCATTCGGCGCGAGGGTGTAGGTCAATCGACCAGTGGTGTCGATCGCCGGCTGCACGAGGAATAGCGCGTTGTTGTCGTTGGTGACGGTATAGGCGAAGGTCTGGCCGGACTCGTCGGTGCCGCCCCCCGCTGTTGCAGTGGCGAACCCCGGTACGATTTGCGGAGCGCTGTCCTCGTCGACCGTCTGATTGCCGGCGAGCGCAAGCGTCGGTGCATCGTTCACCGCTGTAACATCGATTGTGGCGGTGACGAGACTTCCGCCGAGCCCCGCGTCCGTGCCGCCCACCGAGGCCCGCACTCGGAAGCTCCCATCCGCGATGGAATCAGGGCTGGGCGTGAACTTGAGTCCCGCCGCGCCGTCGGCCACCGTGATGAACGAGCCTTCGGCAATGGCGGTGGTGCCGTCGTCGAGATAGAGCGTTCCGCCGGTGATGCCTGTGATCTTGAAGTGGGTGACCTCCGCCCCATCCACGGGGTTGGGCGTGATCACGAGTCCAGTTGTGGTCTGCGTGTCCTCGAGCGTGGCAGCGTTCGTCGCGCTCGGCGTGTCGGCGACGGGAACTACGGTTATGTTGATGGTATCCGTGTCGGACTGCGCGCCACCGGACCCGGTGTTGCCCTGATCATCGGTAAGTATTCTCAAGGCCGCGGGACCGCTGTAATTCCCAGTGGGCGTGTAAGCGAGACCGTTCAACGCCGCATTGATATTGGCGAGCGTGCCGGTGAACGTCATGCTCGCATCCGCAGTGCCGTCGCCGTCAGTGAACGTCAGCCCCGTCACACTGCCCAGCGTGAGCGTGCCGTTCGTGGCGTTGATCGTGACCTCGATCGCATTCGAGCCCGCGTCGGGGTCCGCGACTGAAATGCGATTCCCGTTGGTGGTCGAAAACACGAGCATGGTGTCTTCGTTCGTGCTCTGCGCCCCCGGCACCGTATTGACCGGCGCATCGTTCACGTTGTTGACGAGGATGGAGATGGTGTCGCTGTCTGTTTGCGCGCCGCCTGCACCGGTGTTCCCCTGGTCGCTGGTGTCGATCTGGAGGGAGGCGGTTCCGGTGAATCCACCAGCGGGCGCGAACTGCAGCCCGTTCAGCGCGGCTTTGATTTGGGTGAGCGTGCCGGTAAACACCATGCCGGTGTCCGCAGTGCCATCCCCGGTCGTGAAGGTGAGGCCGGCAATGCCGGACAGCGTCACCGTGCCGTTGGTTGCTGTAAGCGTGACCTGCAGCGCGTTCGACCCGGCATCGGCATCGCTGATGGCGATCGCGTTGCCGTTTGCGGACGAGAAGACCAGGACCGTATCCTGATCCGTCCCCTGCACGCCGGGCACGGTATTGGCCGGTGCATCGTTCAACGCGGTAACGTCGATGCTCACCGAGTCGCTGTCGTTCCTGGCGCCCCCTGAGCCGGTGTTGCCCTGATCGTTGGTGGTGAGCGTCAAGAGCGCCGCGCCGTTGAAATCCGAGGTGGGGGTATAGGCAAGACCGTTGAGCGCGGCGTTTACATCGGCGAGCGTCCCGGTGAAGACCATGCTCGAATCGGAGTTGCCGTCGCCGGTGGAGAAAGTGAGCCCGCCGGTGCCGGCGAGGGTGAGCGTGCCGTTGGTGACGCTCAGGGTGA
>CAMPGR010000048.1 GCA_946885605.1 uncultured Pseudomonadota bacterium
AGCGGTGAACGGCTAGCGGTGAACGTGAGAAGCACCCATGTTCACGGTGCGTTGTTCACTCGATTCTGTAATTGGGCGCTTCTTTGGTGATCTGCACGTCGTGGACGTGCGACTCGCGGATGCCGGCCATCGTGACCTCGACGAACTCCGCCTTGCTGCGCACATCGTCTATCGTCGAGCACCCGAGGTAGCCCATGCTTGCCCGCAAGCCGCCCATGAGCTGCTGGACGAGAGGCACGAGACTCCCCTTGTACGGGACGCGCCCTTCAACGCCCTCCGGCACGAGCTTCTCGGTGTCGAGCTCGTCCACTTCCTGGAAGTAGCGGTCTGCCGAGCCCTGCTGCATTGCGCCGAGCGAGCCCATGCCGCGATACGCCTTGTACGAGCGCCCCTGGTAGAGTTCGATTTCACCCGGCGACTCCTCGGTACCGGCGAAAAGCCCGCCGATCATCACCAGGTGCGCGCCGGCCGCAATCGCTTTGGCGATGTCGCCGGAATAGCGTATGCCGCCGTCGGCGATGAGCGGGACGTCGGTCCGGGCGAGCGCGTTGGCGACGTCCGCCACCGCGGTGATCTGCGGCACGCCGATGCCGGCGATGATGCGTGTGGTACAGATAGATCCCGGGCCGATGCCGACCTTCACGGCATCGGCGCCGTGATCGACCAGCGCCTTGGCGGCCGCGGCGGTGGCGATGTTGCCGCCCATCACCTGCATTTCGGGATAGCTGCGCTTCAACCACTTCACCCGATTGAGCACGCCCGTCGAGTGGCCGTGTGCGGTGTCCACCACGATCAAGTCCACGCCTGCTTCGATCAGCGCTTCCGCGCGCTCTTCTGTGCCTTCTCCCACTCCGACCGCGGCACCCACCCGCAGGCGCCCGAAATCGTCTTTGCAGGCGTTGGGGTGCTCGGAAGACTTCAAGATGTCCTTGACGGTGATGAGCCCGCGCAACTCGAAATTCGAGTTCACCACCAGCACCCGCTCGAGCCGATGCTTGTGCATGAGCGCAAGCGCTTCTTCGCGCGTCGCTCCTTCGCGGACGACCACGAGCCGCTCCCGCGGCGTCATAATGTTCTTGACCGGCTGATCGAGCTCGGTCTCGAAACGGAGGTCACGGTTCGTGACGATGCCGACCACTTTGCCGCCTTGATTGACCACCGGCAGCCCCGATATCCTGTGGCGGCTCGTGAGATCGAGCACCTCGCGCACCGTCATTTCGGGATTGATCGTGATCGGATCCTTGACGACTCCGCTCTCGTAACGCTTGACCTTCGATACTTCGGCGGCCTGCGCCTTGGGCGACATGTTCTTGTGGATGATGCCGATGCCGCCTTCCTGCGCCATGGCTATCGCAAGGCGTGCCTCCGTCACCGTGTCCATCGCAGCGGACGCGATGGGAATGTTGAGCGCGATCCTGCGGGTGATGCGGGTCTGGAGCCTTACTTCGCGGGGCAGGACAGTCGAATGGGCGGGAACGAGCAGGACGTCATCGAACGTCAGGGCTTTCTGCACCACGCGCATGTTACTGAACCCTTCGCAAATACCGTATTATACGCAAGGCTCGGTAAACCGTAAATCTTACAAGGCGTTAAAGTGTGAACGCCGCCATTGCGCGGCGCGCCGGGTTGAGTTGAAATAAGCCACTCTTCGTGCACAGGGAGACGATGTGAGAGCGACTATCGGGTTGATCGTGATGCTGCTGCTGTCTACTTCCGTCCACGCCCAATTGATGAAGTGCACAGGGAAGGACGGGCGCGTGGAATACGCCAATGAATGCGCGCCCGGCACGAAGGCGCAGTCGACCGGCATCAAGTCCTCCGCTCCCCCAGCCCCGCCGGACTCCGCCGCGCCGCAGAAATCGCTGGCGGAGCGCGACGCCGAATTCCGCAAGCGCCGGATCGAGAGCCAGGAAGCGGAAGCGAAAGAGTCCAAGAAGATGGCGGAAGCGGCACAGCGCAAGCGCGCCTGCGACGACGCGCGCGCCTACCTTAAAAACCTCGAAGCGCGTAACCGGGTCGTGAAGTATGACCCGAAGACCGGCGAAAGGATTTTTCTGGAAGACGCCCAATACGGCCCGGAAATCGCAGCGGCGCAGCGCTCCATCGAAGCGAACTGCAAGTAGGTCGCTCGACGGAGACGGCTCAACTCTTTTTCCGCGCTCGCGCGCGGCGCAGCGCCTTCGGATCCGCGATAAGCGGCCGGTAGATTTCGATGCGGTCCCCGTCTTTCACGAGGGTGTCCGGCTTCACTCGCTTGCCAAAGACCCCCAGCGCGCTCTTGCCCACGTCCAGGTTCGGAAAGCGCACGGCTATCCCCGACTGGTGGATCGCATCATGCACGGTCGTGCCGGGTTCGACCTCGACCGTGAGCAGCACCTGGCGCTGCGGAAGCGCGTAAACGACCTCGACTTTGAGCCGTCCTTCAGCGCCCGCCATAAAGCACCTCGGCGCGCCGCACGAATGAGTCAACCATGGTGTTAGCGATATAGTTGAAGACCGGGCCCACCAGCCGTTCCAGGATTCGGCTGGAAAACTCGTAGCGCAGGCGAAACTCGATCTTGCAACCGCCCTGCAGCGGCAGGAATCGCCACTCACCGTCGAGCGATCTGAAAGGCCCTTCCACGAGCTTGACCGACATCACGCGTGGAGGCGACTTGCTGTTTTGCGTGGTGAAGCTCTGCTTGATGCCGCGGTAGTTGATGTGGAGCGTGGCGCGGGTAACGGTGTCGTCGCGATGGCTCACGCTCGAACCTCCGCACCACGGCAAAAACTCGGGGTAGCGCTCAACGGCATCCACCAGCTCGAACATCTGTTCCTGCGTATGCTCGACGAGTACGGTCTTCGTGATTTCAGGCATGTATTCGTTCTTGTGACTGCGAGCGGGGCGCACGCGACCAAGCCCGCCTCGCGACGGCTGCTAGAATAGCATCCCGTCACCGCCCGCGCCCCCCATGAGCATCGTCGAAAACAGAAAAGCCTTCCACGATTACTTCATCGAGCAACGCTTCGAATCCGGCGTCGCGCTCGAGGGCTGGGAGGTCAAGGCGATCCGGGCCGGACGAGTCCAGTTGAAGGAAGCGTACGTCATCGTAAGCGGCGGCGAGATCTTTCTCGTCGGATGTCACATCAGCCCGTTGCCCACGGCATCGACGCATATCACGCCGGACCCCACGCGAACGAGAAAGCTGCTACTTCACGCTGCCGAGATCAACAAGCTGACCGGCAGTGTCGAGCGCGCCGGCTATACGCTCGTGCCGCTCGACATGCATTACAGCCGGGGCCGCGTGAAACTCGAGATCGGGCTCGCCAAGGGCAAGAAGCAGCATGACAAGCGTCAGTCGATGAAAGAAAGGGAGTGGCAACGTGAGCAGCAGCGCCTTCTCAGAAGCAGATCCCGTGCTTGAAAAGCTTGCGGCGGAGGCTAACTTTCGCCGAGTGGGCGAAAGTTAAGGGCGGTACCCGGCCGAAGCCACAAGCGAGCCGCCGAAAAAGAAAAGGCCTGGCGCAGGGAGCAGCAGGGATTCTACGGATGAGCAGAGAACGCATGGCGATCATACCGCCCGCGCCTTGCTGAATATGCCGCGCAACGTATCCTGAAGATCGGCAGGCAGCACGACGATCTTGCTGTTTCCCGAAGCGGCAAGCCGATCGAGCGCGAGGATATATTTTTCGCCGAGCAGGTACAGCATCGGCGTATCGCGGTCCCCGACGGCCTGCGCAATCTTCTGTATCGCGGCCGAGGACGATTCCGCAAGCGTGACCTGCGCGATGGCGTCGCGCTTGGCGCTCTCGAGCCGCCCTTCCGCTTCCAGGATCATCGCCTGCTTCTCGCCCTCGGCCTTCGTCACGACCGCCTTCCTTTCGCGCTCTGCCGCGGCCTGCAGTTCCATCGACTTGACCATCGACTCAGAGGGCTTTACGTCCTGGATCTCGACCGACTTGATCGTCAGCCCCCAATCGATGGCTTCATCCGAGATCATGTCGCGCAGCCGCGCCTTGATCTTCTCGCGCGAGGAAAGCGCCGCATCGAGCTCCATCTCGCCCACGATCGAGCGCAGCGTCGTCTGCACGAGGTTCCGGATCGCTTCCGAGAAATCCGTGACCCCGTATACCGCTTTGACGGGATCGGTCACCTTGATGAAGGCGATCGCGTTGGTGATGATGACGGCATTGTCCCGCGTGATCACTTCCTGCTCGGGAACGTCGAGGATGATGTCCTTGGTGATGACTTTGTATGCGACCTTGTCAAAGTACGGGATGATGATGCTCAGGCCGGGAGTGAGCGTCCTTTCGAACTTGCCGAAGCGCTCGACGATCCATTCTTCTCCCTGCGCCACGATTCTCACGCCTTTCCATGCCGTAATCAGCACGAAGATCAGCACCGCAATGGCGAATATCTCAAAGCCCCCCATGGTGTTCTCCCTTAGATCGCTGTGGTTGGTATTCAGAATAAGCGCGAGGCGGCCCCGTTCCCTCGTCCGCTTCAGGCTAGCGCGACAGATTCAGATTCAGGCTCTGCTGACTTTCAGCGTGTTGCCTTCGACTTCCAGGACCCGCACGCGCTCGCCGGCGCGGATCTCCTCGTCGGCAACCGATTCCCACACCTCGTCGCCCAGTATCGGTTTCTGGAATCGGATCTGCCCCTTTTCGTAGGGCCGGATGTCGCGCGTGACGAGGGCCACCTCGCCGATGAGGGAGCCGCGCGCCATGCCGGCACGCGACTTGTACATGCCGGGCTTGAACACTTTGAACCACAACGCGAGGAATACGAGCGAGGAGGCGGTCCAGCCGAGGATCTGGAAGGCGAACGGCGCGGTGGGGTAGAAGGCGATCAGGACGCCGACGATCAGCGCGCCGAGGCCAAACCATACCAGGAAAAAAGACGGCACGGCGAGCTCGAGCAGCATCAGCACGATGCCCAGCACGACCCAATGCCACCACAGAACCTGCATGGTCTGCCTCCCCTGTCGTTCCCGGCGGTATCGTCGCACCGCTCGCGAAGAACGGCGCAATTACATCATATTGCGCGGTCGGTGCAAATCTTGGAGCCGTGCGCGCGAACACCTGGCAACCGCCGCAAAGCGCTGGAAGATGGGGTGGCAGATGGGACTCGAACCCACGACAACCGGAATCACAATCCGGGACTCTACCAGCTGAGCTACTGCCACCGTCGGCAAATCGAAGACGCCGGTTCTGGCGCGCCCGGCGGGACTCGAACCCACAACCCCCGGCTTAGAAGGCCGGTGCTCTATCCGGTTGAGCTACGGGCACTCCGAGCAGACGACATTTTATTCGGCGGCTGTGCGAAAAAGAACGCTCGCCCGGTGCCCGGGCCACAAATTATTTCGCCGCCGGTACGCCAAAACCAAAGGCGCGTAATATACTCTGCGCACCCCTCAGGGTCAATCAAGGGCAACGGTCTAAAAGCCCTCCAGCCTTTGGCTTGCCGAGGGGTTGGATTTCTGATATTAAAGCGATTTTTTTACGGATTAGAAACATGCCGACCGAACTGCACAAGGCTTTCCCGCCCTACAAACCGAAGGGGAAAGAGGAATATATGAACGCCCGGCAGCTCGCGCACTTTCGCAAGATGCTCGAAGAGATGAAGCGGGAACTCTCGCAGGACATCGACCGGACGGTTCACACCATGCAGGACGAGGCGACGATATTCGCGGACCCCAACGACCGGGCGAGCCAGGAGTCCGACATGTCTCTCGAGTTGAGGAACCGCGACCGCGAGCGGAAGCTCATCAAGAAGATCGACGAGACGATTGCCCGCATCGACGCGGGCGAGTATGGCTACTGCGAGTCCTGCGGTGTCGAGATCGGCTTGAAGCGCCTCGAGGCGCGCCCTACCGCGACGCTCTGTATCGACTGCAAGACGCTCGACGAGCTGCGCGAGCGGCAGGTGGCGAAGTAATACGGCGCCTCCACCGCAACGATGCAAAGAGAAAGGGCAGCCTCGGGCTGCCCTTTCTGATTTCAGATCGCTCGTGAGGTCTACTGAACAGTAGCCGGCTGCGCTTCCGCCGCAGCGGCTTTCATCGAGAGCCGGAGCCGCCCCTTGTCGTCCGCCTCGAGCACTTTTACCCGCACCGACTGGCCTTCCTTCAGATAGTCGCCCACGTTGTTGACGCGCTCGTTGGCGATCTGCGAGATGTGTAGCAGGCCGTCGCGGCCCGGCAGCACGCTTACGATGGCGCCGAAATCGAGCAGCTTGAGCACCGTGCCGTCGTAAATGCGCCCCACTTCGACGTCCGCGGTCAACTCCTCGATCCGCTTTCTCGCGATTTCCCCGCCCTCGGAAGACACACACGCGATCGTAACCGTGCCGTCGTCCTCGATGTCGATCGTCGTGCCCGTCTCCTCGGTCAGCGCGCGAATGACCGCGCCGCCCTTGCCGATGACGTCGCGGATCTTCTCCGGCTTGATCTTCATCGTGATCATGCGCGGCGCGTAAGCGGAAATTTCCGCGCGCGGGCTTTCTATTGCGCTTCTCATCCTGTCGAGGATGTGTACGCGTCCTTCGCGCGCCTGGGTAAGCGCGGCGTGCATGATCTCCTTGGTAATGCCCTCGATCTTGATGTCCATCTGAAGCGCAGTAATGCCCTTCTCGGTGCCCGCAACCTTGAAATCCATATCGCCGAGGTGATCTTCGTCGCCCAGGATGTCGGACAGCACCGCAAAGCGGTTTCCTTCCTTGATGAGGCCCATCGCGATTCCGGCGACATGAGCCTTGAGCGGCACGCCGGCGTCCATGAGAGCGAGACAGCCGCCACAGACCGAGGCCATGGAGCTCGAGCCGTTCGACTCGGTGATCTCCGACACCACACGCAGGGAATACGCAAACTCCTCCGGCGTAGGCAATACCGCGAGGAGCGCGCGCTTGGCGAGACGCCCGTGGCCGATCTCGCGGCGTTTGGGTGAGCCGACGCGCCCGGTCTCGCCGGTCGCATAGGGCGGCATGTTGTAATGGAGCATGAAACGCTCGCGATATTCGCCTTGCAAGGCATCGATGATCTGCTCATCGCGCGAGGTGCCCAGCGTCGCGGTCACCACCGCCTGCGTTTCACCGCGCGTGAAGAGCGCCGAACCATGGGCGCGTGGCAACACACCGGTGCGTATCGTAATCGGGCGGACCGTGCGCGTGTCGCGACCGTCGATGCGCGGCTCGCCATTGAGAATCTGGCTGCGCACGATCTTCGACTCCAGGGCGAAACAGATTTCCTTCACGACGTTTGCACGCGGACCGTTTTCGGTTCCCACGCCAAGCTCGGTGAAGACGCGCCTCCAGATCTCATCGATCGCCTGAGAGCGCGCCTGCTTCTCCTTGATCTGAAATGCCGCATTGAGATCGCGCTCCGCGAGCTCGGCGACGCGCGCGACGAGAGTCTCGTCCTTGGGCGGCGGGCTCCAGTCCCACAACGGGCGCCCCGCCTCGTCGACCATGTCGTTGATCGCCTCGATCACGGCCTGCATCTGCTGGTGCCCGTACACCACCGCGCCCAGCATGACGTCTTCCGGCAGCTCCTTCGCCTCGGACTCGACCATGAGCACCGCCTGCTGCGTGCCGGCGACGACCAGGTCAAGTTGCGAAGAAGCGAGCTCGGTCGCGGTCGGATTGAGCACGTATTGCCCATCGATGTACCCGACGCGCGCTGCGCCAATCGGCCCGCTGAACGGAATGCCGGACAGGGCGAGCGCGGCGGACGCGCCGATCATGGCTGGAATGTCGGAGTCCACTTCGCTATTGGACGACATGACGGTCGCCACGACCTGCACTTCGTTGTAGAAGCCATCGGGGAAAAGCGGCCGTATCGGCCGGTCGATGAGGCGCGAAGTGAGAATTTCCTTCTCCGATGGGCGGCCTTCGCGCTTGAAGAAGCCGCCGGGGATCTTGCCGGCGGCGTAGGTGCGTTCCTGGTAATCCACGGTCAGCGGCAGAAAGTCCTGCCCCGCCTCTGCATGCTTGGCGCCCACTACCGTCACCAGCACGACGGTATCTTCCATGTTCACCATGACCGCACCCGTAGCCTGCCGCGCGATCTCGCCGGTTTCGAGCGTCAGCCGGTGACGACCCCACGTCAATGTCTTCTTGATCGGATTCAAAGCGATATCCTTTGCCTCAAAATAAAAAAGACCGCGAGTGCGCGGTCTTGCTTGCGGCGCGTTGCAACGTACCGGGTGTCCGGCGTGCACGCGCGGCGCCCTTGTCGCAGCTCATCGCCAGCACCACCCACCATGGCTCGAGCTGCTACTTGCGCAAACCCAGGCGTTCGATCAACGCCTTGTACTGCTCGGCGTTGTTTCTCTTCAGATAGTCGAGGAGCTTGCGGCGCCGGCTCACCAGCCGCAGCAGTCCGCGCCGCGAATGGTGATCCTTGACGTGCGTCTTGAAATGCCCGGTCAGGTCCGTGATGCGCGCCGTCAAGAGCGCGATCTGCACTTCGGGAGATCCGGTATCGCCATTGGCCCGCTGGTAGTCCTGGACCAGTTGGGCTTTCTGGGTAGTGGTTACCGCCATTTCCGTCTCCAAACTGAAAATCCGTGTATTTTACTCGGTAAGGTCTCGATTTCTCAAGCAATATCTGGTTGCTCCGGGCACCGCTTGCGTTCGGCCGGCCTAGCGGGCGCAGTGGCCATGAGGCGGCGCGGCACCAGAGCGCCGTGCGGCTCCACCGTCGCTATGCCGAGGTAATCGCGCTCCGGACCGTACAGCCTGACGAGCCCGAGCGGCAGAAGGGCGAAGCTGTCCAAGGTCAGGCCACTTCGTATCCTTCTTGCCTGGGACGCGTCGAGATCGATCCTCGGAAGCGCGGCAACCAGCGTATCGATTGGCCTGACATGACGCTCCCGCTCTTGGGCATCCAAGCCGTGTAGGAAATCGAGCCCAACCGCCTCTTCCACGCGCAGTGCGCCGACACCGGTGCGCCGCAGCGCAGAGAGGCTGCCCCCGCAGCCGAGCGCACGCCCTATGTCTTCGGCGAGCACGCGAATGTAAGTGCCCTTGCTGCACGCTACAGAGACCTGTATCTCATTCCCGGCGTAGTTTTCCAGATGGACGTGATGGATGCATACGCGCCGCGGTTCGCGCTTGACCTCGAGTCCCGCGCGGGCATAACGGTAGAGCGGCTTTCCCTGGTGCTTGAGTGCGCTGTACATCGGGGGCGTCTGCAGGATCTCCCCCACGAAGCGGCCAAGCGCGCCCTCGACGTCCGAGCGTTCCACACTGACCGGGTGTGTCGAGATGATTTCGCCTTCCATATCTCCAGTGGAGGTGACCACCCCGAGCCTGATCGTTGCCGCGTACTGCTTGTCTGCATCGAGCAGCAGGAGCGAGAACTTGGTCGCCTCCCCGAAACACACGGGCAGGAGCCCGCTCGCCATCGGGTCAAGCGTCCCGGTATGCCCTGCCTTGGCCGCGGAATAAAGGTGCTTCGCCTTGAGGACCGCCGTCTGCGACGTAATGCCGGCCGGCTTGTCTAGGAACAGTACGCCATCGAAGGGGCGCTTGCGCGGCTTCGGAGCTTGGGATGCTGCGCGTTTCACTTTTTGGATGGGCTCGCCGGATCGTCGGAAACCGCGGCATCGATGAGCTGCGAGAGCCGCACGCCGCGCTCCACCGAAGCGTCGTACTTGAACTGAAGCTGGGGCACGGTGCGCAGCCTCACCCGGCGCGCAAGCTGGCTGCGGAGAAAACCGGCAGCGTGCGCCAGCGCGCGCTCCGTCGCCTCGGCCTCCGCATGCTCGCCGAGGAGGGTAAAGAAGACCTTCGCGTGAGTATGATCCTGGCTCACCTCGACATCGGTGATCGTCACCATTCCCACCCGTGGATCCTTGAGCTCGAGGCGGATGATGTCCGAGAGCTCGCGCTGAATCTGCTCGGCGATGCGGCGGCTGCGGGGAAAATCTTTCGGCATAGAGGCAAACGCTCAGCGAAGCCGCAGCCCCGCCGCGCGTCATCTGCCCGCTGCTACAGGGTTCTGGCGACTTCCACCACTTCGTACACTTCGAGCTGGTCCCCTTCCTTGATATCGTTGTAGTTCTTCAGGGAAAGCCCGCACTCGAAACCCGCCTTCACTTCTCGGACATCCTCTTTGAACCGCTTCAGCGAATCGAGTTCGCCGTCGTGGATCACCACGTTGTCGCGCAGCAGCCGTACTTTGGCGCCCCGCTTGACGACGCCCTCGAGCACCATGCACCCTGCAATGGTGCCGATGCGCGAGATCTTGTAGATCTTCCTGATTTCCACCAGTCCGATCGCACTCTCCTTGCGCTCGGGAGCCAGCATCCCCGACAGGGCGGCCTTTACCTCGTCCACCGCCTCGTAGATGATGTTGTAGTAGCGGATGCTGACGCCGCTCGATTCGGCAAGCTTTCGGGCCGCCGCGTCGGCACGCGCGTTGAAGCCGATGATGACGGCTTTCGATGCGAGCGCAAGGTTCACGTCGGACTCGGTGATCCCCCCCACCGCCGCGTGCACGATGTTCACCTTCACCTCGTCGGTAGAGAGCTTGCCCAGCGCGTGCGCAAGCCCCTCGTAAGAGCCGTGCACGTCGGCTTTGATGATGAGGGAGAGCGTCTTCTTCTCCCCTTCGCCCATCTGCTCGAACATGTTTTCGAGCTTGGCCGACTGCTGCTTGGCGAGCTTGACGTCACGGAACTTGCCCTGGCGGAACAGCGCGATTTCGCGCGCTTTCCGCTCGTCGCCGAGAACGAGCACGTCGGCGCCGGCAGAAGGCACATCGGAGAGCCCCAGGATCTCCACAGGAATGGACGGTCCGGCCGACTCGATGGTGCGTCCGGCCTCGTCGAGCATCGCGCGCACGCGTCCGAAGACCGCGCCCGCGAGGAGGATGTCGCCCCGTTTGAGCGTACCGGACTGGACGAGCACTGTTGCAACCGGGCCGCGGCCCTTGTCGAGACGCGACTCGATGACGATACCTTTCGCCGGCGCCTCGCGCGGAGCCTTGAGTTCCAGCACCTCGGCCTGCAGCAGAACGCTCTCGAGCAGACTGTCGATCCCCTTGCCCGTCTTCGCGGAGACTTCGACGAACATCGTATCGCCGCCCCACTCTTCCGGCACGACTTCCTGTGCGGCGAGATCCTGCTTGACACGGTCGGGATTCGCTTCGGGCTTATCGATCTTGTTGATGGCCACGACGAGCGGAACCTTCGCGGCCTTCGCATGATTGATCGCCTCGACGGTTTGCGGCATGACGCCGTCATCGGCCGCGACGACGAGAATCACGGTGTCGGTAACCTTCGCGCCGCGCGCCCGCATGGCCGTGAAGGCTTCGTGGCCCGGGGTGTCGAGGAAGGTCACCATGCCTCGGCTCGTTTCGACGTGGTAGGCACCGATGTGCTGCGTGATGCCGCCCGCCTCGGCGCTCGCAACGCGCGTGCGGCGGATGTAGTCGAGCAGCGAGGTCTTGCCGTGATCGACGTGCCCCATGACCGTCACCACTGGCGCGCGCGGCTCGAGCTTCACCTCGGACGGCGCCTGCTGCTGCTCCGCGAGGAATGCATCGGGGTCGTCGAGCTTCGAGCGCTTGGCGACGTGCCCCATCTCCTCGACCACGATCATCGCAGTATCCTGGTCCAGCACCTGGTTGATGGTCGCCATCGTGCCGAGCTTCATCAGCACCTTGATCACTTCCGCCGCCTTCACCGACATCTTGTGCGCCAGATCGCCGACCGTGATCGTTTCCGGCACCATCACTTCACGCACGATCGGCTCTGTGGGTACCGAGAAGCTTTGCTCGCCCTCTTCCCTGTGGCCGTGGCGCGTCTTGCGCTCGCGCCATCCGAGTCCGCCCGTCATGTCTCCGCGCACCTTGATGCCGCGCTTCTTCGCAGCCTCGTCCTTCCAGACGACCTGCCTCACCTGTTTCTTGACGCCTTTTTTATCGCCTTTGCCCGCCTTGTCGTCGGCTTTGACTTCGGGCTTGTGGAGCGTCCCTTCAACGTGCGCGGTCGTGGCCGGCGCAGCCGCCGGCTCGGCCTGCTTCGCTTCTTCGGCAGACTTTGCCTCCGCCGCCATCGCTTCCGCTTCGGCCTTCTTGCGTTTCTTTTCCGCCTCTTCGCTCTGCAGCGCGATAAGCTCGGCCTGCTTGCGCGCTTCTTCTTCGCGCAGCGCGATCTGCTCCGCATCGAGGACCGGCTTCGCCTCGGAAGGCGCCTCGGCATCGACCATGTCGCGCTTCACGAGCACGCGCTTCTTGCGCACCTCGACCTGAATCGTGCGCGACTTGCCCGTGCTGTCCGACTTCTTGATCTCCGAGGTCTGGCGCCGGGTGAGCGTGATCTTCTGCTTGGCTTCCCTGCCTCCGTGAACCTGACGCAGATAATCGAGGAGCTGCGTCTTGTCCTTCTCGGTAAGCAGCGTGTCCTCGGCGAGCGCGCGCTTCACGCCGGCCGCCTGAAGCTGCTCGATCAGAAGCCCCGGGGGCAGCCCCAGCTCGCTGGCAAACTGTGTGACATTCATTTGCGCCATTTATTCCTGCTTATGCATTAGTTTCTGCAAACCACGGTGCACGCGCTGCCATTATCAGCTGCTTCGCGCGCTCCGGCTCGAGACCGGCGGTTTCCACGAGATCATCGGTGGCGTAATCGGCCAGCTGTTCCTGCGTGCTGATGCCCTTGGAGGCGAGAAGACGCGCCGTTTCCTTATCCATACCCTCGACCTTCATCAGGTCCTCGATCTCGTGCTCGACCTTCTCCTCGGAGGCGATCGCCTGCGTGAGGAGTGCGTTGCGCGCACGGCTCCGAAGCTCGTTCACCGTCGCCTCGTCGAACGCCTCGATCTCCAGCATCTCGTTGAGGGGCACGTACGCCACCTCTTCCAGGGTAGAGAAGCCTTCCTGCACGAGGATGTCCGCGACCTCCTGGTCCACGTCGAGCTTGTCCATGAAGAGCGCGCGGATGCGGCCCGATTCCTCTTCGGTCTTCTTCTGCGATTCCTCGACCGTCATGATGTTGAGTTCCCAGCCGGTGAGCTCGCTCGCGAGGCGCACGTTCTGTCCGCTGCGGCCGATCGCCTGGGCGAGGTTCTCCTCATCCACGACGATATCCATACTGTGCTTTTCCTCGTCCACGACGATGCTGCTCACTTCGGCTGGCGCGAGCGCATTGATCACGAACTGCGCGGGGTCGGGATTCCAGAGAATGATATCGACGCGCTCGCCGGCGAGCTCTGAAGTGACCCCCTGGACGCGCGAGCCCCGCATGCCCACACAGGTGCCGATCGGATCGATGCGCTGATCGTTCGACTTGACGGCGATCTTGGCGCGCGAGCCGGGGTCGCGTGCCGCCGCCTTGATTTCGAGCAAGCCGTCTTCCAGTTCCGGCACCTCGAGCTCGAAGAGCTTCACCAGAAATTCCGGCGCAGTGCGGGAAAGTATCAATTGCGGGCCGCGGCTTGCACGGTCGATCTTCCACAGGTACGCCCGCGCGCGGTCACCCACCCGCAGGTTCTCCTTCGGGATCATCTGGTCCCGCGGCAGCACCGCTTCGAGCCGGCCCGATTCGATGATCGCATTGCCGCGCTCCATGCGCTTGATGACGCCGGTCACGAGATGTTCCTTGCGCGCGAGAAAATCGTTCAGGATCTGCTCGCGCTCGGCATCGCGGATCTTCTGCAGGATCACCTGCTTGGCGGTCTGCGCGCCGATGCGGCCGACCTCGATGCCTTCGATCGGCTCCTCGATGAACTGGCCCACCTCGCTCTCGGGATTGATCTCCTGCGCCTCGTGCAGCTTGTATTGCCGCGACGGCATCTCGATATCGCGGTCGTTCACGATCTCCCAGCGCCGGAAGAACTTGAAGGCGCCCGTATTGCGATCCACTGAGGCGCGCACGTCAACGTCCTCGTTGAAGCGCTTCTTCGCGGCGGAAGCGAGCGCGAGCTCGAGCGCGCCGAAAACGATCTCTTTCTCGACGTTCTTCTCGCGCGCCAGGGCATCCACCAGCAGCAAAATCTCGCGGCTCATTTCGACCTCCTGCTAAATCGTGGGAACCAGCCGCGCCTTCTCCAGGTTGTCCAAGTCGAGCGACACGAGCTTACCGTCGATCTCGAGCTCTACCTTTCCGGCGCGCGTTTCCCTTAATACACCCACAAAATTTCTTTGCCCGTCGACCGGCACGCGCAGCTTGATGCGCGCCTTCTGACCGGCAAACCGCACAAAGTCCCGTTCCTTCTTGAGCAACCGGTCGAGGCCGGGCGAAGACACTTCCAGCCTGTCGTACGCGACGCCCTCCACCGGCAGCAGCCGGTTGAGATGATGGCTCACCGCGGCGCAGTCATCGACGTTGACGCCGCCCGCCTTGTCGATGAAGACGCGCAATAGCCGTCCTTTGCCGGATCTTTCGAGATCCACGAGTTCGTATCCCAATCCGGCGAGCGTCCTCTCGAGCAGTGCCTGCAAATCCATCGCGTATCGTTGCTACAAACAAAAAATGGGCGATCCGCCCATCTTCTTTTCACAGAGCTTTGAAGTATAACAAAAATAACAGCCAAAATCCAAGAGTCGGCGTTACTTGCGCGGGCGTCGCGGCCATGCCGGTGAGCTTGTGCAAGCGATGGGCGCAAGAGCGATTTTTACGCCATTCGCCTGCGCAAGGTGAGCAATGCGCGCCGCTTGCGGCCGCTCGGATACTGTATATAATTACAGGAACGAGGCACCCATGGATGACGAACTTACACCACGCCAGGCAGAAGTGCTCGAATTCATCCGAGCGCACACGTCGCGCTCGGGTTATCCGCCCACGCGCGCGGAGATCTGTCGCGCCATGGGCTTTCGTTCTCCAAACGCTGCCGAAGAGCATTTGCGGGCGTTGGCGCGCAAAGGCGCGATCGAAATGGCGCCTGGCGCATCGCGCGGCATCCGGCTGAAGCAACCATCGACAGGCATTCCGGTCATCGGGCGGGTCGCTGCAGGCAGCCCCATACTCGCCACCGAGCATATCGAAACGCACTATCAGATCGATCCCCTGCTCTTCAAGCCGCGCGCCGATTATCTGCTCAAGGTGAGAGGAGCCAGCATGCAGAATGCGGGCATTCTGGACGGAGATCTCCTTGCCGTGCATCGCACTCATGAGTTCCGGTCCGGGCAGATCGTGGTGGCACGCTTGAGCGATGAGGTCACGGTCAAACGCATCCATCGTCAGCGCCACTGGGTGGAACTCATTCCCGAAAACCCGGAATTCCGCACGCTCACCATCGATACCCGCCGGGAACCGGTAGTGATCGAGGGTGTTGCAGTCGGCGTCATCCGCAACAGCAGGCCGTTATAGCTGCAAGCGGCTTGGCTGTCCGCAACAGCATTTCACCATGGCAGCCCGCGCTTCCGATACGCCGTTTAACCATCCCGCCATCTGGCGCGGGAACGAGTGCGCGCGAGTTGCCATCCCCAGCGTGCCGACCGGCTTTGCCGAGCTCGACGTGCTGCTGCCCGGCGCAGGCTGGCCGGCGGAAGCGCTGACGGAAATCTATGTCGAGCGCCCGGGCATGGGCGAAATGAGACTGTTGATGCCGGCCCTCGCGCGTCTCACCCGTGACGAGCGCTGGCTTGCGTTTATCGCGCCGCCCTATGTGCCCTATGCGCCCGCGCTCGCCGCTCAGGGCGTCAGCCTGTCGCGCGTAATGCTGGTCCGGGCGGAAAACGTGGAAATGCACCTCTGGGCGGGCGAGCAGGCGTTGCGGTCGGGAAGCTGTGGCGCAGCGCTGCTTTGGCTTGACCGCACTACCGAACGGGCTCTCCGGCGGCTGCAACTCGCTGCAGAGGGAAGCAACGCACTGGTCATGCTCTTTCGCCGCCCCCGCGCGGCGCCCTTCACTTCGGCCGCCCTGCGGCTTCATCTGAGCAAGTCTGAAGGCAGGACCATCGTCCGTATCCTGAAGCGTCGCGGAGGCGGAATTCCCGCCCCGGTTGCGCTCGATCTGCACCGCACTGCCGCTCTGCGCTTTACGACGCCCCCGCAAACCGCGCTGCGACAGCCGCACGCTTTCCGCGCCGCGCACTGACTCTTCGCAAAGCCGTTCGCCCCATGCTGTGGCTTGCCCTGCATTTCTTCCGTCTTCCGCTCGACACGGTTACGCGTGGCGCCCCGGAAGCCGGGCCGTTCGCCATCGCATCCTCCGCGGACACCGGCGCGACCTTGGTCGCCTGCAATCACATTGCACGCGCCCGTGGTGTGCGCAGCGGCATGACCGTTGCCGCGGCGTGGGCGCTCGTCTCCGACCTCAATATCCTCCCGCGCGATGAAACAGCGGAACGCGCCGCACTGGAGCACATCGCCGCGTGGGCGTTTGAATTCACACCAACCATAAGCGTTTCGCCGCCCAACGAAGTCCTGCTCGAGGTCGAAGGCTCGCTCGGGTTGTTCGGCGGGCTTGGCGCATTACGCCGGCGCATCGAGCAGGGCCTCGCGCAACTCGGCTATAGCGCGTGCCTCGCCTGCGCACCGACACCGCTCGCAGCGCAGCTCTTTTCGCGTGCAGGACTGGCGGCGCGTATCCGTCACGGCGACGCGCTCCGTGTCGAATTGGAGAAGTTATCGATCGAGTTGCTGGATCATCGCCCGGAGAGCCTCGCGATGCTCGAAAATTTCGGCGTCCGCACTATCGGCGAATATCTCGAGCTGCCCCGTGCCGGCGTGGCGCGCCGCCTGGGGGAGAAGCTCCTCGACGATATCGACCGCGCGCTGGGCCTCTTGCCCGATCCCCGTCCCCCGTTTGTTCCTCCTTCCACCTTCACTGTCTCCCTTCCGCTGCCCGCTCCGGTGGAGCAGTCCGAGGCGCTGCTCTTCGGGGCTCGGCGCCTGGTAAGCGAGCTGTGCGGATGGTTGATCGCGACGGGTCAGGGGACGCTGCGCCTCTCGTGGACGCTGGCGCATGAGGACCGTGCCGATACAGAGCTCGACTTGGCATTCGTTGCCGCAAGCCGCGATCCCGAACACTTGCTGAACGTATTGCGCGAGCGTCTCTCGCGCGTTGAGCTGCCGAGTCCCGTAACCGCCCTTGCGCTCCGCGCAGAAGAGTTGCAGTCGCTCGCTTCACGCAATCTGTCGTTTCTTCCCGAAACGGAGCGCGGTGCGGAGAATGCCGCGCGGCTTATCGAACGCTTGCGTGCCCGTCTTGGAGACGAAGCGGTATGCGGGCTCGCAACGATTTCAGATCACCGGCCGGAACGCGCGTGGCGCGCGTGCGAACCGGGTGAACGTATTGCACCCAAGGTTTCGCCGCGATTCAGCGCGCGTCCACTCTGGCTGCTCGCCTCGCCACAGCCCCTCAAGGAGGTCGCTGCCATCCCTCACTATGAAGGGCCGCTATCGTTGCTCGCTGGGCCGGAGCGCATCGAGAGCGGATGGTGGGACGGCCACGATGCAGTCCGTGATTACTTCGTCGCGCGCAATCCGGCGCAATCCCTGCTGTGGGTCTACCGTGAACATGCAGCGCCGGCCGCGTGGTACCTGCATGGGATCTTTGGATGAAGAGACGACCCGAATACGCCGAGCTGCACTGTGTTTCCAACTTCACGTTCCTGCGCGGCGCCGCTCATCCCCAGGAGCTCGTCGTGCACGCGCACGAGCTCGGCTATGCCGCGCTCGCCATAACGGACGAATGCTCGCTTGCCGGTGTGGTGCGTGCCCACGAAGCGGCGCGCGATTGCGGACTGAAACTCATCATCGGTGCCGAAGTCCGGCTCGAGGACGGATTGAAGCTCGTCCTGCTCGCAACCGACAGGGAGAGCTACGGCCGGCTTTCGGCGCTCATCACCCGGGGCAGGATGAGAACCGCCAAGGGCAGCTATCGCCTGGCGCGTTCGGATCTCGACGAGCATGATCTTGAAGGCTGTCTCGCGCTGCTCGTGCCGCCGGCCACGGAGGACGAGGCGCGCGAGCACGCCTCATTCGTTGCCGCCCGATTTCCGCAGCGTGCGTGGATCGCGGTGGAGCTGCTGTGCGGGCCGGATGATTGCGCGCGTCTGTCGCTGTTGCAGGAGCTCGCGAAGAGCGCCGGCTTGCCGCTCGTTGCCGCAGGTGACGTCCATATGCACGTGCCTTCGCGCCGGATGCTGCAGGATGTCCTGACCGCGATCCGCCTCGGCATCCCGGTGCATGCGGCGGGTGACGCGCTCCATCCCAATGCCGAACGGCATTTGCGCCCGATATCGCGGCTCGCTCGAATTTATCCGCCGGAACTGCTCGCCGAAACGCTGCGTATCACTGAGCGCTGCAATTTTTCGCTCGATGTCCTGCGTTACGAGTATCCCGACGAGATCGTGCCGACGGGGTATACGGCGACGAGCTATCTGTGCCAATTGACCGAAGCAGGCCTTGCCCGCCGTTTTGCGCGCGGCGTGCCTCAGCACGTGCGCGAGCAGGTCGAGCACGAGCTCAAGCTCGTGGCGGATCTGCGCTACGAGCATTTCTTCCTCACCGTTTACGACATCGTGCAGTTCGCTCGCTCCCAAGGCATCCTCTGCCAGGGGCGCGGTTCGGCGGCCAACTCCGTGGTGTGCTACTGCCTCGGCATCACCGAAGTGGATCCCTCGCGCACCAATACGCTTTTCGAGCGCTTCATGTCGCGCGAGCGCAACGAGCCGCCTGACATCGATGTCGATTTCGAGCACCAGCGGCGCGAGGAAGTGATCCAGCATGTCTATCGCAAGTACGGTCGCGAACGCGCTGCGCTCGCCGCAACCGTCATCACTTACCGCCCGCGCAGCGCGCTGCGCGATATCGGTAAGGCGCTGGGGCTCGAGCCGATCGAGGTCGATCGCGTCGTGAAGTCCCTCGCCTGGTGGGATGGCGGCAAGGTGGTTCCCGCACGCCTGCGCGAGGCCGGACTCGATACCGCGAGCAGTGTGATTCAGCATCTCATCGTGCTCGCGAACGATCTCATGGGATTTCCGCGCCATCTTTCCCAGCATGTTGGCGGCTTCGTGATTTCGCGCGGGTCCCTTTCGCATCTCGTGCCGCTGGAAAACGCCGCCATGGCGGAGCGCACCGTCATCCAGTGGGACAAGGACGATCTCGAAACGCTGGGGCTGCTGAAAGTGGATGTCCTCGCGCTGGGCATTCTCTCCGCGATCCGGCGCGCACTCGATCTCGTCACGCGCCACTGCGGCCGCGCGCTCACCACGCAGCAGATACTCGACCGCGGCGACGATCCGGCGGTTTACGAGATGATCCGGAAGGCCGACACAATTGGCGTCTTCCAGATCGAATCGCGTGCGCAGATGTCGATGCTGCCGCGGTTGAAGCCCAAGACGTTTTACGACCTCGTGATCGAGATCGCCATCGTGCGCCCCGGCCCGATACAGGGCGGCATGGTGCATCCGTATCTGCGCCGCCGGGAGGCGGCGGAACCGGCAACTTATCCTTCGGATGCTGTGAGGCGGGTGCTCGAGCGCACCATGGGCGTGCCGATATTCCAGGAGCAGGTGATGCAGCTCGCCATGGTTGCCGCGGATTTCACGCCGGGCGAAGCGGACGCGTTAAGGCGAGCGATGGCGGCCTGGCGGCGTAAAGGCGGGCTGGAAAAATTCCAGAAAAAGCTCAAGGCCGGGATGGCGAAAAACGGCTACTCACCGGAGTTCGCCGAGCAGATCTACAAGCAGGTGCTCGGCTTCGGCGAGTACGGATTCCCGGAATCGCATGCGGCGAGCTTTGCGCTGCTCGCCTATGTCTCTTCGTGGCTCAAGCACTACGAGCCCGCCGCGTTTCTTGCGGCGATGCTGAACAGCCAGCCGATGGGCTTCTATTCTCCCTCAGAACTCGTCCAGGATGCGCGCCGTCATGGGGTGGAAGTGCGGCCGGTGGATGTCGCGCTGAGCGAATGGGAGTGCACGCTTGAATCGCTCCCCCTCTCCCCTGTCACGGGCGAGAGCAAAACACAACCTGCCGTGCGCTTGGGATTGTTGAGGGTAAAAGGACTCCCGAAAGCGGCAGGCGAGCGTATCGTCGCGGCGCGAGCACAAGCGCCCTTTTCCGATCTTGAGGATCTCATACGCCGAGCCGCTCCCGGCCGGCGTGACCTGCAATGTCTCGCCGCTGCAGGCACGCTTGCTTCGCTTGCCGGCCACCGGCGCAACGCGCACTGGCTCACCGCGCGCATCGATACACCGGCACGCCTCCTGCAAAACGCGCCCGTGAAGGAAGCGCTGCCGCTCCTGGCCGTGCCTACCGAAGGCGAAGACCTGGTGGCGGATTACACGAGCCTGGGTCTTACGCTCGGCCGGCATCCGCTTGCGTTGCTGCGGCGGCGGCTGGATCGCATGCGGCTCGCGCGCGCTTGCGACCTGCGCGAGCTTCCGGACGGCAAGCCAGTGCGCACGGCAGGTATCGTCACCTGCCGCCAGCGTCCCGGCACGGCGAACGGCGTGGTATTCGTAACGCTGGAAGACGAAACAGGCTACACCAACGTGGTCGTATGGAACGATCTCGTGGAAAAGCAGCGGCGGGAGCTCCTCGGCTCGCGCCTCCTCGGAGTGGAGGGCAGAATTCAGCGCGAAGGCGATATCCTGCATCTCGTCGCCCGGCGCCTCTTCGATCACACCCGCCTTCTGGGAAGACTCGTGCCGGCATCACGAGATTTCCACTGAGTAAACCGAACGCGTGGCGCAATGAGGCTACTTTTCGTAGCCCCGCGAAAACAATAAAAAAAGCCCGGCCATTGCTGACCGGGCTTTTCTTTCAATGGGTGCCTGACGATGTCCTACTTTCGCGCGGGTAATCCGCACTATCATCGGCGCTGAGTCGTTTCACGGTCCTGTTCGGAATGGGAAGGCGTGGTTCCAACTCGCTATAGTCGTCAGACATAGCTTGTCAATTTGCAGCCTGAGGCTGCAAACCAAAACCGGAAGAAGTAGATTCGATCGTATTTCAAACACGAGCCTGATCACCTTCGCGCATGAGGCATGCGCTCAAGGTTATAGGATCAAGCCGCACGGGCAATTAGTACCGGTTAGCTTAACGCATTACTGCGCTTCCACATCCGGCCTATCAACGTGGTGGTCTTCCACGACCCTTCAGGGGGATCGAGTCCCCGGGAAGTCTCATCTTGAGGCGAGTTTCCCGCTTAGATGCTTTCAGCGGTTATCTCTTCCGCACTTAGCTACCCGGCGATGCCACTGGCGTGACAACCGGTACACCAGAGGTGCGTCCACTCCGGTCCTCTCGTACTAGGAGCAGCCCCCCTCAAACTTCCAACGCCCACTGCAGATAGGGACCAAACTGTCTCACGACGTTTTGAACCCAGCTCACGTACCACTTTAAATGGCGAACAGCCATACCCTTGGGACCGGCTACAGCCCCAGGATGTGATGAGCCGACATCGAGGTGCCAAACTCCCCCGTCGATATGAACTCTTGGGAGGAATCAGCCTGTTATCCCCGGCGTACCTTTTATCCGTTGAGCGATGGCCCTTCCATACAGAACCACCGGATCACTATGACCTGCTTTCGCACCTGCTCGACTTGTCAGTCTCGCAGTTAAGCACGCTTTTGCCATTGCACTTTCAGCGCGATAGCCGACCGCGCTAAGCGTACCGTCGCACTCCTCCGTTACTCTTTGGGAGGAGACCGCCCCAGTCAAACTGCCCACCATGCACGGTCCCCGACCCGGATTACGGGCCTAGGTTAGAGCCTCAATGAGATCAGGGTGGTATTTCAAGGGTGACTCCACGACACCTGGCGGCGCCGCTTCACAGTCTCCCACCTATCCTACACAGATCTCATCAAAGTCCAATGCAAAGTTGCAGTAAAGGTGCACGGGGTCTTTCCGTCTTGCAGCGGGGAGATTGCATCATCACAAACACTTCAACTTCGCTGAGTCTCAGGAGGAGACAGTGTGGCCATCGTTACGCCATTCGTGCAGGTCGGAACTTACCCGACAAGGAATTTCGCTACCTTAGGACCGTTATAGTTACGGCCGCCGTTTACCGGGGCTTCGATCAAGAGCTTGCACCCCATCACTTAACCTTCCGGCACCGGGCAGGCGTCACACCCTATACGTCCACTTGACGTGTTTGCAGAGTGCTGTGTTTTTGTTAAACAGTCGCAGCCACCGTTTCACTGCAACCCCATTCGGCTCCGGTTGTGCACCTTCACCTACTAGGGGCGTACCTTCTTCCGAAGTTACGGTACCAATTTGCCGAGTTCCTTCTCCTGAGTTCTCTCAAGCGCCTGAGAATATTCATCTCGCCCACGTGTGTCCGTTTACGGTACGGTCTCCGTGTGACTGAAGCTTAGGGGATTTTCCTGGAAGCAGGGTATCTGCGACTTCGCGCCACAAGGGCACTCGTCATCACGCCTCAGCTAAGCCGTCCGGATTTGCCTGGACGGCACGCCTACACGCTTAAACCGGGACATCCAACACCCGGCCCGCATAACCTTCTCCGTCCCCCCATCGCATCACACAGAGGTACTGGAATATTAACCAGTTTCCCATCGACTACGCGTTTCCGCCTCGCCTTAGGGGCCGACTCACCCTGCGCCGATGAACGTTGCGCAGGAAACCTTGGGCT
>CAMPGR010000049.1 GCA_946885605.1 uncultured Pseudomonadota bacterium
AACCTGCCCCGCCGTTCGGCACCGGGTCGCGGCGCGCTTTCAGTTGAGCGCGCCAGCCAGCTGAGCGCAGCGACGAAACGCTAAGCAGGGGTTTCGGCGCTTGCCGCGTACAAGGGATCAGGAGCGTCTATCGCTCGAATCGTGCCCGCCCCCTGACTTTTTCCCGCGCGGCCAGGTCCACCACACGATGACGATCAGGATCGCGAGCGCGACGCCGGCTTCGAGCAACAACCACAACAACGATTCCATGACGAACGCTATACTTGCCGCGGCAAATGCCGCACTTTAACGAAGCTGGGTCAAATTTCCAATCGCGGCGGGCGCGTTGCGTTGTGACTCTCGCATTCGCGTTGCTCGCCGCATGCGAAACGCCCGCGCCTACTAAAGTTGGAGGGCCGCCCGCGCCGCCGGCCGCTGCGCCGACGCCTGCTCCACAACCCGCGCCCTCTCCTCCGGTCGCGGCCCCTGCCGCGCCAATGCCCGCTCCCGAGCCGCTCAAGCCCGTTGCACCGGCGAGCGGTGCAACGTTACGGCTTGCGGCCTGGAACGATTTGCCGGGTTGGCGCCAGGACAATGCGGCGTCGGCGTGGGATGCGCTGCTCGCAAGTTGCAGCGTGCTTGCGAACCGCGACGTGTGGCGGAAGCCGTGTACGCTTGCGCAACAGGCGGTAAAGCCGGATCGCGATACCGCACGGCGCTTTTTCGAGTCGCACTTCACGCCATACCAGCTCGTGAACCCCGATGGCGCGAGCGAGGGCCTCGTCACCGGCTATTACGAGCCGCTGTTGCGAGGCAGCCGCCAGCCCTCACCGCGTTATCGCCATCCCATTTACGGCGTCCCCGACGATTTGCTGGTCGTCGATCTGGGTGAGGTATATCCCGAGCTCAAGGGCAAGGCATTGCGCGGCCGGCTCGACGGCCGCCGCGTCGTGCCGTACTACGACCGCGCCGCGATCGAGAGCGGGCAGGCACCCGTGCGCGGACGGGAGATCGCCTGGGTCGAGGATCCCGTCGAGCTGTTCTTCCTGCAGATCCAAGGCTCGGGACGCATAGAGCTCGACGACGGACGCACGCTGCGCGTCGGGTTCGCGGACCAGAACGGCCATCCCTATCGCTCGATCGGGCGCTGGCTCGTCGAGCACGGCGAGCTGCCGCTCGAGAAGGCGTCGATGCAAGGCATCAAGGCGTGGGCGCGGCAGAATCCCGACCGGCTGGTCGAACTCCTTAATTACAACGGGCGTTATGTTTTCTTCCGCGAACTGCCAGGTGAGTTCCCGGGGCCCATCGGGGCCTTGGGCGTTCCGCTCACGCCCCAGCGCAGCGTCGCAATCGATCCTCGCTTCGTGCCGCTCGGCGCTCCGGTGTACGTGGCCACGACCTGGCCCAATAGCGCGACAGCGCTCAACCGGCTCATGCTCGCGCAGGACACGGGAAGCGCAATCCGCGGGCCCGTCCGGGTCGACTTCTTCTGGGGTTTCGGCCCCCAGGCGGCGCGTGAAGCCGGCCGCATGAAACAGAATCTGCGCATGTGGGTGATGCTGCCGAACGGATATCCGATCACACAAAAGTGATGAGTGGAGGCGGAACGCCTCAACGGAATCCGGCCACTGGACCGGCCGCTCCTTCTATTCCGATCACGATGCGGCTCTTGACCGGGCGCCCGTTTTTGCGAGCGGGAAAGAAGCCGGCATGCCGTAAGGCGTTCGCTATCACCTGTTCTTCCGCACCGTTGGCATCGCCCCCGACGAACGATACCTCTTCGACATTGCCCGTCGCATCCAGCGCGACCGCGACGAGCACTCGGGCCCCGACGTGCGCCGCGACCTCGTGTGGCTCGCTGGGCAGCGGTTGCCGCAGCCGGGGATAGACATCGAGCTCGTGCGCGCTGTAATAGCGCTCGTCAGGATGGGGGCGTTCAGGCTGCGGTGAAGCCATGCTCGCCGCCCGACTGCTTGCGGCGCTGTCGAAAGAGGCGGCCGGCGAACGGAACCGGGGGCGCTCGCTTGGGACTCGATTCGATCTCGAGGGCCGCTGCTCCGGCTCGATTGCCTCAACGCCAGTCTCGATAATCGGTCGCGGCGACTGGCTATCCGCGCCCGAAGCTACGCTGAGCGTAGCCGTAATAGACGACGGCAATGCAAGGACGACGCCGGGATGACTCGCATGCCAGACCGGAACGCAAGCGCCGACGACGAGATGCAGGCCAACCGAAACGGAGAGCGCGATCGAGACTCGCGGGTCGATCGGGCGGCGCCGAAGAACCCAACGATCGCGGAAAGAAAGAGGAGGCATGCCGGTTTAACGTTCCGGCAAGCCGTATGTTTACGGCGACGCCGCTACTTGGCTGCGACTGAGCTCAACGCCTGCTCGATCTGCGCCGCGGACAGGTAACCCCCGATGTGCCGTCCGTCCTCGAGATAAATCGTCGGCGTGCCGCGAATGCCGAAGCGGCGCATCAGCTGGCGGTTCTTCTCGACCGGTGTTGCGCAATTGCGCTCGCCCTGCGGAAGCGCCGCCTTCAGCATGAGATCTTCCCACGCCTGTGCGCGATTGTCGGCACACCACACCGCACGCGATTTTTCCACGGAGTCCTGTGACAGGATGGGCAGCAGAAAGGTATAGATCGTCACGTTGTCGATCTTCACGAGCTCCCGCGAGAGCTGCTTGCAGTAACCGCAGTTCGGGTCCTCGAAGGTGTAGAGGACGCGCTTCCCCTCGCCCTTCACGCGCTTGATCGCCGAATCGCGTGCGCTCGTGAGTGCGTTCACGACCATGCGTCCGGTGTTCTCCTGGGTGAGGTTGCGGGGGGGCAGCGTGCGGATATCGTAGATGCTGCCCGCGAAGAAATACTCGACCTTGTCGTCGGTATAGACGATCTCCCCATCCAGCACGACTTCGTAAAGCCCCGCGAACGGCGCGCGGGTCACGCTTTCAACAGTCATGTTCGGAAAGCGTGCCTGCAGCGCCTGTCGCACGCTCGCTTCGTCGGCGTGTGCAGAAGGCAGCGCAAGGCACGAGGCGAGAAGCGCTGCGAATGCTAACCGTGCTGACATGTACTTATCCTAGCGAAGGTTGGGACCGGACGGGCGCATCACGCCACCGCACGCCGTACCAGCATGTTCTTGAGCGGAGGAAGCGCGTTCACCCACGTGAGCCCGAGATTGCGGGCACGCGCGATCCAGGCGCTATCGTGCGCGAAAAGCCTGTGCAATCCGTCCGTCGTCAGCTGGAGCGCAGCCACGTCCTCCCGGCGCGCCCGCTCATAGCGCCGCAGCAGAAAGTAATCCCCGCAATCCGTCTGAACGCCTCGATCGCGCAATACCGCCACGAGCTCGCGCGCATCGCGGAATCCCAGGTTGACCCCCTGGCCCGCCAAGGGGTGCACATTATGCGCGGCGTCCCCTACCAGGGCAAGCCGCGGGCGCACGAACTGCGCGACGCGCTGCAGCTGAAGCGGAAACGCCGCCGGTGCGGTGATGAGCGAAAGCGAACCCAGCGCCTGCGCGCTGGCCGCCGTTACCTGCGTGGCAAGCGCAGGCGCCTCGAGCGCGAGCAATTCCCGCCCGTGCGCCTCGCTCGTCGACCACACCATCGAAACCCGATTGCCCGGCAAAGGAAGCAGGGCGAGCACGCCGTCACGGCGAAACCACTGGTACGCGATGCCGTGGTGACGCTTTTCCGCCTCGAAGTTGGCAACGACCCCCAGTTCGCCATAGGAGACCGGACTCGCTGCGATGCCCGCCTCCCGGCGCACCCAGGAATCCGCGCCATCGGCGCCGATCAGCAGTCTTGACCGCAGTTCATTGCCATCTTCGAGGCCCAGCACAACCTCGTGCGCGTCCCATGCGATCCTCGAGCACCGCGCCGGCCAGAAAAGCGATAGCGTGGGTGTGCGCTTCAGTCGTTCCCACAATGCCTTCTGCAGCAGGCGGTTCTCGACGATGAACGCGAGCTCGCGCAAACCCGCGTCATAGGCGCTGAACTCGAGCCGGGCGCCAGGTTCATCGCCATATACGCGCATCGCTTCGACTCGCGATATGCGCTCGCGCGGCACGCGACTCCAGACGCCGCAGCTCTCCAGAAACGCGGCGCTACCCGGGCTGATCGCGTACACCCGGACATCCCACCTATCGTCCGGGGGAGGGAGTGCTGCCGCGTGCGGCTCGACCAATGCGGCATTGAGCCGCGCCTGATCAAGCGCGAGCGCAAGGCTTGCTCCGATGAGCCCGCCTCCCACGATCACGACGTCAAAGCGCTTCGGCAACCCGCCTCCTGGTGTAGGTTCAATCCCTGTATTAACAATGAATTATGTACCGGTTTGGCTTGACAATGCGAGGGCCGCTCTTTTAGACTCCGCCGCTTCCCGTGGCGAGTTAGCTCAGCGGTTAGAGCAGCGGAATCATAATCCGTTGGTCCGGGGTTCAAATCCCTGACTCGCCACCATCCGACTCCGATCACGATGCGCTGCACGACGCTCACCCTTACCGAAGCTCGGTTGAAGTGCTTGATTGCGTTGTGTTACCGTGGGCTCATGGCGCGGGTGCAGTCCGCGCAAAAACGCTGAAGCGGTGTCCAGGAAGTACTACATCAAGACGTTCGGCTGCCAGATGAACGAGTACGACTCGGCCAAGATGGCCGACGTGCTCCACGCGGCGCAGGGGATGGAAGCGACCGAGGATCCGGCACAGGCGGACCTGATCGTGTTCAATACCTGCTCGGTGCGCGAAAAGGCACAGGAAAAGGTCTTCCACGATCTCGGCCGCGTCAAGCACCTGAAGCGGGCGAGGCCCGGCGTGCTGATCGGCGTTGGCGGCTGTGTGGCGAGCCAGGAAGGCGCGGCGATTGTGGCGCGCGCCCCTTATGTCGACCTCGTGTTCGGCCCGCAGACGCTTCACAGGCTTCCGGAGATGATCGAGGCGCGGCTTGCGAGCGGCGAGCCCCAGGTCGATATCTCGTTCCCCGAGATCGAGAAGTTCGACCGCCTGCCGCCGGCGCGCATCGAGGGGGCGACGGCGTTCGTCTCCGTCATGGAAGGCTGCAGCAAGTACTGCACGTTCTGCGTCGTTCCCTATACGCGTGGCGAGGAAGTCTCGCGGCCCCTCGACGATGTATTGACGGAGGTTGCCGAGCTCGCGGCACAGGATGTGAAGGAGGTGACGCTGCTCGGCCAGAACGTGAATGCCTATCGCGGGCGCATGGAGGGCGGCGAGATCGCAGATTTCGCCCTGCTCCTCGAATACATGGCCGAAATTCCGGGGATCGAGCGCATCCGCTACACCACCTCGCACCCCAGGGAATTCACGCAGCGCCTGATCGACGCCTACGCGCGCATTCCGAAGCTCGTGAGCCATGTGCACTTGCCGGTGCAATCGGGCTCGGACCGCGTGCTCGCGGCAATGAAGCGCGGCTATACAAGCCTCGAGTACAAGTCGATCGTGAGACGGCTGCGCGAGCGGCGCCCCGACGTCTCGATCTCTTCCGACTTCATCGTCGGATTTCCGGGCGAGACCGATGCCGATTTCGTCGCGACGATGAAGCTCATCGATGAGGTGGGCTTCGATTCGAGCTTCAGCTTCGTCTACAGCCCGCGTCCCGGCACGCCCGCCGCCGAAATGCCGGACGCCACACCGCATGGCGAGAAGCTCGCCCGCCTTCAGCGGCTTCAGCTCCGCATCGAGGAGCAGGCGCGCGCCATAAGCGGCGCGATGGTCGGAACCCGGCAGCGTGTGCTGGTGGATGGTGTGGCAAGAAAGGATCCCCGCGAGCTTTCCGGCCGCACCGCCAACAATCGCGTCGTCAATTTCCAAGGCTCACGCGAGCTCATCGGCCATTTCGTGGATGTCACGATCACCGCGGCACTCCCGCACTCGCTGCGGGGCATTGCGGTTGCGTCCCCGCATTGAAACCCGTCGAGATTTCCTTCACACCGGTGGACAACCAGCGGCTCGCCAACCTGTGCGGCGTGCTGGACGAAAATCTGCGGCAGATCGAGACCGCGCTCGACGTCAGCATCGCGCGGCGCGGCGAGCGCTTTGCGCTCACCGGGAAGCCGAACCAGACCAGGATGGCCGCGCGGGTGCTACAGGATTTTTATCGCCGGGCGAACAACACGCTTACCCTCGAAGACGTGCAGCTCGGACTCATCGAAGCGTCGAACCCGAGGCAGGCGCGCGCGACGCCCGACGAGATACCGGCGCTCATCACGCGCCGCCAGGACTTGCATGGCCGCACGCCGCGTCAGGTGCAGTACCTGCAGAACATCCTGACGCATGACGTGACCTTCAGCATCGGCCCGGCGGGCACCGGAAAGACCTATCTCGCGGTGGCCTGCGCGGTGGACGCCTTCGAGCGCGACAACGTGAAGCGGATCGTGCTGGTGCGCCCCGCCGTCGAAGCGGGCGAGCGGCTGGGATTCCTGCCCGGAGACATGGCGCAGAAGGTCGATCCGTACCTGCGCCCGCTCTATGACGCGCTGTACGACCTCATGGGGTTCGACAAGGTTGCGCGCATGTTCGAACGCGGGACGATCGAGATCGCTCCACTTGCCTACATGCGCGGGCGCACGCTCAATCACTCGTTCGTGATTCTCGACGAAGCGCAGAACACCACGCCGGAGCAGATGAAGATGTTCTTGACGCGCATCGGCTTCGGCAGCAAGGCGGTGGTGACCGGCGACATCACCCAGATCGACCTCGCACGCGGCCAGAAAAGCGGGCTCGTGGAAGCGCGCGAAGTGCTGAAGGAGGTGCGCGGCATCGGGTTCACCTATTTCGAGAGCGAAGACGTCGTGCGCCATCCGCTCGTGCAGCGCATCGTCGCCGCCTATGAAAGTTACAAACCGCGCCAGACCTTGGCGCGAACCGGCGAGCGGGACGAAGAGCGGTGAAGCGACGACCCCGGAGGCGCACGCCGCGCCTGGATCTTACCGTGCAGTACGGCGTGGCGGCGCGCAACCTCCCCCGGCCCGCCCAGTTCCGCCGGTGGATACTGGCGGCGCTGGAGCACGACGCCCGGATCACGGTGCGGCTGATTGGGCGCGCCGAGGGCGAAGCGCTCAACCGCGATTTTCGCGGGCGCGACCATCCCACGAACGTGCTCACGTTCGCTTACCGCGACACGCCGCCATACGAGGGCGACATCGCCCTGTGCGCCCCGGTCGCCACGCGCGAGGCGCGCGAGCAAGGCAAGAGCTTGGAGGCCCACTATGCCCATCTCGTGGTGCACGGCACCCTCCACCTTCAGGGTTACGATCACATGAACGAGGCCGATGCCCACGTCATGGAATCCCGCGAGTCGCAAATCGTAGCCAAACTGGGGTATCCTGAACCCTATCCGGACAGAGCAAAGAGCCGCGGCAAGCGCGTGCGCACCGCCTGATCCCCGCTCCCGATCCCTGATCCTTCCTATGGACGACACACACAGTAAACGCTCCCTCCTGGAGCGGCTTTCGGCCCTCATCATGCGTGAGCCGGAAGACCGCGAGCAACTTCTGGAATTGCTGCATGGCGCGTACGAGCACAATCTGCTCGATGCGGACGCGCTCGCAATGATCGAAGGCGTGCTGCAGGTGTCCGAAATGCAGGCACGCGACATCATGGTGCCGCGCTCGCAGATGGACGTGATCGACATCAACGAGTCGCCCGATCAGTTCATCCCGATGGTGATGCAGACCGCGCATTCGCGCTTTCCTGTCATCGGCGAAAACAAGGATGATGTCATCGGCATCCTGCTCGCGAAGGATCTCTTGCGCTACTACGCGGGCGAGGAAGAATTCAACGTGCGCGACATGCTGCGCCCCGCGGTGTTCATTCCCGAATCCAAGCCGCTCAACGTGCTTCTGAAGGAGTTCCGCAAGAATCGCAACCACATCGCGATCGTCGTGGACGAGTACGGCGGCGTAGCCGGGCTTGTCACGATAGAGGATGTGCTCGAGCAGATCGTGGGCGACATCGAGGACGAATACGACTTCGAGGACGTCGAAAACAATATCGTTCCGGAGAAGGGCGGACAGTACCGCGTCAAAGCGCTCACCGAAATCGACGACTTCAACGCGGCCTTCGGCACCCACTTCAGCGACGAGGAATTCGACACGATAGGCGGCCTCATCCTCAAGCTCTTCGGGCGTGTGCCGAAGCGCGGGGAGCAGATCAGTTTCGACGGCCTCACCTTCCGGGTACTGCGCGCGGACAGCCGGCGAATCCACCTGCTGCAGGTCACGAAAAAGCCCGATAAAAAGTAGATGACCGCCGGACGATGAAGGCAGCAGGGGATGCGCACGTCGCGCCGCACCGCCGGCGTTTGATTGCCGAACGCGCCACATCGTTCGGCGCATTCGCGCTCGGCGCATTGGCCGTCCTCGGCTATGCGCCCTTCTCGCTCTTTTTCCTTCCGCTGCTCACGCTCGCCGCTCTCCTCGTTCTGTGGCAGCAGTCGAGTACAGCGCGTGAGGCAGCTCGAGTCGGTTTCGGCTACGGGCTCGGTTTTTTCCTGTGCGGAGTAAGCTGGGTATACGTAAGCCTGCACGACTTTGGCGCCATGCCCGCACCCCTTGCGGCGCTGGCAACCCTCCTTTTCTGCGCGTTTCTCGCGCTCTTCCCGGCCGCGGCGGGCTATCTTCATGCCAGGGCGCCGCTCGGCTCGCCCCTCAAGCTCGCACTGTTCTTCCCTGCGATATGGACGCTTCTCGAATGGACGCGCGGGTGGATATTCAGCGGTTTTCCCTGGCTCGCATTGGGCTACTCGCAGATTCCCGGGAGCGCGCTTGCGGGCTACGCGCCGGTGCTCGGCATATACGGCGTCACGCTCGCTGCCGCAATGACGAGCGCGCTCCTTGCTTTCCTTTGGCTGCGTTACCGGCGCAAAGAGCGCATTGCCGGCGCTGCGGCCGCGGTCGTTCTCACCCTCTGGCTCGCCGGCTGGGGATTGAAACAGGTCGAATGGACGCATCCCGCCGGAGAAACGGTGAGCGTGAGCCTCCTCCAGGGCAACGTGCCGCAGGATATGAAGTTCCGCGCCGACCGCATCCAGCGGACGCTCGAGGATTACCGCGCGCTCGCCGAATCGAGCGCGAGCCGCCTCATCATCCTTCCGGAGACGGCGCTCCCGCTGTTTCTCGACAATGTGCCTGAAGGCTATCTCGCCGAGCTCGCCGAGCACGCAAGGAGGAACGGCGGCGATATGCTGATCGGCGTTCCCGAACGGCACGCCGACGGCCGCTACTACAACAGCGTGATCACGGTCGGCAGCGCGCCACGGCAGCGCTATCACAAGTACCATCTGGTGCCGTTCGGTGAATTCATTCCGCTGCGGCCGGTACTCGGCGGCATCGTCGGCGCGCTCGCGATCCCGCTGCAGGACTTTACCCGCGGCACCGCGGCACCGCGACCGCTGCAAGTAGGAGGCCAGCGCGTGGCGGTGAACATCTGCTATGAAGACGCGTTTGGCGAAGAGATCATCCGGCAGCTCCCCGAAGCGACGATGCTCGTCAACGTGAGCAACGTCGCATGGTTCGGCCGCTCGATAGCCCCGCAGCAGCACTTGCAGATTTCGCAGGCGCGCGCGCTGGAGACGGGACGCTACATGCTGCGCGCAACGAACACGGGCGTCACCGCCGTCATCGATCGGCACGGCGAGGTCGTGAAAAGCGCGCCTGAATTCTCGCGTGCGGTGCTGACGCACGAGGTGCCGGGCTTTCAGGGCGCCACACCCTATGTCCGGTGGGGCAATTACGCCTTGCTGGCGCTGTGCGTCGCGCTCGTCGCGCTCACCGCCGCGTTCGCACGACGCGCATCGTCCTGAGCCGCAGTCGTTTCCGGCGGCTGCGCAAACCCGCTACAATTTCGCATTTCCTCGCCGCGCCGGGACAATGCTGACGTTTCAGCAGCTCATACTGAGGCTCAATCAGTACTGGGATCAGCATGGATGTGTGTTGCTGCAGCCCTACGACATGGAAATGGGGGCCGGCACTTTTCACACGGCCACTTTTCTGCGCGCGATCGGCCCCGAGCCGTGGAACGCCGCGTACGTGCAGCCCTCGCGCCGCCCGAAGGACGGCCGCTACGCGGAGAATCCCAACCGCCTGCAGCACTACTATCAATACCAGGTGGTGATGAAACCTTCGCCACCCGACTTCCAGGATCTTTATCTGGGGTCGCTGGCGGCGCTAGGCATAGATGCACAGGCCCATGACATCCGCTTCGTCGAGGACGATTGGGAGTCGCCGACGCTCGGCGCATGGGGCCTCGGCTGGGAAGTGTGGTTGAACGGGATGGAAGTGACGCAGTTCACCTACTTTCAGCAGGTGGGCGGTCTCGATTGCAAGCCCGTGCTCGGCGAGCTCACCTACGGGCTGGAGCGGCTGGCGATGTACCTCCAGGGCCGGGAGAACGTTTTCGATCTCGTGTGGGTCGACGGCGTCACCTACCGGGACGTCTACCATCAGAACGAGGTCGAGCAGTCCCGCTACAACTTCGAGCTCGCGAACGTGGAGCTCCTGTTCCAGCACTTCGCGCAGTACGAAGCTGAAGCCAAACGCCTCATCGAGGCCGGACTCGTGCTGCCCGCATACGAAATGGTGCTGAAGTGCTCGCACACCTTCAATCTCCTCGATGCACGCGGCGCGATCTCCGTGACCGAGCGCGCGGCCTATATCGGCCGCGTGCGTGCGCTCGCGCGGCTCGTTGCGCAGGCCTACCATGACTCGCGGGAGAAGCTCGGTTTTCCGCTGCTCGCCAAGCCGGGGAAAGCCGCCTGATGAAAGCGAGCCTGCTGGTCGAGCTGCTGACGGAGGAGCTTCCTCCCAAGTCGCTGAAGAGCCTGGGTGAAGCATTCGGCGAGGCGGTCCTGCGAGCGCTCGTGCGCCATCAGCTCAAGACGCCGGATCCCGGGGGGTTGCGCATCTTCGCCACCCCACGGCGGATCGGCGTGCTGGTTCCCGAGGTAGTAGCCAAGGCGAGCGACCGCGAGCACGAAGTGTCGGGGCCTTCCGTTCAGGTGGGCCTCGATGCTGCCGGGAAGCCCACAGCTGCCCTCATCGGTTTTGCGCGCAAGAACAACGTCGCGGTGGAGTCACTCGAGCAGCGCGACACCGCAAAAGGGAAGGTTTTTGTCGCGCGCGTGGCGATCGCCGGTGTCACCCTGGATGGCGTGATGACGGAAATCGTCGAGGAGGCGGTGAAGAGGCTTCCGATACCCAAAGTCATGCGCTGGGGCGACGGCGATGCGCGGTTCGTGCGGCCCGTCCACGGTCTTGTGATGCTGCACGGCGAGCGTATCGTGCCAGGGTGCGTGCTCGGGGTCCATGCGGGCAATCGCACGCGCGGCCACCGTTTCATGTGGAGCGGCGAGATCGTCCTCGCGAACGCGGACGAGTACGAAGCGCGCCTGCGAGACGAGGGCAAGGTCATTGCCGATTTCGCGGAGCGCCGCCGCGAGATCGAGCACGCGCTCAAGGCCGAGGCCGAGAGGCAGAAAGCGCGGCTGGACGACTACGAGGTACTGCTCGAAGAAGTGACCGGCCTCGTCGAGTATCCCGCGATCTACGTCGGCCAGTTCGAGGAAGCGTTTCTCGAAGTGCCGCAGGAATGCCTCATCCTGACGATGCGGCAGAACCAGAAGTACTTTCCGCTGTTCGACGGCGCCGGGAGGCTTTTGCCGAAGTTCCTCATCGTCTCCAACATGAAGCTCGCGGACCCACGCAACATCATCGAAGGCAATGAGCGCGTCGTGCGCCCGCGCCTCGAGGATGCGCGCTTCTTCTATCGCCAGGATCGCAAGGTCCGGCTCGAAACCCGCGTGCCGGAACTGGCGAAGGTCGTTTATCACAACAAGCTCGGCAGCCAGCTCGAGCGCGTCGAGCGCATCCAGCTGCTTACCGGAAGAATCGCGCGCGAAATCGGTGCGGATCACGTTCTCGCGGAACGTGCGGCATGGCTTTCAAAGGCCGACCTCCTCACCGGTATGGTCGGGGAGTTTCCCGAGCTGCAGGGCAGCATGGGGCGTTACTATGCCGCGGCGGACGGCGAGCCGCCGCAAGTGGCCGACGCCGTGGAGGCGCATTACCGGCCGCGGTTCGCCGGCGACCGGCTTCCCGAGGGCAAGATAGCGGGTGCGGTGGCGCTCGCGGACAAGCTCGACACGCTGGCCGGTTTGTTCGGCGTCGGGCAGCAACCCACCGGCGATAAGGATCCCTTCGGATTGCGCCGTGCCGCGTTGGGCGTGCTGCGGATACTCGTCGAGCAGAGCTATGCGCTTTCCCTGCACGATCTCGTGGGTGCTGCATTCGCGGGCTACCGTGGTCGGATCGGTGACGCGCATGCAGAGCTCGAGACGTTCATGTACGAGCGCCTTGCCGGCTATCTCAAGGATCGCGGTTACGCCGCGCTCGAAATCGAAGCCGTGCTGAGCCTCAAGCCTGCACGAATCGATCTCGTTCCGCGACAGCTCGAAGCGGTTCGCGCCTTCCTCGCGCTTCCGGAAGCGGAGAGCCTCGCTGCAGCCAACAAGCGGGTGGCAAACATCCTGAAGCAGGCGCAGGCAAAGGGCGAATCGTTCACCCGTGCGGACGGCGATCGGCTGCAGGAGCCCGCGGAACGCGCGCTCTTCGAAGCCCTCAAAGCGACGGCAGCCAAGGCCGCTGCCCTGTACGAGCGCGGCGACTTTACCGGTTATCTCAAGTCGTTCGCCGTGCTGAAGCCTCCGGTGGATGCATTCTTCGACTCGGTGATGGTGATGGTGGACGAGCCGGAACTGCGACGCAACCGTCTGGCGCTCCTCGCCGACCTTCAGCGCCACATGAACCAGATCGCGGACATCTCGAAGCTCGCTGCGTGAGATGAAGCTCGTCATCCTCGATCGCGACGGCGTGATCAATTACGACAGCCCCTCCTATATCAAGAGGCCGGAGGAGTGGAAGCCGATTCCGGGCAGCCTGGAAGCGATCGCGCGGCTCAACCAGAGCGGCTACCACGTCGTGGTGGCGAGCAACCAGTCAGGTATCGGACGCGGGCTCTTCGACATGGCGACGCTGAATGCGATCCACGACAAGATGCATCGCGCACTCGGCCAGGTCGGCGGCCGCATCGATGCCATCTTCTTCTGCCCGCACGCCGACGAAGCGGGCTGCCGTTGTCGCAAGCCGCGCTCGGGCCTGCTCGAAGAGATTTCGCACCGCTTCAACATGAACCTGCGGGACGTGCCTTGCGTCGGCGATGCGCAACGCGATCTCGAGGCCGCCGCCGCGGTCGGCGCGCAGCCGGTCTTGGTGCTGAGCGGCAAGGGCGAGAAGACGCGCCAGGCCGGTGCGATGCCGCCGCGCACGCTGGTCTTCGCCGATCTGGCGGAAGCGGTAAACGCGCTCCTGCAATGAGCCTGGCCGTCCTGCTGCGCTCATCGCTCTTCGCACTGTTCCAGCTTCTCATCACTCCCCTCTTCGCAGTCGTAGCGCTGCTCACCTTCCCGTTCGCGCCGCTTACGCGCTATCGCATCATCACCTGCTGGTCGCGGCTCATGATCGACGCAGCGTCCTCCCTCTGCGGGATACGCTACCGTGTGCTCGGCGTGGAAAACATACCGAAAGAGCCTTGCATCATTCTTTCCAAGCACCAGTCGGCGTGGGAGACGCTGGCCTTCCAGGTGATCCTGCCGCCGCATGTCTGGGTCTTGAAGCGCGAGTTGCTCTGGATACCGTTCTTCGGATGGGGGCTCGCCATGCTGTCGCCGATCGCGATCGATCGCAGCGCCGGGGCGCGCGCGTTGCGCCAGACGCTCGATCAGGGTCGGGAGCGGCTCACCCAGGGGTTCTCCATCGTGATCTTCCCGGAAGGCACGCGAATCGCGCCCGGTACACGCGGCACTTACCATCCGGGAGGCGCCTGGCTCGCGGTGAAAACCGGGGTCGCGGCACTGCCAATCGCGCACAACGCGGGAGAATGCTGGCCGCGCAATGCCTTCCTCAAGTATCCGGGCCTCGTGACCGTCAGTATCGGCCCTGCCCTCCGCTCGCGCGACGCGAGCCCTGAAGCGCTCAATGCACGAGCCGAACTATGGATCGAGGCCGAAATGAAGCGGATCGCTGACCATGCCAGGACGCGCGGCTCGCCAGCTTGAGCTCCCGCTCGATTTCCGGCGCCGCGAGAACGCCACCGAAGAGCGGATTGCGCTCGGCACGAGGCTCGTCGCCTACACCGTGAGGCGCAGCCGGCGCCGCCAAGGCTCTTTTACGCTCGCTATCGACGACCGGGGGCTTCGAATCGGCGTCTCATGGCATGCATCGCAGCGCTGGATCGAGGGCGTGCTGCGCAAGCACGAGAAGTGGATCGTAAGCAAGCTTGCTGAATGGGAGGTGCGCCGCCCGCCGGCGCCAACCTGGACCGACGGCACGGCCATCATGCTGCTCGGCGCTCCGTTACGCCTCACTTTCGCACCCGGCTTCGCTACACCGATGCAGCACGAGGAGCGCCTCCTCATTGATGTATCGTCCGCGTCGAGCGCAAGCCATATTGCGCGCGCGGTGACAGCATGGCTGCGCGACGAGGCGATCAGGTGCTTTCACGCGAGAACGGCGCACTACGCGCCGCAGTTGTGCGTGGCCGCGCGCGAGGTGCGGTTATCGAATGCGAGAACCCGTTGGGGCAGTTGTCACCCCGATGGGAATATCCTGCTCAATTGGCGCCTGGTCCAGATGCCGCTCAAGCTCATCGACTACGTGGTGGTGCACGAGCTCGCGCATCTGAAGGAGATGAATCATTCGCCGCGTTTCTGGCTCACGGTCGCGAAAGTCATTCCAGACTACGCGGTGCGCAAGAAGGAAATGCGGGACGAGGGGCATCGCTATCTCCTGGCATAACGGATCGTGGAGAGCGCTGTGATAATATGCGCCGGTTCCAGCCGCTCCTGCGGACAATCCGACATGCGCGCCCTCCTATCCCTCGTGTTCCTTTCGCTCCTCGCGGGGTGCGGTTACAAGGGGCCACTTTACCTGCCCAAGCCAAAACCCGAGCCGCAGGCGGCCCCCGCACCGCCTGCTCAAGATACCAAGAAGGCCAAAGAAGCGCCGTGAGCGTCTTTGCCTACCACGAGGCGGAACTCCATGCGGAGGAGGTGCCGCTCGCGCGTATCGCAGCCGAGTACGGCACACCGTGCTACGTCTATTCGCGTGCCGCGCTGAGCGATGCGTTCCGCGCCTTCGATGTCGCGTTCGGCGCGCGCCCGCACCTCGTCTGCTACGCGGTGAAGGCGAACTCCAATATCGCGATCCTCAATCTGTTCGCGCGGCTCGGCGGCGGTTTCGACATCGTTTCGGGAGGCGAACTCGAACGCGTACTTGCCGCCGGCGGTGATCCCGCCAAGACCGTCTTCTCAGGCGTGGGCAAGTCTGAGGAGGAGATGCGTCGCGCGCTCGCCGCCGGAATAGGCTGCTTCAACATCGAGTCGGCCGGCGAGCTCGAGCGCCTCGCTCGCGTCGCAGAGGCGATGGGGAAGGTTGCGCCGGTGAGCCTGCGCGTCAATCCCGACGTCGATGCCCGGACCCACCCTTACATAGCCACCGGGCTCATGCGCAACAAGTTCGGGATCCCTTATCGGGATGCGCTTGCGCTGTATTGCCGTGCCGCCGGGCTGCCGCAGCTGCGCGTTGAAGGCATCGGCTGCCATATTGGATCCCAGCTGACCGACGTCTCGCCGTTCCGCGCCGCGCTCGAGCGAGTGCTCGACCTCCTCGACCGCCTCGAGCGCGAGGGGATCGTCCTCACCCATATCGACGCGGGAGGAGGTCTCGGTATCCGATATCGCGACGAGCGGTCTCCTGCGATCGGCGATTACGCACGGGCAGTGCTCGAGCCGCTGGGCGCGCGCCGGCACACGTTGCTTCTCGAGCCGGGACGCGCGCTCACCGGTAACGCCGGCCTCCTCCTTACCCGTGTGGAGTATGTCAAAGAGGGCGAGGAGAGGAACTTCGCCATAGTGGACGCCGCCATGAACGACCTCATGCGCCCGGCGCTGTACGAGGCGTGGCACGACGTAATGCCGGTAAGAAGAGCCGAAGGCGCGGCCGGCGTATACGACGTCGTGGGACCGATATGCGAGAGCGGAGACTTCCTTGCGCTCGACCGTACGCTCGCGGTACGCGAAGGGGATTTGCTCGCCATCATGTCGGCCGGCGCATACGGCATGAGCATGAGCTCCAACTACAACACCCGTCCGCGCGCCCCGGAAGTGATGGTCGATGGATCCGCTGCCCACCTCGTCCGCAAGCGCGAACGCATCGCGGATTTGATGGCGGGCGAAAGACTGTTGCCGTAAGGAATCGTCAATGGCGAACCGTGAATGGTGAACGTAAGCCGTGAACGCTGACTGTAACGTGCGTCTCACCGCATACTCCCGCAGCAGCATTTACCGTTCACTGTTTACCATTCACTGCTCACGCTGTTGCGGCAAACACCACATGCGTATTCCATGTCAATATAAATTTACAAAAGTGTTGCATTTTTTTTTACTCGTGACATAGAATTGGCGCACCAAGCATGATTTCCCGAATTTTTTCGGGAAGAACGACGAAAACAAACGCTGTGAGTCGTTCGAAAAATTGTGCGATGGTAAGTGCGGGACTAGCGCCGCACTTCAAGCGATGCCTAAGTTAACTTTAAAGGAGACGATGATGGCAGCGAAGAAAAAAGCTAAGAAAAAAGCAGCGAAAAAGAAAGCAGCCAAGAAGAAGTAGTTGAAGTTCTAGCGGGGGCTGGGTAACCCCCGGCCCCCGCTTTTGGTTCCTCCCTCCTCCTTCCTTTCCCCGCTAGTCAGAAGCTTCGAAGCCGCACCAGGGCAACATCCTCGCCCGATCCTTGATTTTGTTGTAGCAACAAATACTTATACGCGGCGCGCATCCGGTTCGGCAATATGACAAATGCATGGCACTGAGCATACGTGCCGCTCACATGGAAGCGATCGTTCCGAGTTTGACGACGCCTGCTCTTTAGAGACGCGCACGGGAAGGAGTACTGGCTTACGCGTGCGCGTCAGGGATTGAGTTGCCGGTATACGGTCGTCGCGACGCGCAGGAGCTCCGACTTCTCGACCTCGCCCGAAATCGCATAGCCGAGCTTGCGATCGAGCCAGTAGAAAACACCGACGTTGTTCTCCTGCGCAAAACGGAATGCCGTTTCGCGCGTATCGTCGGGATTGGTGCGCACGTACAGCGTGAGCCGCTGGCCCTTCGCATCCTGGTACATGAATTGCGCCACAGGCCCGCGATCACCGGGCAGGAGCCGCCCACCCACGAGGGTGTAACCGATCGTGCCGAGATGCGGCACTTTGAGCGGCGCGCCGAGCCGCTTCGAGAGCCAGCTCACGAGATGCGCTTCCTGGTCGGCGCCCACCTCGACCGGATGCCGAACTTCCGGGCTGTACACCACGTGCGCCACCGCGGCGCGACGCGCCCATGAAGACGCTTCATGCTGCTGCTCGGTAAGATAAGCCTGAAGCTGCCAGCCGATCACGCCGCCGAGCGCCATCCATCCCGCCGCGATGGCGACCCGGTAGACGTATTTCACGGGGCGGGCGGAGAAGCGCCGCAAACGCTCCGGAACGCTTTCGTCTGCGACCGGACCATACTGCGCGCGAAGCGCCTCATTCTGTCGCTGATAAGTCACAACCCGCTCCGTGTCCTCGGGATGGGCGGCAAGATACGCCTCGACTTCGGCGTGCCGGGCGTCCGGCAGCGCGCGGTCCACGTACGCATGGAGCTCCGACTCGGTGACCGGCAGCATGCTCATTTCACCACTCTAAGCGTCGCCGCATCGATCGACCCGCCCATGAGACGGCGCAGCCGCTCCCGCGCACGGGAGAGGCGCGACATCACCGTGCCGATCGGGATGCCGAGCGCGCGCGCGGTCTCTTCGTAGGAGAGCTGCTCCAGCCCGATCAGCAGCAGCACTTCGCGCTGCTCATCGGGCAGCTTGCGCAGGGCGATGTCGAGGTCCCGGATTTCGAGCCGGTCGCTTTCGACGCTGTGCTCGGGCGGCTGGAATTCGCCTTCCTCGAACGACACGACAGGATGCGCTGCACGCGAGCGCAACTGGTTGACGTAGACGTTATGCATGATCGTGAAAAGCCATGCGCGCAGATCGCTGCCGCGGCGCCAGAGATGGAACTTGTTCCAGGCGCGCTCGAGCGTGTCCTGGACGAGGTCGTCGGCCACGACGCGCTCGCCGGTAAGGGCGCGCGCATAGCGGCGCAGTCGCGGAATGTGCTGCTCGATCAGGTGCTCGTAGTCGTCCACTCGTTCTCGTCCCCGCCCCTGCACCTCGTGCAATGCTCCATCGAACGACTCTCACCGAGTGAACATTGGACGTGCAGGCGCTATTCCCGACTTACACCAGAAACAACGTGGCGAGGCCGAGAAAGATGAAGAAACCGCCGCTGTCGGTAATGGCCGTTATGATCACGCTCGACCCGATCGCAGGGTCCCGGCCAAGTTTCTGCATGGTAAGCGGAATCGCCACACCCATCACGGCAGCCAGCATGAGCGCAAGCACCATGGCGGCTGTCATGACGATGCCGAGCTGCCAATCGTGGTAGATCAGGAAAGCGAACAGCCCGACGATGCTCCCCCAGATGAGCCCGTTCAGCAGCGACACGCCTAGCTCCTTGAGGAAGAGCTGGCGGGCGTTGGTCGATGTGATCTGGCCGAGCGCCAACGCGCGGACGATCATGGTGATCGTCTGGTTGCCGGAGTTGCCGGATATCCCGGCGACGATAGGCATCAGCGCGGCCAGCGCAACGAGCTTCGCGATGGAGTGCTCGAACATGCCGATCACGCGCGAGGCGACGAAAGCCGTGACGAGGTTGACGGCGAGCCACGCCCAGCGGTTCTTGACGCTCTTCCATACCGACGCGAAGAGGTCTTCTTCCTCGGCCAGGCCACCGGCGGACAGCAATTCACTGTCCGTTTCCTCGCGGATGTAATCGACCACCGCGTTCACCGTGACGCGCCCGATGAGCCGCCCGCTGTCGTCCACGACAGGAGCCGACACGAGATCGTAACGCTCGAACGCCGCCGCGGCGTCCTGCGCCTTGTCGTCAGGGTGGAATCTGACCGGCTCTTCCACCATCACGTCGGCGACGGCGACCTCTGGATCGGTAACCAGCAGACGGTTCACCGGCAGCAGTCCGCGGAATTTCCCCTGGCGGTCCACGACGAACAACTGATCGGTATGATCGGGCAGATCGTCCAGGCGCCGCAGATAACGAAGCACGACCTCGAGCCGGACATCGTCGCGGATGCTGATCATCTCAAAATCCATCAGCGCGCCGACAGTGTCCTCGGGATAGGACATCGCCTCGCGCAGCTGCTCCCGCTCGGCGGGCGAGAGCGACTGGAAGACGTCCTGTATGACCTCGCGCGGGAGATCAGGCGCAAGGTCCGCGATCTCGTCCGCGTCGAGCTGCCCGGCAGCCGCGACGAGCTCTTCCTTGTCCATGTCCGCGATGAGGGTCTCGCGGACAGCATCGGAGACTTCGAGGAGGATTTCGCCGTCGCGCGCGGTCTTGACGAGCTCCCAGACGATCAGGCGCTGGTCGAGGGGCAGCGACTCGAGGATGTAGGCGATGTCAGCCGGATGCAGCTCGTCGAGGATCTCCTGCAGTTCTGCGAAATGCGGCTCCGTATGCACGAGCGTCTCGACGAGCTGGCGTCGCGAGGCCTCGCCGCCCACAGCGGGAGCTGCGGCTTCCGCATGGCGGCGAAGAAGCTCGATGATTTCCTCGAGCCTCTCGTGTACGCTGGGGCGGTCTTCTTTCAGTTCCGGCATGTGGATCGTGTTTGAGGGGCGTGGAGCACTTCGTGCCCGTGCCATTCTAGGGTCATTGCCAGACGGTGTCTAAAGAGTTTGGGCGGGTATCCAGGGCTGCGTCTTTGTAGAGGCGCGCATGACGTATATCATTGGCGCCCATATGCGTATCGACAAATCACCCCGCTCGTGTCCGCGTCATCGACACAAAAACTGAAGCAGGCACGTGCGCGTCTCGAAAGCGGCGATATTCCGGGCGCCCGGCATCTTTGCGAGCAAGTCCTCAAGAACACGCCGCGCAATCCGGAAGCACTCTGTCTCCTTGCAATGAGCCATCTCATGCAGGGCCAGCCTGCTGGGGCGCTGCCGCTGTTCGAACAGGTCGTTGCAGCCGATTCCAGGCACGGCATGGCGCTCGAGCACCTCGGCGTTGCGCAACTCATGCTGGGACGCCATCCCCAGGCGGAAACGGTCTTGCGCAGGGCCGTTGCGCTCCCCGATGCTCCGGCATCGGTTGCCATGCGCCTTGGCGTCGCGTTGCTTGGCCAGCAGAAGCACGCCGAAGCGATCCCGTACCTCAAGCGCGCTCTCGCGCAAGAGCCACAGAACCCGGATTGCCATCTCAATCTGGGGCACGCGCTTGCACAAGCCGGTGATGCTGCAGGCGCGCGGGCGCATTTCGAGGCGGTACTGAAGATCCAACCCGCGCGCATCGAGGCCGCATACAACCTCGGCGTCCTCGCGCTGCAACTGGAACAATTCGATGAGGCGCGCGACTGGTTCGAGAGCGTGCTTGCGCGCGCTCCGCGCTATGCCGACGCAATGGCGAGCCTTGGCATCGTGCTGCAGAAGCAAGGCCGGCTCACGCAAGCCCGCGAACAGTTGCAGGCCGCATTTCAGGAGGCGCCCGGGCTGCCTGCGGCGCACGAGGGCATGGCGTTCATCTGCCTGGCGTCCGGGAGAACGGCTGAAGCCGTCGAGCACTTGCAGGCGCTGCTCCAATCCGATGCGGGGAACCGCACCGCCTTATCGGCGCTTGCGAACGCGCTGTTCGAACTCGGAAGACTCGACGAAGCCACAATAACCGCACAGCGCTTATGTGAGCTCGACCCGGAAGAGCCCGCATCGTATGGAACGCTCGCAAACGTTCATATCGTGCGTGGTGCGCTGGACCAGGCCATCTTGACGCTGGAGTCCGGATACGCGAAGACCCGCAATAGCGCGCTGCTCGGCATGCTGACCTATCAGTTGCGCCAGGCCTGCGACTGGCCGAGGTGGCGGGAAGCCTGGGAGAAGCTCGCACCGGAAACCGAACGCAGCTCGACGCTCGGTAGCCCGTTCTGGTTGTTGTGCGAGCCCGCTACAGCACGCCAGCAGCTCGTTTACACCCGGAACTGGGCCGAGGGGCGTTTCCGCCCGATCACCACCCCACGAGCGGCGGACGTCGCTGGGCGCAATCATCCACGGATTCGTGTCGGGTATCTCTCTTCCGACCTGCAGGAGCACGCCGCGGCGTACCTGATCGCCGAAGTGTTGGAACTCCACGACCGCGACCGGTTCGAGATATACGCGTATTCCCATGGCCCGGGCGATGGCGGGGCGATGCGCCAGCGGCTGCGCGCGGCGTGCGAGCACTTCATCGACATCGCGTGGGAGCCAGACGACCTCGCCGCCGAGCGTATTCGAAGCGACCAGCTCGACATCCTGGTCGATCTCAAAGGTTATACGGCAGGAGACCGGCTTACCATCCTGGCACGCCGTCCGTGCAACGTGCAGCTGACGTGGTTGGGCTATCCCGGCACTACGGGCGCGAGCTTTATCGATTACCTGATCGCGGATCCCTTTGTGATCCCGGACGGTGCGGAGTCGAATTACTCCGAACGCGTCGTGCGCATGCCGCACTGCTACCAGCCGAACGATCGCAAGCGCCCGGTAGGCACACCACTCAGCCGCTCGGAATACGGTCTCCCTGAAGGAGCGTTCGTGTTCTGCTGCTTCAATCAGACCTACAAGATTACGCCCGACATATTCGCCGTGTGGATGAGACTGCTGCGCGATATTCCGGGGAGCGTGCTGTGGCTGCTGGAGAGCAACCGCTGGGCGAAACAGAATCTGGCTGAGAATGCGAAATCACAAGGCGTTTCGGCAGAGCGGCTGGTCTTCGCAAAGCGAGTGCCTTACTCCAGCCATCTCGCCCGCTATCGGGTTGCCGACCTCTCGCTCGATACCTTTCCGTACACCTCGCACACCATACTGAGCGATGCGCTGTGGTGCGGTTGCCCGGCGGTTGCCTTGTCTGGGGATACCTTCGCTTCGCGTGTATCCGGCAGCCTGCTCACCGCCGCTCGTCTGCCCGATCTGGTCACTTACACGATTACTGAGTACGAGCAGCTTGCGCGCAAGCTCGCGACAGACCGGCAATGGCTCACGAATATCCGGGCCCGCGTAGCCGATGCGCGTGACCGTTCGCCTCTCTTCGATTCGGCGGCGTTTGCGCGAGACCTGGAGCGCCTTTACGTCGAACTTCTGAACCGGACACTGGACCGCGGTACATAAAAAATAACGGGCGCCGCAGCGCCCGTTATTGCCGAAACCGGCAGTGTGTTGCTTAGAAGCGGTGACGGATGTGGAACGCCACAGCGCTCGACTTCTCGCCAGCCGCAACCGCGGCGGTGTTGCCAACCCGATAGGTATTGCTGTTCGAGTCGTTGTCCACCA
>CAMPGR010000050.1 GCA_946885605.1 uncultured Pseudomonadota bacterium
TGCGGCGAACGGAGAATCAGTGCGGACCGGGCTGGAATGCGCGCTGGCGATTCCAGGGCATGCGCAGAAGCCGCCCCGCGACGGAAGCAGCGCTCGCCGCGCCGCGCATCCATTCCTGGAACGCCTCGGCGAACGCGAGCTGCCCGCGCGTCACGGCAGAACGTTTCCACGCGCCCGCCGCGTACTTGTTCGCTTCCGCGAGCGTGGGGTAGATGTGTATCGTCCCGAGTATCTTGTCGAGCCCGATGCCGTGCCGCATCGCGAGTATGTATTCGATGATGAGGTCGCCCGCATGCTCGCCTGCGATCGTTACGCCGAGTATGCGATCCCGGCCCGGCACGGTCAGCACTTTTACGATGCCGCGCGCGCTCTCGTCCGCAATGGCACGGTCGAGATCCGCGAGGTCGTATGTCGCGACGTCGTATGGAATTCCTTTTTCACGCGCCTCGGTCTCGTTCAGGCCCACCCGGGCGACTTCCGGCTCGGTGAACGTCGCCCACGGAATGACCGAGAAATCGGCGCGGAACTTACGAAAGCGGCCGAAGAGCGCGTTCACCGCGGCGTACCACGCAGTATGGGCGGCGGTGTGCGTGAACTGGTAGGGCCCGGCAACGTCCCCGCACGCGTAGATGTTGGGGTAGAGCGTTTGCATGAACTCGTTCACTTCCACCGTGCGCGTGCGGGCAACCGGAATGCCGAGCGCCTCCAGCCCGTAGCCTTCCGTGTTCGCGACCCGCCCCACCGCGCACAACAGCGTGTCGAAGGCAATCCGAACCTCCTTCCCATCCGACTCGCAGACCAGGACCTTTTCGCCATCCTCGACGAGGAACCGCTGTGCCTTGTGGCCGGTAAGCACGTTCACGCCTTCACGACGGAACTGCTCGGCGACCATGTCCGAGATCTCCGGGTCTTCGCGGATCAGGATGCGCGGCAGCATCTCGACCTGCGTGACGCTCGAGCCGAGACGCGCGAAACATTGTGCCAGCTCGCAGCCGATCGGGCCGCCGCCGAGCATCACCATGCGTCGCGGCAGCGTGCGCAGCGACCACACGGTGTCCGAGGTGACATAGCCCACGTCTTCGATGCCGGGGATGGGTGGCACGAAGGGACGCGCGCCCGCGGCAATGACGATCGCGCGCGTCGAGAGCGTGCTCTTGCCCAAGGCCGTGGACACTTCGACGGTGTACGGCGAGGTGATGCGCGCTTCGCCGGCGATGCATTCCACGCCGAGCGCGCTGTAGCGGGCAACGGAGTCGTGCGGCTCCACGGTCCGGATCACGCGCTGGACGCGCTCCATGACCTCCGCAAAATCGAACTCGGCCTGAACAGGCTTCAGCCCGAAATCTCGCGCGCGTTTGAGCGTGGCCAGGACTTTTGCGGACCGGATCAGCGCCTTCGAGGGCACGCAACCGGTGTTGAGGCAATCTCCCCCCATCTTGTGTTTTTCGATAAGGGTCACCTTCGCCTTTACCGCCGCGGCGATGTAGGCCGCGACCAGGCCGGCCGAGCCGGCGCCGATCACCACGAGATTGCGGTCGAAGGACTTCGGTCTCGGCCAGCGCCCGAGCAGCTTGCGCGCGTTGATGGCCTCCAGCGTTTTCTTGGCGATCAGCGGGAACACGCCGAGGAGAGCGAGCGAGGCGAGCAGGCCGAAGGAAATGCGGAATTCACCGAGCTGGGTCCCGGCGTAGACGAAGACCACCGTGCCGGCGAGCATGCCGACCTGGCTGACCCAGTAAAACGTGCGGGTTCGCATCGGCGTCAAGCCCATCACGAGATTGATGACGAAAAACGGGAACGCGGGCACGAGGCGCAGCGCGAAAAGATAAAACGCACCTTCCTTCGCCATGCCATCGTTGATGCGCTTCAGCTTGTCGCCGAACTTCTGCTGCACCCAGTCCCGCAAGACGAAGCGCGATGCGAGAAAGGCGAGCGTCGCGCCGATGCTTGAAGCAAAGGAAACGATGAGCGTGCCCCACATAAGACCGAACACCGCCCCGCCGGCGAGCGTCATCAGCGCCGCGCCGGGAAGCGAGAGGCCCGTTATCGCCACGTAGGCGAGGAAGTACACGATGCCGGCCTGCAGGGGGTGCGTAGACACATAATCCTGGATCGCCTCCTGCCGCGAGCGGAAGAACTCGACCGTCAGATAACGGTCGAGGTCGAGCACGAAGAAAGCGGCGATGAGCGCAACCATCGCGGCGACGAGGACGATTTTTCCTTTGCTCATGTCTGGACTTCCTCCTCCTCATCCGAGCGCGCCGCCGCAGCTCGAACCCTGCCCCGCCGTGCAGCCATAGCAGTGATCTTTCACGGTTATCGAGTTACCGGCAAGCTCGGCGCCAGCGAGCTCGCGCAGATGGACTCTCGGCCGGCCTTTCCATGCAAGGGGCAGCCCGAGCATCTGGTTGAAGTCGCAGTCGTAGACATAACCGCGCCAATCGACGGATATGAGATTGCGGCACATCACGGAGGGCAGGTTCTGCGCCTGATACGCCGACTTGAGCAGAGCGATGTACGCGCCGAACTGCCCTTTCGAGACGAGCGTGCTGCCGAAGCGCTGGATCGGCATGTTGGTGAGCACGAATAGCCGGTTGAAGACGATGCCCAGGCGCTCGCGCAGGTGCCGGCGGTAGTCCTGTTCGAGCTTGTCCTGAGCGGGGGGCAGCACGGGCCCCTGCGGGTTGTAGACGAGGTTGAGCGTGAGCCTCGATCCCGGCTTGCCATAGCCCAGGCCGTTGAGGACACGGAGACTTCGTATGCTCGCGTCGTATACGCCCTTGCCGCGCTGGCGGTCCACATTCTCTTCCAGATAGCAGGGCAGCGATGCGACGACTTCCACCTCGTGCTCCGCGAGGAATGGCGCGAGGTCTTCCTGACCCGGCTGCTCGAGCACAGTGAGATTGCAGCGGTCCATGACGTGCGCGCGCATGCCGCGCGCCGCGGACACCAGCATGCGAAAATGAGGATTGAGTTCCGGCGCGCCGCCTGTGATATCGAGCGTCATGACCCGCGAGGCCTCGATAAAAGCCACTACTTCGAGCACGGTCTCGCGGCTCATCATCTCGGTGCGCGTGGGGCCCGCATTCACATGGCAGTGCACGCAGCTCTGGTTGCACTTGTAGCCGAGATTGACCTGCAGTGTTTCGAGCCGGCGGCGGCGGATCGCCGGGAAGTCGGTCGCTTCGATGAGCGGCAAGGTTGCGTGCATTGGTGCTCCGTGTAAGGAAACGATGCCGGGGACGGCTCCTCGTTCATCCGCTCCCGCGCGTCAAAAGTGGCGCGTGCATGGGCTTCTTGGTCGCGGTTCGGCCCGGTGGCTTACGTTGACCCCAAGCGTCTGATTGGGCTACCCTTTCAGTTTCGCCAGAAAGCCGCCTCCGCTACATGTCCAAGCCGTTCAAGCCCGAGAATACACAAACTTTCGAGTCGGCAGTGGCAGAACTTGAAAGTATTGTATCGAGCATGGAATCGGGGCAGCTCACGCTCGAGGAGTCGCTCGCATCGTACAAGCGCGGCGCGGAACTGCTCAAATTCTGCCAGGAGACGCTGCAGGAAGCCGCGCAGCAGGTAAAGCTCCTCGAGAACGGCGTGCTGAAGAGCTTCGGCCCCACCGAACAGTGACCGTTTCCGCCGATTTCCAGAGCTGGGTGCACACCCGGCAGACGCTCGTCGAATCCACCCTGCAGAAAGTACTGCCCGCAGCGGAGATTGCGCCGCAGCGGCTGCACCAGGCGATGCGCTACGCGGTGCTGGGCGGCGGCAAGCGCGTGCGCCCGCTGCTCGCCTTCGCGGCGGGCGAGCTTGCCCAAGCCGACGCCGAACGCGTGGCGATTGTCGCGGCCGCCGTCGAGCTGATCCATGCATATTCGCTGGTTCACGACGATCTGCCGTGCATGGATGACGACGTGCTGCGGCGCGGGCAGCCCACGTGTCACGTCGAGTACGACGAAGCCATGGCGCTCCTCGCCGGCGACGCCTTGCAGAGCCTCGCGTTCCAGCTGGTGGCGGAATACCGGCTCGCCGACGATACGGCGCGGCAGCTCGAAATGGTGAAGCTTCTCGCGGCTGCGGCCGGATCGCGCGGGATGGCGGGCGGTCAGGCGATCGATCTCGAAGCGGTGGGCAAGGCATTATCGGTGCCCGAGCTCGAATTCATGCACATCCACAAGACCGGTGCGCTCATTCGCGCCTCCATTCTGCTGGGGCTGCGCTGCGGCAATGCGCTCGACGAAAAGGAACGCGCCGACGTCGACCAGTATGCGAAGTACATCGGCCTTGCGTTCCAGGTGGTGGATGACGTACTCGACGCCGATGCGAGCACCGCGACGCTCGGCAAGACCGCTGGCAAGGACGCGGAGCAGAACAAGCCGACTTACGTCAGCACGCTCGGGCTCGCACGTTCCAGGGCCTTTGCCGGGGAGCTGCGGCAGCAGGCGCTTGGCGCCCTCGAGCCCTTCGGCGAGCGGGGCGTGCGTTTGCGCGAGCTCGCGGACTTCATCGTCCTGCGCAAATTCTGATATCGCGGCGGCGACCCCGTGTACGAACTGCTCGACACAGTGAACTATCCTCACGAGTTGCGGCTTCTCGAAAGAAGCCAGCTGCCGCGGCTTGCGAACGAGTTGCGCGCCTTCCTGCTCGAATCGGTGAGCCAGACGGGCGGCCATCTTTCGTCGAATCTCGGCACGGTGGAGCTCACCATCGCGCTGCATTACGTATTCAATACCCCGTATGACCGGTTGGTGTGGGATGTCGGGCACCAGACCTACGGCCACAAGGTCCTCACCGGGCGGCGCGACGCGATGAAGCGGTTGCGTATGTGGGGCGGCATCTCGGGCTTTCCGCGCCGCGAAGAAAGCGAGTACGACACCTTCGGTACCGCGCATTCGAGCACGTCGATCAGCGCGGCGTTCGGCATGGCGGTGGCGTCACGGTTGAAGGGCGAGAAACGGCGCGCCGTCGCGATCATCGGCGATGGCGCGCTGACCGGCGGCATGGCCTTCGAAGCGCTCAACAACGCCGGCGCCTCGGATACCGACCTCCTCGTGATTCTCAATGACAACGACATGTCGATCTCGCCACCGGTCGGCGCGCTCAACCGCTATCTCGCGAGGTTGCTCACGGGGCGGTTTTACGCGCGCGCCAAGGGGCTCGGCGAAAGGGTTCTCGGCGAGCTCGCACGCCGCGCGGAGGAGCACGTGAAAGGCATGGTGACGCCCGGCACGCTGTTCGAGGAGTTCGGCTTCAACTACATCGGGCCGATCGACGGGCACGACCTCGATACGCTCATCCCGACCCTGCACAACATCCGGCAACTCAAGGGCCCGCAGTTCCTGCATGTGGTGACGCGCAAGGGGCAGGGCTACAAGCTCGCCGAAGCCGATCCGGTCCTCTATCACGGCGTGTCGAAGTTTGACAAGGTGAACGGGATTTCGGGCGGCAAATCCGGTGGCAAGCAGACCTACACCCAGGTCTTCGGCGAGTGGGTGTGCGACATGGCGGCGCGGGACAAGCGGCTCGTCGCCATCACGCCCGCGATGCGCGAGGGGTCCGGGCTCGTCAAGTATGCGGAGCTCTATCCCGAGCGCTATTTCGATGCCGGCATCGCCGAGCAGCACGCGCTCACCTTCGCCGGAGGCCTCGCGTGCGAAGGATACAAGCCCGTGGTGGCGATCTATTCGACGTTCCTGCAGCGCGCCTACGACCAGTTGATCCACGACATCCAGATCCAGAACCTGCCGATCGTGTTCGCCATCGACCGTGCCGGGCTCGTGGGCGCGGACGGCGCGACGCACCACGGTAGTTTCGATCTCACCTACTTGCGCTGCCTGCCCAACATGACCGTGATGGTGCCGTCCGACGAAAACGAGTGCCGGCAGATGCTGTATACCGCGTTCCAGATGAATTCACCGGCGGCAGTGCGCTATCCGCGGGGCAGCGGGCAGGGCGTCGCGCCGAAAGCCGAGATGGAAGCCTTGCCGATCGGAAAAGGCGAAGTCCGGCGCGAAAGCGGCGCTGCGGAGAACAGAATCGCCATCCTCGCGTTCGGCGCGATGCTCGCGCCCGCCCTTCAAGCGGGCGAGGAGCTGGACGCCACCGTCGCGAACATGCGCTTCGTGAAACCGATCGACGAGGCGCTGATACTCGATCTGGCGGATCGCCACGCGCTCATCGTCACGATCGAGGAAAACGTAGTCATGGGCGGCGCAGGCAGTGCGGTGGAGGAGGTGCTGCAACGACATCGCTGCCTGAAGCCGGTGCTGCAACTGGGGCTTCCCGACCGGTTCATCGACCAGGGCGATCCGGGAATCCAGCTTGCCGAATGCGGTCTCAACAGGGAAGGGATCGCGAAAGCGATCCGCACACGACTCGGGGAGTAGAATAAATGTCCAAGCCGCCGAATGAATCAGCCATGACGCTCACCAGGCAGATGCTCGAAGAAAACGAGATGGACGGCTATGCCAAGATCGACCAGTACAACCCGGTCATCATCCGCCGCCTCGCCGAGAAGTACCGCTCCATCCTGAAGGACATCGGCGAGAATCCCGAGCGCGAGGGCCTGCAGAAGACGCCCGAGCGCGCCGCCAAAGCCCTGCAGTTCCTCACTCACGGCTACGACCTCGATCCGGCCGGGATACTGCGTTCGGCGATGTTCCGCGAGGAATACCAGCAGATGGTCATCGTGAAAGACATCGAGCTTTACTCGCTGTGCGAGCACCATATGCTGCCTTTCTTCGGCAAGGCGCACGTCGCCTACATACCGAACGGCTACATCGTCGGGCTCTCGAAGATTCCCCGCGTGGTGGACGCATTCGCGCGGCGCCTGCAGGTGCAGGAGCGCCTCACGGTGGACATACGGAACTGCATCGATGAGACGCTGAAGCCGCTCGGCGTGGCGGTGGTGATCGAGGCACAGCATCTTTGCATGATCATGCGCGGCATCCAGAAGCAGCACTCCATTGCCACGACTTCCGCCTTCACGGGCGAGTTCAACGCAGAGAAAACGCGCGCCGAGTTCATGCGCTTGATCACGCGCGCGACGAATTGAGCCGCACCGGACAATGAGCGCGAGCAGGACCAGCGAATACATCGTCGAGCGCATCCTCCCGGAGGTGCGGCGCGGTCGCATGGTGGTCCTCGTGGACAGCGAAGACCGCGAGAACGAGGGCGATCTCTTCGTCGCGGCGGAGAGGGCGACGCCGGAAGCGATCAATTTCATGGCGCAGCACGGGCGCGGCCTCGTCTCGCTCGCGCTCACCGAAGAGCGCATGCGCGCGCTCGGGCTATCGCTCATCGCCGACGATCAGATCAACACCACAAAGTTTCAGACGGCCTTCGCGACGCCGATCGACGCGCGCGAAGGCGTAGGGTCCGGCATGTCGGCTTACGACCGGGCGCGCACGATACAGGTCGCCATCGGGGACAATACGCGCCCCGCCGACTTGATCCGCCCCGGCCGGCTGCAGACCTTGCGCGCAGTCGATGGCGGCGTGCTGGCGCGGCGCGGCCACACGGAGGCGGCGGTGGATCTCGCGCGGATGGCGGGATTGAAGCCCGCGGGCGTCATCTGCGAGATCATGAACGAGGACGGCACCATGGCCCGCATGCCGGACCTCGAGCGCTTTGCCGCCGCGCACGGCATCAACATCCTGCGCATTTCGGATCTCGTGGCGTACCGCGAGATGGAGCGGCTGATCCGCCGCCGGGCGGAGACCGTGCTCCCGACGCGCAAGGCCGGAGACTTCCGGCTGGTCGTCTACAGCGACAACCTGGAGACGACGCTGTATGTGGCGCTCGTGAAAGGCGAGATCGCCGGGGACCGGCCGGCGCTCGTCCGCCTGCACTCGCAGTGCCTGACGGGAGACGTCTTCGGGAGCGAGCGTTGCGATTGCGGCGAGCAGCTCGACACCGCGCTCGCCAAGATCGACAAGGAAGGCAGCGGCGTGCTGGTGTACATGTTCGAGGAGGGGCGCGGCATCGGCCTCCTCAACAAGGTGCGCGCCTACGCGTTGCAGGACCGGGGCCACGATACCATCGAGGCGAACCATGCGCTCGGGTTTGCCGCCGATATGCGCGACTACAAGGCGGGCGCGCACATCCTGTTCGATCTCGGCATCAAGAAAGTGCGGCTCATGACGAACAACCCGGACAAGGTCGCGGCGCTCGAAGACTACGGCCTCACCGTGGTCGAGCGCGTGCCGGTCGAAGTGCCGCCGCGCTCCGCCAACCGCAGCTATCTCGAGACGAAGCGCACCCGGTTCGGGCACCTCCTCTCGCTCATCACCGAAGGCGGCGCGGAGAAGAGCGCCGAGGTCAAGCTTTCGGACGGAGAAGAAAGGCGAAGCTGAGGCGGCGGCGTTCGGCGATCAGTAGCGCCGGGTGAGGGTCATAATGTCGCCGTCGCGCCGCATCTCGATGCGGTTGAGGAAGCTCAAGCCCAGCAGCCCGACGCTGCCCAGCCGATCGCTTTCCATGACCACACCATCGACGTTGTGCAGGGTGATGCCGCCGAGACTGACGGTGTCGAGCTTTACGCGATAACCGGTCACCATGCCGTTTGCGGTCTGGAGATAACCCTTCGGAGCGGACAAGTACGAGACACCCGCACGCCTGGCGTCCGCGGCGCTCAGGGTGACCATGGAAGCGCCGGTATCGACCATGAAGCGGAGCGATATCCCGTTCACGAGAGCGGTCGTGATGAAGTGACCGCGTGCATCGGCAGTGAGCGTCGCGCTCTGCATGCTGGAGGCGCTGTTTCCCATCGAAATCCGCTCGCCCAGCGTGAGCCTGCGCCGCTGCCCGTTCACCTCGACCACCGCCTCTTCGCTCGTGGCGCTGATGAGCTTGATCTTTTCCGGTGACGTCTGGCCGACGCTCATCGTGCGGGGCCTGCCGCCGTCGATCACGAGTACGGCCTTGCCTGCGGTCAGGGCGATCACATTGATGTCGGCGGCCACCGCATGGGGTGCCCCAAATAGGAAAAACGCGAAGAGTGCACTAACATTCCACATTGCCATACGCGCTGCAGAGATGAAACCCGTCGTCATCATGCGCCACGCCCCCACCGAAGGGCCGGGCTATTTTGCCACATATCTCGAGCGGCACGGCATACGGTGGCGGCTCGTCAAAGTCGATGCCGGGGAGCCGTTGCCTGAAGATCCGCGCGCCTGCCGCGCGCTCGCCTTCATGGGCGGGCCGATGAGCGTGAACGATGATCTTGCATGGATCGCACCGGCCCTTGCGCTCATACAGCGCGCGGTGACGGCCGGTATTCCGGTGGTCGGCCATTGTCTCGGTGGGCAATTGATGGCGAAGGCGATGGGCGGCAGCGTCACGCGCAACCCGGTGAAGGAGATCGGCTGGGGAGAGGTCGATGTGGCGGCGAGCCCGGTCGCCGAGCAGTGGTTCGGCACGGGCATCCGGAAATTCCAGTCTTTCCACTGGCACGGCGAGACGTTCTCGATCCCGCCCGGGGCCACGCGGCTCGCTTCGAGCGCGCACTGCGAGAACCAGATCTTTGCGCTGGGGTCGCATCTCGGCATGCAGTGTCACGTCGAGATGACGCCGGAGCTCATCCGCAGCTGGTGCGAGGACTGGGGGAGGGAGGTGACCTCACTCGCCGCCCGCGTGCCGAGCGTGCAGACACCGGTGGAGATGACGACGCGATTGGAAGAACGTGTCGGCGCGCTCAACGCGGTGGCCGACCGGCTCTATGACCGCTGGATAACGGGCCTGCCGACATCTTGAGCAGGTAGCAGCCAGCGGTCGGCGGAACGATTTTCGCTGCTCAGCGTTCCGGTCAGTCGCGGAAATTCTTGAACTGCAGCGGGAAGTCGGAGATCGACTTGCGGACGAGCGCGATCGTCTCCTGCAGCGCGTCCTTTTTCGAACCCGACACGCGCACCGAGTCGCCCTGGATGCTCGCCTGCACCTTGAGCTTGCTGTCCTTCATGAGCTTCACGATCTTCTTGCCGAGATCCTGCTCGATGCCGACCCGCACGCCGATTTCCTGCTTGACCTTGTTGCCGCTCACCTTCTCCGGCTTGCCGAGCTCGAGGCAGCGCACGTCGATGCCGCGTTTGGCAAGCTTTCCGGTGAGGACATCGCGCAACTGCCCGAGCTTGAAGTCGTCGTCCGCGTAAGCGGTGAGCTTCTTCTTGCTGTCGTCGATCTCCACTCGGGCCTCCGAGCCCTTGAAGTCGAAGCGGTTGGCGATCTCCTTGTTGCATTGATCGACCGCGTTGTGCACCTCGACCTGGTTCACTTCGGAAACGATGTCGAAGGATGGCATATTCCCGCCTCCTCTTTGTTTTAGCGCTTACCTGCGCGCCAATTTTACTGTGTACGAGGTGACCGGCACACCTGTGCTGTCATCGAACTCGGCCGCGGCCTCGATCGCCGCACGCGCGATGTCCTCCGCGGACCGCCCGGGCTCGGCGTAGGTGGAGTGCATGGAGCCCATCGCGAAATCGCCGCCGCTGCCGAAAGCGTAGAACTTGGAGAATTCCTGGACGGTGCGATGCGCCGCAACGCCGAATATGCCCCGCGCATTGATGATGAGGGCATCCATGCGGCTCGACTCGATCACGTCCTCCTCGCTGTGGCCCGTGACCAGATAGTACTCCTGTTTCAGCGCCGCATGGAGCTTTTGCCAGGTCTTGAAGATCGCGAAGGGCGTGTCAAAGCGCGCGTAGGCGCGGGAGCGGCCGAAATAATCCTGGAGGATGGTCTTGAAGGTCGCGCTGCCCGTGACGCCGATGTAGCTCGAGCCCACCTTCAGGATCTTGCAATGGTTGATGATGTATTCAGCGGTCTCCTTGCCGGTGCCCCACTTGGTCATCGTGTCCGCGGCAATGGCGGCGTAGCCGTTCTTCCTGACGACCGCGATCGTAGTCATCTCGCATTATTTCCGCTTGTTCAGGTTCGCTGCGATACGCATGCGCAGCGCGTTGAGCCGGATGAAGCCCTCCGCGTCGGCATGGTTGTACGCGCCCTTGTCGTCCTCGAAGGTCGCGATCGCGGGATCGTACAGGGAATGGGTCTTCGACTCGCGGCCGACTGTCATGACGGTGCCCTTGTAGAGCCTCACGCGCACCACGCCGTTGACCGCCTGCTGGGATGCGTCGATGAGGGTCTGCAGCAGACGGCGTTCCGGGCTGAACCAATAGCCATTGTAGATGAGGCGGGCGTAGCGCGGCATGAGGTCGTCCTTGAGGGCGAGCACCTCACGATCGAGTGTGATCGATTCCATGGCGCGGTGGGCTTTCAGCATGATCGTGCCACCGGGCGTCTCGTAGCAACCGCGCGATTTCATCCCGACGTAGCGGTTTTCGACGAGGTCGAGCCGGCCGATGCCGTGCTTGCCGCCGAGCTGGTTCAGCTTGGCGAGCACCTGCGCCGGGGTGAGCCGCCTGCCGTTCACCGCGACGATATCGCCGTTGGCATAAGCGAGCTCGACGTATTCCGGCCGGTTCGGGGCCTTCTCCGGCGACACGGTAATACGCCACATCGATTCCTCGGGCTCGTAGCGGGGATCCTCCAGGATGCCGCCTTCATAGGAGATGTGCAGCAGGTTGGCGTCCATCGAATAGGGCGCCGCCCCCTTTTTCTTGTTGTAGTCGACCGGTATGCCGTGCCGTTTCGCATAATCGAGGAGCTTCTCGCGCGAGGTGAGGTCCCACTCGCGCCACGGCGCGATGATCTTCACATCCGGCATCAGCGCATAAGCGCCGAGCTCGAAGCGCACCTGGTCGTTGCCTTTGCCTGTTGCGCCGTGCGAGATCGCGTCGGCGCCGGTGCGGCGCGCGATGTCGACCATCTGCTTCGCGATGAGCGGCCGCGCGATCGAGGTGCCGAGAAGGTATTCACCTTCGTACACGGCGTTCGCGCGAAACATCGGAAAGACGAAGTCGCGCACGAATTCTTCGCGCAGGTCCTCGATGAAAATCTGCCGTACCCCGAGCGCCTTCGCTTTCCTGCGCGCGGGGGCGAGCTCCTCTCCCTGGCCGATGTCCGCGGTGAACGTGATCACCTCGCACCCGTACACGTCCTGCAGCCACTTGAGGATGACCGAGGTATCGAGTCCACCCGAATAAGCGAGCACCACTTTGTTGATCTTGCGCATGTTCTTCGTTAATTACCTGTTGGAGACGCGTCGCGCTGCGGTGCGACGCGGTATGATGGGAGCCGCCCGTTAACCTGCGGACCCGCCGTGCTGGTCTAGACGGACCATAACTCGCCCTGGGTCTTGATCCTGCCCAGGAGCAGATATTCCATCAGCGCCTTCTGGGTGTGCATCCGGTTCTCGGCTTCATCCCACACCACGCTTTGCGGGCCGTCGATCACGTCCGCGGTCACTTCCTCGCCACGGTGCGCGGGGAGGCAGTGCATGAAGAGCGCGTCCTGCTTCGCCGCGCGCATCATTTCGGCATCCACCCGCCAGTCCTCGAAGTCGCGCTTGCGCTCGGCGTCCTCGGCCTCCATCCCCATGCTGGTCCACACGTCGGTGGTGATGAGATCCGCGGCCTTGACCGCGTCCATCGGATCCGCGAACTCTTCGTAGTGATCGGTGCCGTAGAGACCCGCGCGCTCCGGCTCCACTTCGTAGCCCGGCGGGGTGGACACGTGCACGTTGAAGTCGAACACTTCTCCCGCCTGCAGCCACGTGTTGCACACGTTATTCGAGTCGCCTATCCACGCCACGGTCTTGCCGACGATGCTGCCGCGATGCTCGATGTAGGTATAGATGTCCCCGAGGATCTGGCACGGGTGGTACTCGTTCGTGAGGCCGTTGATGACCGGCACGGTGGAGTGCCCGGCGAAGCGCTCGATGATCGACTGCTCGAAGGTGCGAATCATCACGATATCCACCATGCGCGGGATGACCCGTGCGACGTCCTCGATCGCTTCCCCGCGCCCCATCTGGGTGTCACGCGTCATCAGCGTGATCACCGAGCCGCCCAGCTGATGCATCCCGGCTTCGAACGACACGCGCGTGCGGGTGGAGTGCTTCTCGAACACCATGGCGAGCGTGCGGTCGTGCAGCGGCCGGTAGGGCACGTAGCGCTTGAACATGTCCTTGATCCAGCGCGTGCGCTCGAAGAGATACTCGTACTCGTCGCGGCCGAAGTCGTTGAACTGCAGGTAATGACGCACATCGCTGGGCATGGGAGGCCGGATACTTACGCCGACTGCACAGCCGGCTGCGCCGCGCCCTGCCTTGCGAGGAACTCGGTGACGAGGGGCGTCAGCGTGTCGATCAGCATGTCGGCCTGCTCGCGCGTGAAATTGAGCGGCGGCAGCAGCCGGATGACGTTATCCGCGGTGACGTTGATGAGCAAGCCTGCATCGAGCGCCTGCTGCACCAGCTCGCCGCACGGGTGCGCGAGCTCGATGCCGATCATCAGGCCTTCGCCCCGTATGTCGCGCACCCCGGGCTTGTCCCCGAGCCGCGCACGAAAGCTCGCGCGCAGGAAGTTCCCCATGGTGGTGGCGTTCTGCATGAGGTTCTCGTCTTCGATGATCGCCAGCGTTTCGAGCGCTGCCGCACAGGCGAACGGATTTCCGCCGAAGGTCGAGCCGTGACTGCCGGGCTTGAAGAGCTTCGCCGCCACGCCTTTGGCGAGACATGCGCCGATCGGTATGCCGTTTCCCAGCCCCTTGGCGAGCATCATGACGTCCGGGCTCACGCCTGAATGCTGGAACGCAAACCATGTCCCGGTGCGCCCCATGCCGCTCTGCACTTCGTCGAGCATCAAGAGCCAGCCGCGCTCGTTGCAGATCTCGCGTATGCCCTTGAGATAGCCTGCGTGGCACACATTGATGCCGCCTTCGCCCTGGATCAACTCCACCATCACCGCCACCACGCTGCGGTTCATCTCGGCGACCCGCCGCACCGCGTCCAGATCGTCGAACGGCACACGCACGAAACCCGCGACCAACGGCTCGAAACCGGCCTGCACCTTGCGGCTGCCCGTTGCGGAGAGCGTCGCAATGGTACGGCCGTGGAAGGCCTTCTCCATGACGACGATCGCCGGCGCCTCGATGCCTTTCTGATGTCCGTAATAGCGGGCGAGCTTGATCGCGGCCTCGTTCGCTTCGCAACCCGAGTTGCAGAAGAAGACGTTGTCCATGCCGGAGATTGTCGCCAGCCGGTCGGCGAGCTTTTCCTGCAGCGGGATCTCGTAGAGGTTCGACGTATGAACGAGCCTGCCGGCCTGCTCGCGCAGCACCGCGGTGAGCCGCGGGTGACTATGACCGATACCGCACACCGCGATTCCGGCGAGGGCGTCGAGATAGCGCTTGCCGTGCGTGTCCCATAGCCACGCGCCCTCGCCGCGCTCGAAAGCGACGGGCAGCCGGGCATAGGTGTTCATGACATGCGACATGGCGACGTGCCCCTTCAGACGTGACCCTTCAAAATGCAACACGGCGGCCTCGAGCCGCCGTGCGTCTATGGCTGTATTTTTAGCTTAGCGCTGCGCGCCGCGCAAGCGATATTTTGCCGCGCGCGGCCTCAACCCCGGTTCCCGCTACGACGCTGTCATCGGCCGTCTCCGCGCACGACTGGCTGATCGCGTGCGGGCGCAGCCGGGGGGCGGGTTACGCCATCGCCTTGATCGCTGCGGCGAGGCGGCTCTTGTGGCGCGCGGCCTTGTTCTTGTGGATGACGTTCTTGTCGGCGATGGAATCGATCACGCTCGCGGCGCGCTGGAATCTGCCGTTCGCTGCGGCCTTGTCGCCCGCGTCGATGGCCTTCTTCACGTTCTTGACCGCGGTGCGGAACTCGGAGCGCAGGCTCGCGTTGTGCTGGCGCCGCTTCTCGCTCTGACGCGCGCGCTTTCTGGCTGATGCGATGTTGGCCATGTAAACTCCCAGGAATCGGGGATCCGAAAAAGGGCGCTATGATACGGATGTTTCAGGGTTTTTGCAACAGAAGCCAACAACCATAAACGCATGAATCTGCTGAAAGCCCTGGCGATGGTGAGCAGCATGACGCTCATCTCGCGCATCCTGGGGTTCATCCGCGACGTCGTGATCGCCCGCCTGTTCGGGGCGGGGCTCTCCACCGACGCATTCTTCGTCGCCTTCAGGATTCCGAATCTGCTGCGCCGGCTCTTCGCCGAAGGCGCATTCTCGCAGGCCTTCGTCCCCATCCTCGCGGAGTACAAGAGCCGGCGGGGAGATGCGGACACGCACGTCCTCGTCGATTATGTGGCGGGGGCGCTGGCGGCTGCGTTGTTCGTCGTGACGCTGATCGGCGTCGTCGCGGCGCCGCTCCTCATCTACGTCAGCGCGCCCGGGTTCGCGGCCACACCGGAAAAATTCGCGCTCACGGTGGACCTCCTGCGCATCACCTTTCCCTATATTCTGTTCATCTCGCTCGTGGCGTTCGCCGGCGGCATATTGAACACCTACGGGCGGTTCTCCGTGCCGGCGTTCACCCCGGTGCTGCTCAATCTCTCCTTCATCGGATTCGCTCTGTGGGCCGCGCCGCATTTCGATCCGCCGGTGAAGGCGCTTGCGTGGGCGGTATTCTGCGGCGGAGTGCTGCAGCTCGTCTTTCAAGTCCCCTTTCTCGCAGGCATCCGGATGTTGCCGCGCTTTCGGCTCCACTTGAGGGACGAGGGCGTCTCACGGGTGGCGCGGCAAATGTTGCCGGCGCTATTCGGGGTCTCGGTCGGGCAGATCAGCCTCCTCATCAATACGATCTTTGCGTCATTTCTCGCAACAGGCAGCGTGTCGTGGCTCTATTACGCCGACCGCCTGATGGAGTTTCCCACCGGCATGCTCGGTGTTGCGCTCGGCACCATACTGCTGCCGAGCCTTTCCCGGCATCACGCCGCGCGCTCGGCCCGCGAATACTCGGCGCTGCTCGACTGGGGCTTGCGGCTGACCTTGCTCCTCGCCCTGCCGGCCGCGGTGGCGCTGGCGCTGCTCGCCGTGCCCCTCACCGCGACGCTCTTTCAATACGGCGCCTTCTCCGCCGCCGACGTGCTGGCGACCCGCGCAGCGGTGATCGCCTACAGCGCCGGACTGGTTGGGCTCATCCTGGTGAAGGTGCTCGCGCCCGGCTTCTATGCGCGGCAGGACATCCGCACCCCGGTCCGGATCGCCGTGGTGACGCTGGTCGCGACGCAGCTCATGAATCTCGCGCTCGTCTGGCCGCTCGAGCACGTTGGCCTTGCGCTCGCTATTTCACTCGGCGCGTGTCTCAACGCCGCGCTGCTGTATCGCACGCTGCGCCGGCGCGGCATTTACCTGCCGCAGCCAGGGTGGGGCGCGTTCCTGCTCAAGGTCCTGGTCGCGCTGTATGGGATGGCAATGGTGCTCTGGCTCGCCTCGGGCGAGACCGGGGATTGGCTGTACGCGGGACCGGCTCAGCGCGCGGCGTGGTTGGCTGGCCTCGTCGTGCTCGGGGCCGGCACCTACTTTGCAGCCCTGTGGGCGTTCGGTTTCCGCGTGCGCGATTTCGTAAAGCGCGCATAGGGACCCGCATGCGGGAAGCCGGCTCAACATGTTGGTACTTTTGTGTTAGCTTAAGAGAGCATCCGATACGACCGCAGTGGACGTACGCCAGCCGGATGTTCGCTATCAAATCCTTGCTGACCTGACTCGGAGAGAAGTGATGGATCGCAGGACATTTCTCAAAACCGGCGCGGCGTTGCCGACTGCCGTTGCAGCATCGGGCCTGCCTCGGTTCGCCTTTGCCGATGTGCCCGCCAAGTGGCGCGTATTCGAAGTGACCACGTCGGTCGAGGTGTTGAAGCCGCAGGGGGTGACCCGCGTGTGGCTGCCGGTGCCGCTCGTCGACGACACCGACTACCAGAAAACGCTCGGCAACAGCTGGACCGCGGAGGGCGGCGCAGTGCGCTATACGCAGGATCCCAAGTACGGCGCGGGTATCGTGTCTGCTGAATTCCCCGGCTCGTTAAAGAAGAAGCCGACGCTCCGGCTCGTGAGCCGGTTCGCGACGCGAGATCGCGCCGTCGACTTCTCCAGAACGACCGGCACGAAAGAGGATCCAGCGGTCCTCAAGCTCAATCTTGCGGCGACCGACCTTCTTCCCACCGACGGCATCGTTCGCAAGACCGCCCAGGACATCACCCGCGGCCAGAGAAGCGATATCGAGAAGGCGCGCGCGATTTACGAGTGGATCGTCGACAATACATTTCGCGATCCGCAGACGCGCGGCTGCGGCGTGGGCGATATCAAATCCATGCTGGAAGCGAACAACCTCGGCGGGAAATGCGCGGACCTCAATGCCTTGTTTGTGGGGCTCGCCCGGGCGGCCGGCATCCCTGCGCGCGACGTGTATGGCGTGCGTGTCGCAAGCTCGAGGCACGGGTACAAGAGCCTGGGGACGAGTTCCGAGAACATCAGCAAGGCGCAGCATTGCCGGGCCGAGTTCTATGCCCAAGGACGCGGATGGATCCCGGTCGATCCCGCGGACGTGCGCAAGGTGGCGCTCGAGGAGCCGCCGGGAAAACTCGCTGTCACCGACGAAAAAGTGCAGCGGATGCGGCGCATGCTGTTCGGCGCGTGGGAGATGAACTGGCTCGCGTACAACTACGCGCACGACGTGCAGTTGCCGGGATCGCGCGGGGCGAAGATCCCCTTCCTCATGTATCCCAATGGAGAAACCGCTGCGGGCCGCCTCGATTCTCTGGATCCGGAGAGCTTCAAGTACGTCATGAGTGCTCACGAGTTAACGAGCGCATAAACAGAGCTCCACCGCGTTTGCGCGACTTCCGCACGACTATGCGTCTTGTCCGCCGTTTGGCGGTCGCGTTGCTGCTCGCCGCCTCCAGCACTGCGCTGTCGGCTGCCGAGCTGAAAGCGGTGAATGCAAGCCCTGCGCCCGCACTCGAACTCAAGGATGTCGCCGGGCGCATTCACCGCCTTGCCGATTACCGCGGCAAAGTCGTGCTCGTCAATTTCTGGGCGACATGGTGCGAGCCGTGCCGCGACGAAATGCCGTCGATCGCGAAGCTCAAAGAAAGGCTCGAAGACCGGCCGTTCACCGTGCTTGCGGTCAACGTCGACGAGCCCGAGGCGCGGATCGCGAAGTTTCTCTCGACCATGCCGCTCGATTTCCCGGTGCTCGTCGATGCCGCGCGGGTCGCCACGCGGCGCTGGAACGTGCGCGTGCTCCCCGCGAGCTTCGTGATCGACCCCGACGGTCGCGTGCGCTATACCGTGAGCGGCGACCTCGACTGGAGCGCGTCCGAGGTGAGGGCGCGCATCGCGAGCCTGCTACCCGCGAAGTGAGCCGCTACAGCTCGTAGTGTGAGCCGTCGCCGCGCAGTGTCGACTCCACCACCTTGCGCGTGAGATGCGGCGCGAACATCTCGATGAAGTCGAAAGCGTAGCCACGCAGATAGACATTGCGCCGCAGTCCGATCCGCGTCGTGCTCGTCTCGAAGAGATGGCTTGCGTCGATCGCGCGCAACGCCGAATCGCGCTCGGTGTCGACGGCCATTCGTGCAAGTATCCCGACACCGAGGCCGAGCTCGACATACGTCTTGATGACATCGGCGTCGACGGCCGTGAGCGCGACCTGAGGCTTCAAGCCGCGCGCGTCGAACGCGCGCCTGATCGGCGAGTCCTTGCTGAAGGCGAAGTCATAGGTGATGAGCGGATAACGCGCGACCGCCTCGAGGGTCAAGCTCTTCTGCTTCTCGAGTGCATGGCCGCGCGGCACGATCACACAGCGGTTCCACTGGTAGCACGGCAGTGTGACGAGCTCCTCGTATTCCTCGTAAGCCTCGGTGATGATCGCAATGTCCGCGTCGCCGCCGAGCATCAGGGCCGCAAGCTGCTGCGGGCTGCCCTCCCGGAGCGAGAGGCGCACCTGCGGGTAGCGCTGGACGAAGCGCTGCACCACGGGCGGCAGCGCATAACGGGCCTGAGTGTGGGTCGTGGCGACCGTCAGCGCGCCGCTTGCCTGTGCGCCGAACTCGCGCCCTACCTGCCTCAAGTTCTCGGTGTCGCGCAGGATGCGGGCCGCGATGTCGAGGATGATGCGGCCCGGTTCCGTTACATCGACCACACGCTTTCCGTTGCGCACCAGGATTTGTACGCCAAGCTCCTCTTCGAGAAGCCGTACCTGCTTGCTGATGCCGGGCTGGGAAGTATGCAGCGCGAGGGCGGCCTCCGACAGGTTGAGCCCGCGCTTCGCCACCTCGTGCAGATAGCGTAGTTGCTGCAGTTTCATGCCTCGATACTCTTAATTCTTCTGGTTATTTGATTCTAACACGATATTCTTTTGAGGTATAAGCCGACGCTGCTAGCATCCTCGGACTGGTACACAGAAGCGGCGCCGCGATGTACATCTACGATGCAATCGACCAGAGGCTGGTCGAAGAGCGGGTGGCTCAGTTCCGGGACCAGACCCGGCGCTTTCTCGCGGGCGAGTTGAGCGAGGACGAATTCCGGCCGCTGCGCTTGCAGAACGGGCTCTATATCCAGCGCCATGCGCCGATGCTGAGGATCGCCATCCCCTATGGTGAGCTGGCCTCCCGGCAATTGCGTCTACTCGCGCATATCGCGCGCAAGTACGACCGCGGCTACGGGCACTTCAGCACGCGCCAGAACCTGCAGCTCAACTGGCCGCGGCTCGAAGAGGTCCCGGACATTCTTGCGGAGCTCGCGACCGTGCAGATGCACTCGATCCAGACGAGCGGCAACTGCGTCCGCAATATCACGACGGATCATTACGCTGGCATCGCGCCTGACGAAATTGTCGACCCGCGCGTGTACTGCGAGATCCTGCGGCAGTGGTCCACCTTTCACCCGGAATTCGCGTACTTGCCGCGCAAGTTCAAGATCGGGTTCAACGGGGCCGCGACGGACCGGGCAGCGCTTCGCTTTCACGACATCGGCCTGCAGGCGCTGCGCGCCGCGGATGGCACGATCGGCTTTTGCGTGCTGGTGGGCGGTGGCATGGGGCGCACGCCCATGCTGGCGCCGGTGATCCGCGAATTTCTGCCGTGGCAGCATCTCCTCACCTATATCGAAGCGATCCTGCGCGTCTACAACCGGTATGGCCGGCGCGACAATATCTGGAAGGCGCGCATCAAGATCCTGGTGAAGGACCGGACACCGGAAGCGTTCCGCGAGGAAGTGGAGGCGGAGTGGGGTTTTCTCAGGGACGCGCCCTCCACGCTCACGGTCGAAGAAGTGCAGCGCATCGAGGAACGCTTCACGCGACCCGCATACGAGACGCTGCCCGAACATGACGGCGCCTTCGAACGGCAGCGGCGCACCGATCAGGCTTTTGCGCGCTGGGTCGAGCGCAACGTCGCCGCTCATCGCATGCCGGGCTATGCAGCGGTGACGCTGACGCTCAAGCAAACGGGCACGCCGCCGGGCGACGTCACTGCGGATCAGATGGAAGCGGCGGCCGATTTCGCCGACGAGTACAGTTTCGGCGAACTTCGCGTCACGCACGAGCAGAACCTGCTTCTGCCCCACGTGCGGCTGCGGGATTTGTACGACGTGTGGCAGCGTGCCCGCGCGATCCGACTGGCGACACCCAACCTGGGGCTTCTCACCAACATCATTTCATGCCCCGGCGGCGACTTCTGTTCGCTCGCGAACGCGAAGTCGATTCCTGTCGCGGAAGCGATCCAGCGCCGCTTCGACGATCTCGATTACCTCTACGACATCGGTGAGCTCGATCTCAACATCTCGGGCTGCATGAACTCGTGCGGCCACCATCATGCGGGGCACATCGGCATCCTCGGCGTGGACAAGCAGGGCGCAGAGTTCTACCAGATCTCGATCGGCGGCAATCAGGGCAACGACGCCTCGATCGGCAAAGTCATCGGCCCCTCGGTCGCCCAGGGTGAAGTTCCGGATGTGATCGAGCGCCTCATCGCCACTTACCTCGAGCGGCGCGACAGCGAATACGAGCGCTTCATCGAGACCGTGCGCCGCATTGGAGTGGAGCCTTTCAAGGAAGCGGTTTATGGCAACGATCATCAAGAACGGGCAATTGGTCCAGGACACCTGGAAACTGCTTGAGATTGCGGCGAACGGTGTGCCGCCCGCGGTCCCGGCCGAGGGTGACCTGATCGTGCCGCTCGCAGTGTGGCAGCGGGAGCGCGAGCAGCTGCTCGCCCGGCAGGCACGCGTCGGCATATGGCTGCAGAGCAATGAAGGGCCGGAGGCGATTGCCGGAGACCTCGAGCACTTCGGCGTGATCGCGATCCACTTCCCGAAATTCACCGATGGCCGAGGCTACTCCAGCGCGCGGCTGCTGCGCGAGCGCTACCGCTATCGCGGCGAACTCCGGGCGATAGGGGAGGTGTTGCAGGATCAGCTCGTGTATCTCTCGCGCTGCGGTTTCGATGCGTTCGCGCTGAAGGAGGGCCGTGACCCCCACGCCGCGCTCGCCGCGTTCGCTACGTTCAGCGAAGCGTACCAGGCGGCGGTCGATCGCCCATGGCCGCTCTTCCGCCGGCGGGAGGCGGTGCTGCGGGATGGCAGGGAGAGCCATTAGAGATGGTTCCCGCCGTGGGCAAGGTTTATCTCGTCGGCGCCGGCCCCGGCGCTCCGGACCTCATCACGCTGCGCGGTGCGCGGGTGCTGGGTGAGGCCGACATCGTCTTCTACGACGCTCTGGTGCATCCGGAAACGCTCGCCCTCGCACCGCAAGCGGAGAAAGTGGCGGTGGGGAAGCGCTGCGGCGGCCAGGCTACCGCGCAGCGCTTCATCAACAAGCGCCTGGTCGATGCAGCGCGCAGGTATCGAATTGTGGTGCGACTCAAAGGCGGCGATCCCATGCTGTTCGGGCGCGCCCAGGAGGAAATCGCCGCCCTTCAGGCGGCGGGCGTCGAGTATGAAGTGATCCCCGGGATTACGGCCGCGCTCGGCGCCGCGGCGGAAACCGGAATTTCGCTGACCCAGCGCGGCATCGCACGAAGCGTCGCTTTCGTTACGCCGCGTGTCGCGGACGGCGAAGCCTCGAGCGATTGGGCACGGAGCGTAGCGGCCGCTGACACGGCGGTGATCTACATGGGAGCGGGCCAGGCGGCGGAGATTTCTGCAACGCTGATCGCGCAGGGCGTCCCGCGCGATATGCCGCTTGCAGTTGTGGAGAGCGCGTCGTTGCCCGAGGCGCGGCGCTTCTACATGCCGCTTTCGGAACTTGCACGCGTCCCGGAGCTCGGCATTACCGGCCCGGCGCTGATCATGGTGGGCAAAGTATTCGCGCCGGCGGTGGCGGCGGATTTCCCGGCCCTTCAACCCATCCCCCTCCC
>CAMPGR010000051.1 GCA_946885605.1 uncultured Pseudomonadota bacterium
TTGACGGGGAGGGAGCGAGAGGGTGCCGTCAGCCCCCTCCCGACCTTGCCGAAGGGAAGGAGCGAGAGGGTGTCACGCAATCCCATCCCGACCTCACCGATAGGGAGGGAGCGACTGTGCCGTGCAAACCCATCGCCACCCTGCCTCCCTTTGAAGAGCTCATTCTTTGTACGAAGGATCGGTCCTGTCCAGCATGCGCAGGAGCGCCTTCCACTCCGTCTTCTTCGCCTTGTATGGCAGCCCCTTGAACTGCCTTGCGGTCTTTTCCGCGACCTCGGCCGGCGGGAGGCGAAGCTTCGCGTCGCACGCCAACGCCGTGACCTGGATGCGGCAGGCGCGCTCGAGGTAGTACATGAGGTCGAACGCTTCGGCGATCGATTCGCCGCACACGAGAAGGCCGTGGTTGCGCAGGATCATCGCTTTCCGGTCTCCGAGGTCCCGCACGAGCCGCGCCTGCTCGTCGAGGTCGAGCGCGAGCCCCTCGTAATCGTGGTAGGCGAGCCCGTTCCAGAACCGCATCGCGTGCTGCGAGAGCGGCAGGAGGCCCCGCTCCTGCGCGGCCACCGCGATGCCCGCCTGCGTGTGCGTGTGCATCACGCAGTTGACTTCGGGCCGCGCGCGGTGCACCGCGCTGTGTATCACGTAACCCGCGCGATTGATGCCGCTCCCCGTGGCGTCCTCCACCACGTCGCCATCGAGCGTCACCTTGACCAAGGACGAAGCGCTGATCTCATCCCACAGGAGCCCGAAGGCGTTGATCAGAAAATGGTGCTCGGGGCCGGGCACGCGCGCCGAGATATGGGTATAGATGAGATCGGTCATCCCGAAGTGCGCAGCGAGCCGGTAGCAGGCGGCAAGATCGACCCGCACCTGCCATTCCTCTTCGCTCACACGTTGCTGCAGCGACGATTTTGCGAGATTGCGCACCTTCGCCATTGCGCGCTACTCCTTGTAATCGGGATAGAGCTTCTCGACCAGCGCCAGGCTTGCGACCCAGTCGCGGCTTCGCGAATCGTGGGCGCCGATGCGCCCGAACTTCTGCGCCCGCGCTTCGCACACCTCGGGTTTCGGCACGATCAGCTCCAGGCCGCCGGCGAGAGCGCCCACCTGCGCACGGCACGCGAGCTCGAAGAAATGGTGATAGATGTAGGCTTCCGGCAGCGTGCTGCCGCACACGAGCGCGCCGTGATTCTCGAGAATCATCACCCACCTGTCTTCGAGCGTCGCCGCCATGCGATCGGTGCCCTCGCGGGTGGTGTCGTCGACCTCATTGGGATAGTAGGCAATCCGGTTGTAGAAGCGCATCGCCTGTTGGGTGATCGGCAGCAACCCGCATTTCTGCGCCGAAACCGCGAGGTTGGCCGGCGAATGCGTATGCACGGCGGCCGCGATGTCCGGGCGCGCCTTCAGCACTGCGGCATGCACGTTGTAGGCCGCGGGACTCGCCTTGTGCTCGGAGTCCATCACCTTGTTGCCGTCCAGGTCGTACTTCACCAGGTTGGAAGCCGTCACCTGCTCCATGAAGACGTTGTCGGCTTTCACCAGGAAGTGATTCGGCTCCCCCGGCAAGCGAACGGAGATATGGTTGTAGGTCATGTCGACGAACACGAAGTGCGCGATCAGCCGGTGCGCGGCGGCGAGCTCGCAGCGTAGCCGCCATTCTTCCTCGCTCACGCGCGCCCGCACAGATGGTGTTGCCTGAGGCTTCAGCGGGACGGCGTCTGCAATCATGACCACATCTTCCTAGTTCCAGAGATTCCGGAGTTTCGCGGCGACATCCACGCGGGGGGAACCGCGCACTGAAGCGGATTCTACCCCTTGGTCGGTCGCGTGAGGCCAGACGACGCCATCGAGGCATTCCATGACGCTCGGCGTCAGGAATCGGCTACGGGCCCCATAAACGTGCGCATCGGCCATGCGCGGCTGCTGCGTGATGTAGAACCTGAGCGGCGCGATGAGATCGAGGCCGTAGCGGGCGCGTGTCATCGCGACATACAGCAGGCGCCTTTCCTCCTCGATCATTTCGGGCTTGCCGCTCGCGAATTCCGAAGGAAAGGCGCCTTCGGTGACGTTCAACACGTACACACGGTCCCACTCCTGTCCCTTGGCGGAATGCACCGTGGAGAGCACGAGGTAGTCCTCGTCCAGGTGCGGGGGCCCGCTCAGGTCGCCGGTGACTTGCGGCGGGTCGAGCGTAAGATCGGTGAGGAAGCGCTCGCGCGTTGGGAACTGCGTTGCGATGCGTTCGAGCTGCTCGAGGTCGCCTCCACGCGCATGCGCCGCGTCATAGAGGCGCGCGAGATGCGGCTCATACCAGCGCCTGACCTGACCGACCTGCCCTTCCCACGGCGCAACGCTGATAGCGTCGAGCAATTCGGACAATGCTTTCCAGTCCTCGCGCTCGGCGCCCAGTGCGGAGCTCCGCGCGAGCGCGCTCCAGCGAGACGCCGCCGCTTCGAAGGCCGCGAGCGCGCGCTCGGCGTACGCCGGCCCCACGCCCGGCAGGAGCTTCAACACACGGAACGCCGCCATGCGATTGCGCGGGTTGTCGGCCCAGCGCAGCACGGAGAGCAGGTCCTTCACGTGCGCGGCTTCGAGAAACTTGAGGCCGCCATACTTGACGTACGGGATTTCGCGGCGCACGAGCTCGAGTTCGAGCACGTCGCTGTGATGCGCGCTGCGGAAGAGCACTGCCTGGCGCCGAAGCGGCACGGCCTGCTCCCGCGCCTCGAGGATGCGCGCGACCACATACTCGGCCTGGGCCTGATCGTCGGCCACCGTCACGTGGCGCGGGCGGGGCGCGGAAGCGCCCTGAGCGCGAAGTCGCTTTTGATACTGGCGCTCCGCCTCCGCGATGAGCGCATTGGCGGCATCGAGTATCGGTTGCGCCGAACGGTAGTTTTCCTCCAGCGTGACGACGTGCGCGGGCGGCGTGAAGCGCGCGGGGAAATCCAGGATGTTCTCGACCGTCGCCGCACGGAAAGAGTAGATCGCCTGCGCGTCATCACCCACAACGCACAGCCCCTCCCCGCCGGGCTTGAGCGCATGAAGGATCTCGGCCTGCAGCGTGTTCGTGTCCTGATACTCGTCGACGAGCACGTGATCATAGTGCGCCGCGACCTCGCGCGCGAGCGCGGGATCCTCCATGAGCGCATGCCAGTAGAGCAGCAGATCGTCGAAATCCAGCACCTGCTGGGCGAGCTTCATCTCGACGTATCGGCGGAAAAGCCCGCGCAGCTCGTCGTGCCACGCCGCGCACCATGGAAAGACTTCCGCGAGCACCCGCTCGAGCGGCCAGCGCGTGTTGACGCTATGGGAGTAGATCGCATGGCACGTGTCCTTGCGGGGGAAGCGTTTCTCTTTCGCTGCAAGCCGCGATTCCTGGCGTGCGACATCCATGAGATCCGCCGAATCGCCGCGGTCCATCACACTGAACCCGGCTTGCAAGCCTATCTGGCCGGCATACCGGCGCAGCAGGCGATTCGCGACGGAATGAAAGGTGCCCGCCCAGGTAAGCCGCTTCACGAGCCGCGTGCCGTCCACCGCGCCGCCCGTTCGAGCGGCGCTCGCAACGATGCGCGCGCGGCGTATCATTTCCTGCGCAGCGCGCCGTGAAAAAGTGAGGAGAAGCACGCGCTCCGGCGCAACGCCATTCGACACGAGATGCGCCACGCGATGCGCGAGCGCGTTCGTCTTGCCGGTGCCCGCGCCGGCGATCACCAGAAGCGGCCCCGCGGTCCAGCGTCCGCCTGCCGGCGCGCCATACGTCGCCGCCGCACGTTGAGCGGTATTGAGTTTTTCGAGAATCGTCGCCGTCATGCCGGAATTATGGCGGAGGCCTGTATATATATCCAGCCCCTGCCCGGAGCATCGTTGCAAAATACCTGATTCCGCGGCATATCGGCGCGGAACCGAATCCCACGGCGCGCGACTCAACGACTCTGCTTACCCACCAGGAGATCAGCTATGCGAGCGATTGCGGTTGCACTGCTTCTGTCGTTCCTGGGTGCCTGTCAGTCGGTGGATGACACCCCTGTCGCTACGACACCGATTCAGGCGATCCTCGTGCAGGGCAAGGATGACCAGCAGGTCCGCGTACGCGGCGAGATCGTGAGCAAAGTCGATGACGAGCGGTATGTCATTGGCGACGGTACCGGAACGATCCAGGCCAGAATCGACGACGATCTCGCAAGGAAAGCCGCGCTCGGAATCGGCACGCGGGTCGAGATCCTGGGCGAAGTGGACACGAACATATCGAAGGCCCCGACCATCAGGGCGAAGCGCGTCGCCGTCCTCACGCCATAACGGCAGGCGCGCGCATCGCCGATGTCAGCTGAACGCCGCTGAGCGGCGCTTGCGCACGAGCTCGAGCTCTCTAAGCGTGGGCGTTCGCAGCCATGACTTGAGGCCCCTCCCCGCACCGCGTCGGGCAAGCAACCCGCGCAAGGCTTCGTCATCGAGCTCGCATGCGGCGAGCCGCCGCAGCTCGCCGGCTTCAAAGGCAGCGACAGGCACCCCGTCGCGGAAGAGCACGCGGTTGCGGGCAAAGGCGGGAACCCGCGCGTCGGAAGTGAGGATGCCGACGAGGTTGAGCGGGTCGGCCGCGCTCAGCGCAACAAACTCGCCGCTCTTTTCCTGCTTGCGCACCGCTCGCAACCGTCCGACCGCGTCCTGCGTAGCGAATTGCTCGCCACCGAAGCCACTGACGAAGCGCCCGCCGCGAATCTCGCCGCGTGCTTCGAGCCGCCGGTACACCATCACAAGGTCGCGCCATGGCGGCAGGCCGGTTTCGCGCGCGAGCAATGCGCGAAACACGATGCCGTAGCGCCTGAGAAGCGTGCGGGCGACGGTCTCGATCCGACCGTCGCTGCCACGATCGGCTTCGACTTCGTCGCCGGATGCGAGCAACGCCCAGCGCCCCGCCGTGTCCACTCCGTACACCGAGCGCCGGCTGCTTGCGCGCCCGCCATCGAGCCGACGGCGCTTTTCCGATGGGGTGAGCAGCGCGCGCAGCCCGCTGAAGCTGTCGGCGGTTACAAGTCCCGCGCCCGCGAGCTCCCCGAGGGCGCGTTCGACCTGCGTGCGCAGCAGGCCCGTCGCCGTCACGATTTCGTGGAAGAATGAGGCGCCGCGCGTGGCGAGCGCATCGTATACCGCACGGCTTTCCGATGTGAGCGCTCGAGCGTCGTCCGATGCACCGCGCTGCCAGAGCGAAGCGTGCTCGCGCAGCATCAGCGCGATGGGAGAACTCGCAAGCGGCGCCTTGCCGGCATTGTCCATCGGCGAGAGCCGGCCCCACGCCACCCGCCCGCTCAGGCACAGCATGTCGAGCTGCTCCGCGCCGTAGTCGTGCACGCGCGCCGGCAGCACGTCGCCTTCCCACGCGCTCGCAGCGACTTCGTAGCCGTCGAGCTGCTCGATCGCGGCGGCGAGCCCTTCCACGCCGGCGAGCCGCTCGCCCTCCGAAACGTGCTGCCAGTGCAGCAGGAAGCGCATGAAGGCGGCAGCCGAAACGGGCTCGATCTCGGCACGCAACCGGTTGAGCGTATAGCGATGGATGCGCGCGAGCAGCCGCCGGTCGCACCATTCCAGCTCCGCGTTCGGCGTAAATCGGCCGCGCAGCACCCGGCCTTCGCCTTCGAGAGCCCGCAGCGCCCCCTCGATCAGAGCGCTGTGGTCGACACCGAGCGAACCTGCCAGTGCGCCCGCGGTCACCGGCCCGAGGATTTCCATGCGGCTGCGAACGAGTTCCCGCACGGCATCCTCGCGTGTCCATGTCCGGTGCAAGCGATCGGGAATGCGCGGCACGGCACGCTGCCGCACCACCGCGTTCAACTCATCGAAGCGCTCCACGGCGACCCAGAAGCCCCCGGCATCGAAAGCGCGTCCCGCGGCAACGAGCGCATCGAAAAGCGGGCGCCACGCTGCGGCGGCCTCGTCGCTGCGGATGTAGCCCGCAAGGAGGAGCGCATCGTGCAATTCATCGGGCGTGGTCGCGACGGGCCAGGCTTCCGCGCGCACGCGTTCGATTGCGGCGGGATCGAGCGCGCCGAGATCGTCCGCCGTGCGCGGCTCGGTCGCGCGGCGGGTATAAACGGCATGGGTGCGCCGCTCTTCGAGCGGTGCGTCGTCGAGAAAGCTGTAGACCGCGGAGTTGAGGAGCTCGTGGCAGAACACCGAGGGCTCGGGCGTGTCGCGCGCCACACACTCGATTTCACCGCCATGCAGCCGCTCCAGAATGCGCGCGAATTGCGGATAGTCCATCGCCTCCTCGAGACTGTCGCGCAGCGCCTGCTCGACCAGCGGATGCTCGGGAATTTCGCGCGCGCCGCGTAGGTTCTCTACGCAGGCGGTGGCATCCGGAAACGCGCCCTGCAGCAGATCCTCGGCGTACATCCTCTGCAGCTGCGCCGGCATCCGGGCACCGTTTCGCATGCGCGGCACGGCGAGCGCCAGCGTGGCGGCCCAGCGCCAGCGCGTCTCGAAGATGGGCGAATCCAGTACCGCCTGCACCAGTGTGTCGCGGACCGTATTGGGATGGAGGTAGCGGAAGACCTCCATCAGCGGGAACGAATGGATCGGACCCAAGGACAGGATCACGCCCTCTTCGGTCGCCGCCGCCTGCAGCTCGAAGTTGAAGGATTGGCAAAACTTCTTTCGCAGCGCGAGACCCCAAGCGCGATTCACGCGGCTGCCGAAGGGCGCGTGCAGGACGAGCTGCATGCCGCCGGACTCGTCGAAAAAGCGCTCGAGCGCGATCGTCCGGGTGGTTGGAACGACACCGAGCGCACGCTTGCCTTCTCCGAGATAGCGCGCGATCTGTTCTGCTGCGGGACGGACGAGCGAGTATTCGCGCATGAGCCACTCGATCGCCGGCTCGAGCTCGTCCTCTGCGCGCGGCTGTTCCGGCCCCGGAAGGCGCGCATCGGTTCCCGCGCGCAGGCGCGAGATCGCGGCGCTCATTTCATCGCTGCGCGCCGGCGCTTCGCCGAGCCAGAACGGCATCGAGGGCGGCTGCCCTTGCGCGTCGGCAACGCGCACGACGCCGTTTCCCACGCGCAGTATCCGCCACGATGCGTTCCCGAGCTGGAAGATGTCGCCCGGCAGGGACTCGATCGCGAAATCCTCGTTGAGCGTCCCGATGAAAAGCCCCTCGGGCTCGAGCAGCACGCGATAGTCGAAGACTTCCGGAATCGCGCCCCCCGACATGATGGCCGTCATGCGCGAACCCTTGCGGGCGCGGAGCTTCCGGTTCACGGCATCGTGATGGACCAGCGCCGCCCGCCGCCCGCGGCGGGTCGTGTAACCGTGCGCGAGCATATGGACGAGGTCATCGAACGCCGCGCAGTCCAGATTGCGGTAGGGGTACGCGTGGCTAAAGCGCGCGTAGAGTGCATCTTCGTCCCACTCCTCGGCGGCGCACTCGGCCACGATCTGCTGTGCCAGGACGTCGAGCGGCCGCTCCGGGATGGCCACGCGGTCGAGCTCGCCGTCCTTCACCGCGCGCACCATCGCGGCGCACTCGACGAGATCGTCGCGCGTCAATGGAAAAATGCGGCCCTTCGGCGTGCCGCCGACCGTGTGCCCGGAACGACCGACGCGCTGCAGGAGCGTCGCGATGCGGTTCGGCGAGGAAATCTGGCATACGAGATCGACGTGCCCGATGTCGATGCCGAGCTCGAGCGAGGCGGTCGCGACCATCACCTTGAGGCGCCCGTCACGCAGCCGCTCTTCCGCATCGAGCCGCGCCTCCTTCGAAAGACTGCCGTGATGGGCCGCAACGCGCTCGGCTCCCAGGTGCTCGCTCAGGTGGAACGCCATGCGCTCCGCGAGGCGCCGCGTATTGACCATGATGAGCGTCGTGCGGTGCGCTTCGATCAGCTCAATGAGGCGCTTGTGCACTTCCTGCCATACCTCCGCCGCCATCACCGCTTCGAGCGGTGAGCCGGGCACTTCGATCGCGAGGTCGAGCGCGCGCCGGTGGCCGTGATCGACGATGACGCACTCGCGCCGCTCTCCTCCCACGAGGAAACGCGCGACCTCCTCGATCGGTCTTTGCGTGGCGGAAAGCCCGATGCGCTGCAGCGGCCTGCCGCACACGTGATCGAGCCGCTCCAGAGTAAGGGCGAGGTGCGCGCCGCGGCGCGATTCGAGCACCGCGTGGATTTCATCGACGATGACCACGCGCGCCGTTCTCAGCATCTCGCGCGAGCGCTCGGCCGTAAGCAGGAGGTACAACGACTCCGGGGTGGTAACAAGGATATGCGGCGGCGTGCGCAGCATGGCGGCGCGCTCGACCTGTGGCGTGTCACCGCTGCGGACAGCGGCGGTGATGCGCAGCGGCGGCAAGCCTGCCTCCTCTGCGATGCGGCGAATCTCGCGGCGCGGCTCGGCAAGGTTCTTGTGGATGTCGGCCGAGAGCGCTTTCAGCGGCGAGACGTACACCACCCGCACCTCGTCGGGCAATTCGCCGTGCTCGAGCCCCTCGCGCAACAGTTCATCGACCGCGGTCAGGAATGCGGCGAGGGTCTTGCCGGAACCCGTCGGCGCGGCGATCAGCGTGTTCGCGCCACGTCGAATGGCGCGCCATCCGTCGAGCTGCGCCCGGGTGGCCGGCAGCACTTCGCCAGCGCCGTCAGCGGCGCGCGAGAAATGCCGGCTCCACCAGCGCTGGATTACGGGATGAAAGTCGTCAGGCAACATGGGAAGGCGGCGCAACACCGCGGACGCGGCGAAGGCCGAAAACTGCGTTGTGCTGCCGCTATTTTACCGCGGATCAGGGCGTGCTTCCCGAGTGCGCGCGCGGCAGCGGTTCGCGCCAGCGCAGCATGAGATACGCAAAGAACAGCGCCAGCGCCGCCAGGAGATGCTTGAGCGTGTGTCCGCTCACCATTCCGGCCGTCGTCTCGAACGTCTGCCGGTCGAGCGCTTCCGCGACTTTCGCCAGCAGATAGCACGCAAGCCCGTAAAGCAGGAAGCCGCGGTGCGTGTAACGGCCGGGAAACAGCGCGACGAGTAGCGACAGAATGACGAGCGGCATGAACTGCACCCACGCGTAGAGCCGGAGATCGTCGGCATAGTGCCACCATGCGACGCTCGCAGCGCCCACGGCGAGCGCAGGGACGAGCAGCAATTTCTCTAGTCTCTCGCTGATGTGTTCGGAGAGGAGCGCGACGAACAGCCCCATGAAGCCGATCGTCATGGGCAGCCGATCCCACACGAGGGACGCATTATCGGGCGCCCAGTGGTAGTAACCGGAGCCGAACGCTACCAGCATCGCGCCCGCGAACAGCACCGTCCACGACATGCGCGCCCCATGCACGGGGCGGTTCAACGAGAGGGCGATCCCCGCAATGCCTATGGCGAGAAACGCCGCGTTCGATGCGACGTTGAGAAAGTTCGGCACGCCGGCCGCGCCGCGGCGGTCCGCGAACTGGTGATAGCCGGTATCCTGTGCGATGGGGTCGACGGACATCGCCACCGCGAGCAGAGCCAAGGACACTCCGCAAAGCGCCCACTCGCGCCAGTGCCCCGTTACCGCATCCGTACCCTTCGCCGCGTGGTTCACGTTCGCGCTCCACACACCATGCGAATCCCCTGTCCGGGATTCTAGCGTGCGATGCCGCCAGAAAGGCAAGCACGGCGAAGTACGATGCCAGTGCCGCGCGGCAGGAACAGCACTGAGCCCGCCTTCGACTTGCCGCTTCCCGGCACCGCGCGTATGGTGCACGCATAGGCATCGCATGCCTCCACAAAATGGAACGCGACTGCGGAAGCGTGCCGAAAACGACGGAGCGTCAGGTGAACTATCCCATCGAGATATGCATGGGCGGATATGGCCCGGCGAGCACGACGTGCAGCCGTGGGATGAAGGCGATCGGCGACCGGCTCGAAGCCGACTTCGGGAAGGACGTGGACATCAAGTACGTCTGGAACGTCATGGACTTCGGCTACAAGGGCGGAGACCTGCTATGGATGACCGAGCGCGGCATCCTCACGCTTTGCTATCAGTCGACGAGCTACCTCGCCGACCGCGTGCCCGAGCTCGACTTTGCCGATCTGCCGTTTCTGTTCGCCACACTGCAAGAGGGGCGCGCCGCGATGGATGGCGTGCTGGGCGAATATCTGAGCCGCAGGATCGAGGAGCGGATCGGCTATCGCGTGGCCGGTTACTTCGAGAACGGCTACCGGCATATCTCGAACCGCCTGCGCACGGTGCACGCACCCGCCGACCTCCACGGCATGCGCATCCGGCTGATGCCGGGAAAGGTGCATGGCCGCAGCTTCGAGCTCCTCGGCGCGGCGCCGTTTTCGCTCGATCTCAAGCCGGGGCTCGAAGCCGTCATATCGGGCGCTGTGGACGCGCAGGAAAATCCGCTCGCGAATACGGTCGACTACGGCGCGCATCGCGTGCACCGGTATCACACGCTCACCGGGCACTGCTATCTCTCGCGCGGCATCTATGTGAACCGGGCCGCGTTCGACGGCTGGCCCGAAGAGTTTCGGCGCGCCTTCCTTGAAGCTGCGCGAGCGGGGATCGCCGTGCAACGAGCACTCGCCGAGGAGGAAGAGCGCATCGCCCGGCGGGCGATCGAGGACGCGGGCGGCGAGGTGATCGAGTTGAGCGCCGACGCCCGCGAGGCGTTTGCGCGCGCGGTGCAACCGCTCCACGACGAGATGCGGCAGCGTTTCGGTGAGGAAATGTTCGCGCTCGCGCGCCGGGCATGAGCCCTGCGGCGTGCCGCGTCGTTTCAGTAGCGCCGGAAAGTGCTGCAGTACTCCGCCGACCCCTGCCAGGTCTGCTCCACCACGCGCCCACCCTCGAATACGAGGGTGCGCTCGCAGCGCGCAAGCTCGCTTCCTCCCGGACCCACCGTCACCCCGGTGCCGACACCTATTCCTCCGCTGCCCCCGAATATTCCTATCGAGGGCCAGATCGTGCTGCGGGGGAGACTCCCCTCCGACACCCAGGTGTAGGCGTAGCGGTCCTTGGAGAGCTGCGTGCTGCGCGCCGGCACCCCCCACTGGCGCACCACTTCGTCATACGTTGCGCCTTGCCAGGAAGCCTTCGCCTCGCTGACATCGCGCTCGATGCTGGCGCAACCGTATAGAACGAGCATCAATGCCGCCGCAATCGCTTTCATGGTTCGCTCCTTGATGCGCGTAGGCTCGCAGGTTCAGCGCTCAGTGCTCGGTCACCTGCGGCTCCTCGCTGACCGTCAACTTCGCCTCAGCAAACTGGACGAGCAGCACGCTCAACGTCAGCATGAGCACAGCGCCGGTGATGATGAGCAGGTTGTCGACCGACATCTCCTCGATGTCCACGACCAGAAAGCGGGTCATCGCCGTAATGGCCACATACAGCAGGAAAAGCACCGGGAGGCGGTCGGTCTTGAAGTACACGCCGATCATCGCGCCGAGCTCGAGGTAGATGAAGAGAAGCAGGATATCGTCAAGTCCGGCGCGGCCCTCCTGGATCATGCCGATATATTCGTAGACAGCGGCCCAGACGATGGTCCCGCCGAGCACGAAGAGACCGGCGATCTGAAAACCGTCCACCAGTCCCTTGCCGATACGATCCAGGCGCTTCTCGAACTTTTTCATGACGGTATCGCTTCGCCGAATTGCCCATTGAGGCGGACCATCGCGGCGGACGGTTAGTTCACCCCAAACCCGCACGTTACCGGAAGAGGTGCGGCGCGGAACAGATCGCTTCTCAAGAATCTGCGCCGCTCAGCCCAGGCCGGTACGGGCGAGTTCCGGCGCCTGCTCGCGCAGGAATACGGGAAGGTCGGTCGTCGGCGGGCGGGCCGGAATCTGGTAGAAGAGATCGGCGACAAAGCCGCGGTGATAGGTCGTGTGGTTGACGACGTGCAGCAGGATTTCCGCGCGCATCATGACGCCGCGATTGCCGCCGATCAAGGTAAATGAAACTTTTTCCGCAAGGTCGACGTCCGTGAGCCCGTCGCTCCACTCGACATACCAGCGGTCTACCTCCTGCTGCCTCCGCCACAACTCCGCGAGCGGCGGATGCTCGGGCGTATTGCGCGCCGTGTAGCCGTGCTCGCGACCCTCCAGGTGCGCCTGCCAGATGAGATCGATCACGTAGTTGTGATTGAGCGTATGCACTATGTTCCTGAAGAGGCTCGGCCGGGCTCTCGTCGCTTCTCCTTCCGGCAAGGCGGCAACCGCTTCGAAGATCTCCCGGTTTGCCCACGCGTTGTAGCGGGTGAGCTTGCGCGCGCTGCGGGTGGCGATCATGGGGGCTCCGGGGGTGTCACGCTCGTGCGGGGGATGTTACACGATTGCGGAGCGCCTCCTAGTGGCCGGCGCGGTTTTCTTTTGTCATCGCGCGGCTTATCATGGCCTCGCTTCAAAAGCGAGGAGACGAAGATGGCAGGAGACGTGACGCGGGCGCTCGCCCGATTCGCCGCGGAACTGCGCTACGAAGAGATACCGCTCGGCGTGCGCGAGTATTGCAAGGATCTGCTGCTCGATGCCCTCGCCTGCGCCGTAGCCGGCCACGCAGGTGAAGAAACGCACCAGGTGCATGCGCTCGCTGCCGCGCTGGCGCAATCCGCCGAATCGAGCGTAATCGGCGCGGGGCGCCTGTCGCTCGCCGGCGCAACACTGTTGAACGGCTATCTCGTCACCGCGGTGACGATGTGCGACGTGCACCGCCCCACGCTCACGCACATCACGCCCGAAGTCGTTCCGCCGGCGCTCGCCATTGCGGAACGCGATGGGCTCACCGGCCGCGAACTGCTCGTCGCACTCGCCTCGGGCTTCGAGACCACCACGCGCGTCGGCATCGGGCTCGATTTTCCCGTGTTTCGCTCCCGCGGCTGGCATGGGCCGGGGGTGATCGGCCCCTTCGGCGCGGCGGCGGCAGTGGGGCGATTGCGCGGATTCGACGAAGAAACGATGGCACGCGCCTTCGGCCTTGCGGGCAGCCAGTCGGCCGGCACTTTCGCCGCGTGGGGCACGCCGACCGTCAAGTTCCATCAATGCCGCGGTGCGCTCTCGGGCTTGCTGGCCGCGTTACTGGCGGAGCAAAAGTTCGTCGCCACGCGGGAATTCCTGACAGCACACGACGGCGGCCTGTACTCGACGTACACCAACGGGGGCAGGCCGGATGCCGTTGCCGCGGATCTTGGCAGGCGCTGGGAACTGGAACAGGTTGCGCTTCGGCTGTGGCCATCGGCTTCCACAGTGCAAGGAGTCATCACGGCGATGTTCGATCTCGTGGAGCAGCACGCGATTGCGCCGACGAAGGTGAAGCGCCTTCGGGTTGTCGTCGGCAAGACGGCCTACGACATGCACGGCATCTTTCCGCGCTACCAGGGCAAGTTCGAAGCGTTGCTCTCCATACATTATGTGGCCGCGGTGATACTGCACGAGAAGCGCCTCACGCTCGCGCAGTTCGAGCCCGCCCGCTACAACGATCCCGAGCTTCGGCGTTTCGCGGCCGAACAGGTAGAGGTTCACTGCGACCCCTCGTTAGCCGGCGTTCAAAGTATCGTCGAAGCGCAGACGATGGACGGGGCCAAATTCGCGGTGCGATGCGATCATGCACGGGGCTCCCCGGAGAATCGCCTTACGCGGGCCGAACTGGAGGAAAAGTTCCGGACCTATGCCAGAGGGCGATTGACAGAATCGCACATCGAGAAGGCGATTGCCGCGGTCTCCAGGCTCGAAGAGCTGGAATCGGCGCGAACCCTGATGGCGATGCTCGCCGGCGCGGAAGAAAGGCCCCTGCAGAAAGCGGCGGCTGGGTGAACTCGGCGGCGAGGGTGGGCAGCGCGCGCGCCGCTCGGGGTCGCGTTCACTCTCGAAAGTGTGGAGGATAATACGCTCGCCCGCGCGTCTTCGTACCAAGGCCGGGCCATCCATGCCTCGCTGGAAAAAGGCAATCCTCGTCGCTTCACTGGTCGCGCTCCCGCTGACCGCCGCCTGCCGATTCATCCATCACACCGATCGTGAGTATTCCTACTGGATACGCTTGTACGGCGAGAACGTCGTATGGCTGGAGGAGCGCTGCGCGGAGCTACACGCCCCGGGCGCCTGCGATAGGGCTGAAGACCGGCGCTCCTTCCTTGCGGCGCTCGAATCCCACCGCGCCAGCGTTGCGACGTGGTGGTGGCCGACCGTTATACTCACCGCACTTGCGTGGCTCACGTTAGTGGCTTCATTGATTGCGGGCGCAAGAGGATTATTGAGCCGGCGCAAGCGCGCCTGATGATCCCGCTACAAGGCGAGCCGCCGCCTCGTTTTCAGGGCTACCTTCCTGCCGAGTTGCATCCCGGGGCGCTCGACGAGCAGACAGCCCAGGCAGGCCACCAGGATGACCAGGAATCCGCACAAGGCGATGGTCAACCAGTAGCGGCCGTTGCTTTGCAGGGCGAAAGCCTTGATGGGCACGATGGCGAAAACGCCGCTCAACACCAGCCCGTGGAGCAGATAGACGCTGTAGCTCATTTCGCCGAGCCGGCGAACGGGCTTGATGCCGAGGATACCGAGTACCGTGTTTCCGGAACTCAGCACGTGGAATACGATGCCGATCAGAACGACCTGCACGATTCCCTTCGCCGTATGGAAGCCGGCAAACAATATTCCGAGGCTGAAGATCGCGATCGCCAGGCCGAGCCTGCCTTCCAGGCGCATCTGAATGCCGGCGTGCCGGAGGGATGCGGCAATCATTCCGCAGAGGAACAGGCTCGCGTACAACGCGTGAGCGCTCGGGTCGAGCGCATAGGCCGCAAAAGTGAGCGCGAGCCCGCCGAGCACCGCCTGAAGATGCCACGGTGTTGCGGCGAGCGGGGCGAGCATCGGCAGGGAGAAATAGTAGAGCCACTCGTAGCGCAGCGTCCACGTCACGCCTGCCATCAACAACCCGGTTTTCTCGTATCCGTTCACGTCCGGCTGACCCAGAATCCCGAGCGTGAGCCATCGCGCCACATCGCCAAAGAGCAGATGAGGCGGCTCGCGCAACTCGAAATCGGTGCGAGCCATCACCACGAGCAGCACACCACCTACTGCGACGAGATACAGTGGCGCGATGCGGAAAAACCGGCCGATGTAGAGCTGTATCCAGTCGACCGTTCCGCGTGCATCGAGAAGCTTTCTCCAGAACAGGAAGCCCGTGATGGCAAAGAAGAACGCCACGCTGACTTCTCCGAGCAACGTGTAGAACGCGGAGGGCGGATAGTTCCAGCTGCCGGTGCGCAAATACTGGTTCGTCACCACGGCATGGTGACCGAATACGCCGAATGCGAGCAGGCCTCGGAGACCGTGAATTGCGGAAGAGCGCTGGCGCGGGTCGGGCGCTTCCACGTCGACGATGCGGAATATGCGGTCCACTCGCAGCAACACGAGGGCGCCGGCGAGAATGCCGAAAAACGGCCATACGGCATACAGCTTCAGCTTGATCCCTCCCTTTATGCGTGGACAGAGGGATGACAACCTGTGCACGAATTTGTTCACGCCGTCTTCGGCGCGCGTCGGGCACGGGCTTTGCATGAGCGCCGGGGGGCTGCAAATCGCCGCGAACGCCGCGCGCTGGTAAACTGCGGCCTCGATCCTGTCGGCCTTTGCCACGATATGCCTGATTCCAACGACATCCTGATAGAAGTCCGCGATCTCGAATTCGCCTATGGCGACCGGAAAGTCCTCAAGGGAGTGAATCTCAGGATACGCCGCGGCAAGCTGGTCGCAATACTTGGCATGAGCGGCTCCGGGAAGACCACATTGCTACGCATGGTGGGCGGGCAGCTCCACCCGGACGCGGGATACGTCAGGTTCGCGGGACAGATCGTGCACGAGCTCGACGATGCCGAGCTCTACCGCATGCGACGGCACATGGGCATGATGTTCCAGATGGGCGGGCTCTTCACGGACATGTCGGTGTTCGATAACGTGGCCTTCCCCATGCGGGAGCGCACGGACCTGCCGGAAGTCCTGATCCGCGATCTCGTGCTGATGAAGCTTCATGCCGTGGGATTGGCCGGCGCGCATCACCTCATGCCCGGCGAGCTTTCCGGCGGAATGGCGCGGCGTGTTGCGCTCGCGCGCGCGATCGCGCTCGACCCGATGCTCATCATGTACGATGAGCCGTTTTCGGGGCTCGATCCTATTTCGCTCAATGTCATTGCCAACCTCATTCGCCGGCTGAACGACGCGCTCGGGGTGACGTCCATCGTTGTGACCTACGACGTGGTGGAATCGCTCAAGATCGTCGACTATGTGTACTTCATCTCCGATGGCGTCGTGGCGGCCGAAGGCACGACGGAGGAAGTGAAGGCTTCGAAAGACCCGTTCGTGCGCCAGTTCGTCGATGCACTGCCCGACGGCCCCGTTGCATTTCATTATCCGAGCCCTCCCTACTCCGCCGATCTGAGGCTTTCCGGCCTCTAAATCCCGAATCCGGCGCTAAATTGAGCCGGTATGCGCTTGCAGGCGTCATATGACAGGAAGCGCGAGCGCAACATGGTCCGGATGGTCCAACGACACGAGCCGCGGCAATGCGATACACCATGCACGATCGCGGCCTCGTTTGTCTTGGGGCGGCATGACAATTTCAAGGAGTGCACCGCCTATGGATGCGGGCATGATCGTGGGTGCCCCGGATCTGACGAGCAGTATCGCCGGCCACAGCGCCGTTGGCCTTTGCAGCACAGCGCCCGAACCTGCAGCGGACATGCCCATTCAATACGGGAGGCAAGGCTACGTGATCGCACGCGGCCTGATCCCTGAAGCAGCGCTGGAACGCGTGCTGCGGACGTATGACAGAGATATCGTCCCTTCCAACGCCCAGTTCTACCGGCAGAACACGAACCGCTACGAGCGCAACGCAATCACGGCTCATGGGTACGTTGCGCAATCGTTTCTGGACATCCACGCATACGCCAGCTTTCCCGGATTCAGGGAAGCCGCATTCGAAATATTTTTCCATCCGAATCTGCTCTCCTTCATTTCAGGCCTTACCGGCACGCGGTCGCACCGCTTGGTGCAGTCGATGCTGTTCGATCTCAACACCGCCACGCCACCCCACCAGGACTGGTGGTATGTCGACAGCGTGCCGCACGGGAATCTGGTCGCGGGTTGGGTTGCGCTCGAGGACATTCACGAAGAGGCGGGCCGGTTCTACGTCATGGCGGGCTCCCACCGCTGCACTTTCCACGAGAGCGGCCTGCCCCATTCGGAGTGGCTCGCGCGCATCAGGCGCTACGTGGATGAGCACCCGGAGCTCCTGCACGCGCCCGGGCTCAAGAAAGGCGACGTGCTGTTCTGGAACTCGCGCACGATACACGGATCGCTGCTCACGATCGATGAGCGTTTTTCGAGAAAGTCGCTCACCTGCCACTACGTCCCCGGCACGATGCAATTCGGTAATCTCTTCACCACGAAGTCATGGGCCCGATTCCGCAAATTCCGCGGGCACGAGTACTGGGCCAACCAGCCGGAGTATTCCCTGAAGCACATGTTGATGAGCAGGCTGAAGACCATGCTCTACGACCATCCGGCGTGGGTGAGCATGGTCAGGCGGTTTCAGCGCCGCGGGCTCGGCGATTACTGATTTTCGAGGCCGAGATTGGATTGTTCGCCGGCGTCGTAGATCAGCTTGTCGCCGCATACGCGCGCCAGCCGGCTCAGTGCGTGCGGTTGCGGAACGGCGTCGGAGACGATGTGGTAAACGGGTATGCCGCGCGCAACAAGGCTGTCCGAAATCAGGTAGCGGTGGCATTGCCACGGAAGGCGCTCGGCGCACATGATCGCGGTGCGCTTTTCCGATGCGAGCGCGATGAGACGCTCGAGCGCATCCCGGAATGCGGGGCGCGTCATATGGTCGGCGTATGCGCGGAAGCTCGCATTGCGCAACGCCACGTTCGGCGAACCCGCCGAGGGACGCCGGCGCCCGCCGAGCGCTTCACCTTCCCAAACGTATTCGATGCCCGCCTTGCCCAATGCCCGCTCCAGCGCCTGCCGCCCGAAATGGGGATGGCGGCGCGAGCCGGGAAACGCGCGCACGTCAACCAGCCGCTCGAGATCCCTGCCGCGCAGCAAATTGACGAATTCGGCTTCGCCGCGATCGCCGTGACCGATGGTGTGGAGTGTCGTCATGAGGAGACAGGCCGGAAACAAATCGTGGGGCGGGCAGCACGAATTGTCGCCAGGGCTGTCACAGCGTGCAAGGAGGGCCTGCCATGGGCATCGAAGTGGGCGGAATTCTCGGGCTGCTGATTCTCATCGCCGACATCTGGGCGATCGTCAACATCGCACAGAGCGGCGCTTCGACCGGAACCAAGATCTTGTGGATCGCTCTCGTCGTGGTGCTGCCGGTCGTCGGGCTCATCATCTGGCTGGTGGCAGGGCCGCGCACCGCGCGAGCATGAACGCTTTATTCCTCGCGGGAAAAGCTCCGATGCGGTGTGCCGCCGTGCTTCTGGCACTGCTCACCGTAGCAGCGTGCAGCGAGCGGCCCAATACATTGCAGCCCGCCGAGGCCATCGCCCGTGTCATGGATGAAAATCACAAGGCCTCGGAAGCGCTCGTGCAGGCGGCGCGCGATGCTGCAAGCAAGGCTGGCGACCAGGCACACGACGCCGCGACCGCCACGCGCGAGGCAATCGATGCGGTCATGGGGCCCGGCAACGAGGCGCGCAAGTAAGCGCGGCCGTGAGCCGGCTTTTCTCTAGATCACTGCAACAGGCTGCCCCACCTCAAGGCCGAGCTTGGCAGCGGCACTCTCCGCATTCGCCGCGATTTCCACCAGTTCGATGCTGTTCTCGTACCAGAAGAGCCGGCCCGGGCTCACGTCCGAATAGACGCGCGCGTAGGGAAGCTCGTGTTCGCCCACCCTCACGTGCCTTTGGCGGGCGAGATTTGCGGCGCGTAACCCCGTCATCGCGTTGCCGAAGTGATCGACGTAGATGATTTCCTCCACATCTTCGGCGCCCAGCTCGACCTCGAGCCCGCTGCGCCGCTCTTCCATTGCCCCGGGCGGCAGCGTCCCTTTGGCAAGCATGCCGGCGAAAGGCGTGAAGAGATCGCGCCCGTGAAACGACGCGGAGAGCGACGGCGGGCGCCACCGTATGGAGTGGACCTGCGCGTCGTGCGCCCGGGCCGCAATGACGGAGAGCAGCCCGTTGTCCGGACCGACATACCAGCGGCCGTCGGCCTGGAGGACAACGGCGTGGCGGGCGCTTCCCACACCGGGGTCCACCACCGCGACGACGATCGACTGCCCGGGCATACGCGCGGCAAGCGCCGCGAGGAGATGCGCGCTCGCTTTCACGTTGAACGATGGCGCGTCGTGCAGGAGGTCGATCACCGCAATATCGGGCGCGCACGCATTGAGCGCCGCCTTCATCTGCCCGACGTAGACGTCGGCAGACCCGAAATCGGTGTAGAAAAAAATCGCCACGCGGCGAGCGCTCAGCCCGATGCCTGGCGTGCGGGAAACTCCGGGGCGTCCACGTTCGCGACGTAGCGCCGGTGGATCGCGTCGATCCGCTCGAGCAGAATCTCCCGTCCGAGTATGTCGCTCGTGCGTACGGTTTCCGCGAATACATCCGCAGTGAGAAGGTCGAGCGCCACCGTGGAAACCGGCGCGTAGCTCAGATGCCAAGGCTCGGGAAAGACGCCGCCACGATACGTGCGATACGGTCGGTAGAAGCCGTAGAGCGCCATGTTCTCGTCGAGCCACTGGTGCATGCGGTGGAAGACGCCGCCCGGCGCGGTTTCGCCCGGCAAGAGGCGCACGCGGTAGCCGTCGGGCAGCGCCGCACGGTCGATCACGTCGATCTCCGTGCCCCAGTGATGGCGGCTTCCGCCTGGCACCGCACTCCAGCACGCGATCGCTTCAACGAGCGCGAGCGGATCGAGCTCCGCGTGGTTGCGTACGTTGCCGTGCGCGTCGTAGAGCGGCCGCTCGCCGCGGAACTTCATGTCCCAGATCCGCTGTTGCGCGGCGAAATCGCGAAAAGCGCTGACGATTTCGATGTCGAAGCCCTCCCGCGCCGCCGCGGCCCGCAATCCAAGGAAGGCTTCGAGCGCATCGCGCTGCAGCGCCGCGCCGAGGTCGTCGCGCTGCACGACGTGCGAGCGCGTGCGACCGGTCAGTTCGTGCTCGTTCAGCATGCTGCGATTGTAAATCCTGGGAAACGCCGGATGCCACGGCGATGCGGCCTGCGGCGCGAGGCAACAAAAAAGCCGACGCATGGCCGGCTTCTCTGCACGCGCCAGTACGCGCGGCTATGCGGCCTTCGCCTCGGCCTTCTCCTTGCCGGCGCTTTCGCCTTCCGCGGACGGCTCCGGACGGTCCAGCAGCTCGACATACGCCATAGGCGCGTTGTCGCCCTTGCGGAAGCCATGCTTGAGGATACGGAGATAGCCGCCGTTGCGCTTCGCGTAGCGCGGCCCCAGCTCGTCGAAGAGCTTGACCACGTTCTGCCGGTCGCGGAGGCGGTCGAACGCAAGCCGGCGGTTGGCGAGCGAGGGCTTCTTGCCGAGCGTGATGATCGGCTCGACCACGCGCCTCAGCTCCTTCGCTTTCGGCAGCGTTGTCGTGATCACTTCGTGCCGCAGCAGCGAGTTCGTCATGTTGCGCAGCATGGCGAGCCGGTGGCTGCTCGTGCGGTTGAGTTTCCTCAGTCCGTGACGGTGGCGCATCTCGTGTTCCTCAGACTTTTTCGAGCCCGGCCGGCGGCCAGTTCTCGAGCTTCATCCCGAGCGTGAGCCCGCGGGATGCGAGCACTTCCTTGATCTCGTTGAGCGACTTCCTTCCGAGGTTCGGGGTCTTGAGCAGCTCCGTCTCGCTGCGCTGAATGAGATCGCCGATGTAATAGATGTTCTCCGCCTTGAGGCAGTTGGCCGAGCGCACGGTGAGCTCGAGATCGTCCACCGGGCGCAGCAGGATGGGGTCGATCTGCGCCGCCTTCTTTTCCTCGATCTGCGTCGGCATGCCTTTCAGATCCGCGAACACCGACAGCTGCTCGACGAGGATGCGCGCCGCATAGCGCACGGCTTCCTCGGGATCGATGGCGCCGTTCGTCTCGATGTCCATGATGAGCTTGTCCAGGTCCGTGCGCTGCTCGACGCGCGCGGACTCGACCGAATAGCTCACGCGGCGCACCGGGCTGAACGATGCGTCGAGCAGGATCGCGCCGACGTTGCGCCCTTCCTCATCGATAGTGCGGCGCGTGGTTGCGGCGATGTAACCCCGGCCCTGCTCGACCTTGATCTGCATGTCGAGCTTGCCGCCCGCGGCAAGGTGCGCGATGACGTGATCCGGATTGACGATTTCCACGTCGTGGGTGGATTCGATATCGCCCGCGGTTACGACCCCTTCGCCCGATTTGCGGAGGTTGAGCGTCACCTCCTCGCGGTTGTGGAGCTTGAGCACGACCCCCTTCAGGTTGAGGAGGATGTCCACCACGTCCTCCTGCACGCCGTCGATGGTCGAGTACTCGTGCAGGACGCCGTTGATCTTGACCTCGGTCGCGGCATACCCGGGCATCGACGAGAGCAGCGTGCGGCGCAAAGCGTTGCCGAGCGTGTGGCCGTAGCCGCGCTCGAACGGCTCCATCGTGAGCTTGGCGTGGTACGGCGAGATGTTCTGCACGTCGATGATGCGAGGCTTGAGAAACGCACTGCTTTGCATGGCTTGAATACCTCTTCCGAAATTACTTCGAGTACAGCTCGACCACGAGCGACTCGTTGATGGTGGACGGGAGCTCCGAGCGCTGCGGGCGCGCCTTGAACGTGCCCTTGAGCGCCTTCGCGTCCACCTCGACCCATTCCGGGTAACCGCGCGATTCCGCCGCTTCCACCGCGGCCTTGATGCGCAGTTGCTCCTTCGCCTTCTGCGCGATTTCGATCACGTCGCCCGGCCGGCACTGAAACGACGGAATGTTGACCTTCCTGCCGTTCACGAGAATGCCGTCGTGACGCACGATCTGCCGCGCCTCGTTGCGCGAGGCGCCGAAGCCCATGCGATACGCGACGCTGTCGAGCCGGCTCTCCAGGATCTGCAGCAGCGCCTCACCGGTCACTTCCTTGCGCCGGGACGCTTCCTGGTAGCTCTTGCGGAACTGCCCCTCGAGCAGGCGGTAAGTGCGGCGCACCTTCTGCTTTTCCCGCAGCTGCACGCCATAGCCTGAGAGGCGCGTGTTCTTCTGGCCGTGCTGCCCCGGCGGATAGTTGCGGCGCTCGATGGCGCACTTGTCGGTGAAGCACTTCTCTCCCTTGA
>CAMPGR010000052.1 GCA_946885605.1 uncultured Pseudomonadota bacterium
CTAGCATTCTTGCTTTGCGACTGCGCCGGATACGCAACGACGTAGCCGTGCTCCTGCGCGAGCGCGTTCATGCGCGTCCCGCGTGCGAAGTCATCGGGACTCTGCGTGCATCCATGTAGCATCACAATGAGTGGCGGCGCTTCACAGAGCCCGCTGGGAATGAAAAGTTTGTAATGCATTTCACCTGCATCGCACGAAAAGCGATGATTGAGAAAAGTTCCGGCCGGCGTACGAATACCGTCTCGCTCTTGCGGCTCCGCCGTGCCGGGTTGCTCGGGATTCGGGGCTTCGGAAACGACTCGATACTGGCCCTCGATACAAGCGTCACTCGCGCTTGGAGCATCGGACTGCCTCGTAGCGTCCGATGGCTCATGGCGTGCCTGGAGGCTGCGCTGAAGCGCGTGCGTAGCAGCGCGCAGATCTCCTGTTTGCATTAGCCGCATCGCTTCCTGCATGGTCCGCTTCAAGCTATTCATCCACTAAGTTCCTTTCCGTCAGTTTGTTCGGTCAGCGAGAGCGGCCTTAACCGCCGGACTCGCATGCAATGCGCCTAACACGGCAATCGACTCGATCGTTTCGCGCGCCAGCTCTGGAGAGACGTCGTCGGCTATTCGAACGAGCCCTAGCACCTGGATGTGCAGCTTCTTCCGTGATTTGCGCACAGCCTCCAGATCTCGTTTGGAGAACTCTTGCAGTCCGAGCACGAACATGCGCCGCGCGACGGTCTGACGCAGCACGTCGCTGTGCGTAGCGAGCTGGTTCCTGATTGCGGTGCGAATGAGGTCGGTCCGATTTGTATAGAAGCGCTCCTGCACCAGCAGGTCGATTTGCCCAAGGTCGACGAGCCCTAGGTTGATCGTGATCTTCTCTGTGTCGGTGACCTTCGTTTTCGACTCAGCCATAAACGCCCATCGCCAATACCATCTGCTTGGAAGCCTATCACCATCTGTATGGATGGTAAAGCGACAAGTTGGCGTCACTAAGTCGCGCCACGGGCAGCAGGGACTCCTTTCGAAAATTGAAATGAACCCCGCCAACCGTCACGGTCGTCAACGGCACCAACCGACTCGGTCGGATTGGCCTGACGCGCGCGATCCTCAGGATATCGGCTCAAGAAGAAGAGGCGTGCGTGGCGCTCGTGATCACCGCCGCTGTAATTTCGGCAAGCGTGAGATGCCCAAAACGATCTCGCCACCCCTTGATTTGTGTGCGTTGGCTCGCACATCCCGGCTCTTGTGGCAGCACCTCACGCTCGTAGCGCTCGCAGTGTCTCGCGCAGCGTGTGACGCTTGCTTTCCGCGGTGCCGAAGTAGCGCTCTTCCAGAATGGCTGACTCTATTTGCTTCGCCCAGCGCTTGGCGTCCGTCAGCCTATCGAATGTTGCGCTTTCTGCTCTTCCGCCCTTCAACCGCATCTTTACCCGGTAGCGCCTTTTACCCGTACGGTCAGCACATTTCTCGATGCAAGCCACGGCACAGCTCCTTCTGTACGCGAATGAAAGTTCGCGACGTGCAACATCGCTCTGCTCCTCTCATCTGCTTCATTTTGGGGACTGCCCCAGGCTGCACTTCCTATTGCCTGAGCGGAACCGGACGTCCTACTCTTTCTTCCCAATCGACAGACGCGAATCGATTATAGGAAGACGTCGATTTTTTGTGTACTGGTCGCACTTCCCAGATGTCCCGGAAGTGTCCCAGAGTGAGGAAGGGCGCTTTAACAGCAAGCACCAAGCCCTTGAAGGGATTGGTAGGCGGTCGGGGATTCGAACCCCGGACCAACGGATTAAAAGTCCGCTGCTCTACCGACTGAGCTAACCGCCCGTGAAAAGGGCGTAATTCTACGTTTGGGACGCTGAGGGGTCAATAAACTGCTGCTCTTTCGCGGCCGCTGCGGCGCTACTGAATTGCCTGCACCCCACCCCGGCTTGCGGGGTCACCCGTCACGCTTCCTGCATCATGCGCCAGTACTGGAATTTCATGGTGCCCGCGGAGCCGATCACGATCGCGAAGAAAGTGAGGATGGATCCGATCGCCAGCGTCGAGACTCCGGTGATCGCCTGCCCCACCGTGCAGCCCATCGCAAGCACTCCGCCCACGCCCATCAACGCGCCGCCCGCGGCATGCCGGGCGAAATCGCCGCCTGAAGCGAACCACTCGAGGCGGAAGCTGCGCGTCGCGAGCGCATAGACGAACGAACCGAGTATGACGCCCGCAAGGGCCATGACGCCGAAATTAACGAGGAGCAGGTTGTCGGGGTCGACCAGATAGCGCGCGCTGTCGCCCATGGGACTCACGAACGTGTACGACTGCACCTGCACCCGGCTCGGAACATCGATCGCCATCTCGGCATATTCCTTCCAGCGCCGGCCCCAGGGCCCGGACGTGATCCACCAGCCGGCGACGATGGCGAGACCGACGGCGGCGCCGCCCAGGATGTTGTCGCGGCTGCCGCGGAAATCTTTCGAACGGAACACGAAAAGCAGCATTCCGGCTGCGACAAGCACCCCGACGAGAAGGTGAAACCACGGCGCGGATGGCATGCCCAGCATCGCCGCGAGCACGCTGGAGAGCTCCTGGTTCGGCACGCCGTGCTGCGAGAGGTGGAGCGTCGTCGGTGCGATCCACGGCACGAACGCTTTTTCAAAAAGCGACGACCACATCATGAGATAGGCGGCGATCGCTGCAACGACGAGCACGAGGAGCGACTTCATGTTGCCGGCTCCGACGCGCACCAGCGTCTTGTTGCCGCAGCCGCTCGCGAGCGTCATGCCAATGCCGAAAACGAGCCCTCCCAGGAGATAGCGCAGCCACGCGAAGCTCGCGGTGCGATACGGCGGGAAGGTTTCGGCGTAGAGATTTGCAATGCCCGCCGCCTCGAGCGCGAGCACGCCGAGCAACGCGATCACCATCGCGAAAACCCATGCGCGCATGCGGCCTGTATCGCCGATATTGACCCAGTCGGAGACCGCACCCATGGTGCAGAAGTTGGTCTTGTTCACGATGGCGCCCATGACGGCCGCGACAAGGAAAACCGCAAGCAGGACCTGATGATGTATGGTCAATTCCATGCCGTTTCTCACGGCGGCGGAGCAGCCGGAAGACGTTTCATGTTAGCAAAATCCAATCTCGCCCTCTAGCCGGAGGCGCCGCTCCCATAGCGGGTCGGATCGGCGATGCCCGCGGCGGCGAAACCTGCGCGCCGCAGCCGGCACGCATCGCAGCGCCTGCAGGCGCGCCCGTCGGCATCCGCCTGATAGCACGAGACGGTGAGCCCGTAGTCCACACCGAGCGCCGTGCCGCGCTGGATGATCTCCCCCTTGCTGAGCGCGATGATGGGCACGTGCACCGTGAGCCGATTCCCTTCGACCGCCGCCTTGGTCGCGAGGTTGGCGAGCGCCTCGAAGGCGCGCACGTACTCGGGCCGGCAGTCCGGATAACCTGAATAATCGACCGCGTTCGCGCCGAAGAAAATGTCCTGCGCGCCGAGCACTTCGGCCCACGCGAGCGCAAGGGCGAGAAAGATCGTGTTCCGCGCCGGCACATACGTGGCGGGAATGCCACTCGCAGGCGTTTCCGGCACCGCGATGGAAGGATCGGTGAGCGCCGAGCCGCCGAAAGCCGTCAGATCGAGCTTCATGACACGGTGCGCCGGCGCATCGTGTGCCGCGGCCACCCGCGCGGCCGCCTGCAGTTCCGCGCGATGCCGCTGGCCATAATCCACGGTGAGGCAGTGGCACTGGAACGCAAGGCTCCGCGCGATGGCGAGCGTGGTGGCGGAATCGAGCCCGCCCGAGAGCAGCACGACGGCGCGGCGCATCAGCCCTCCGGCGCCTCCGCCGTCGCCCCGACGTGCCGCGCGCGCAGCCGCGATTCGACCTCGCGAAGCTTCTCCGCGATCGCTTCCCCGACGTGAATCTGCGGGTTGGAGGGCTCGAACTTCTGCTCGCGCTCGCGCTGCGCGATGCTCTTCTTCGCGCGCGAAAACGCCTCGCTGAAGGAGTAGGTGCGCCGCAGTTCCTCGTCGAATACCGCCTTCCCGAAGAAGGTGAACTCGGACTCGGTGCCGCACCCGAACGACGGTTTCACCGCATCCGCCGCCGTCATGATGAGTGTCGTGTCGTTCCTGAGCGGCGCGACGAAGCCGCCGGCGTAGCACGCGGAAATCGCGAGCACGCGCCATCTGATTCCTGATTCGTCGAGAATGCGCTTCAGCGCGGCGGGCGTGAGATCTTCGAGGCGCAACGGCCAATTGACCACCGACAGCCGGTGCTTCTCGCTGCCATGCGAGGTGATATAGAGCACGAGCAGGTCCTCGTCGCGGTTCATGACGGAGCCGACGTGCTGCAGCACCCGCGCGAGGTTGGTGACGGACGCGAGCGGCACCTCCCGCGCAGTCTTCGGATTGTTGATCAGTGCGATCGTGCGGCCCTCGGCGTCGAAGCGCTCGCGGAAAAGCGCGTCGATCACGCGTATCTCCTTCATGAACACGTCTTCGTGCGCATAGGCCGCAAAGCCGACGAAATAAATGTCGACGATGCCTGGGCGCTCGGGCTGCAGGGCGGCCAGGTCGCGTTCGAGGAGCGCGGGCTGCGCGTGAAATGCCACCTCATCCGCGATCGAGGATTGTGCCGGCACATCGGCCGCTCGCGTCATCCATAGCGGCTGGTGCGGCAGCCACCAGAAGCTCGTGGCAAGAAGCGCGCCGTATGCTCCGAAGACCGCAGATGCCTGTACCCACCGGCCAGGCGTCGCGCGCAGGAGCACGAGCAGCGCCGCGAGCAGAAACCAACCGAGCATGACGGTATCGACGTTTGCCGAAGCGGTGACGGAGGTAACGGAGAGTGAGGCGCCCCCGCTTCGCTGCACCCACGCTGCAAGCGCCTGCAGCACGAGAAAGACAAGCTCCATCGCGAGGACCACAATGGGATAGCCGAGGAGGAGGCGCGGCTCGCGCGTCAGGCGCGCGGCGAGATAGGCCGCGAGCATGAGGAGCGCGATCAGCGTCGTTTCTGCGGCAAGCGCCTGGAAGTTCAGCTGACCGTCGAGCCCGTGGAGCGCGGCATCGCTCGTCAAGCGCAGCGCGAAGTATGCCGCCGCAAGGACGACGAGCTGGTCGGCAGAGTGCCGGACTTCTTCCATGCCGACCCGGCGACACAGCACCGCGCGCAGGCCGCAGCGCAGGTTCACGAGGAAGTCGGAAAGGAAGGCCTTCATGGGACCGAAGCCCCCATCGTGCGCGGTTGGACGCTACGCGCGGAGCAGCTCAGCGCAGCGTTGCGAGCCGGCGCTTCGCCTTTTCGGCGGCCTCGCTCGCCGGGAAGCGTGCGACGAGGCTGTCCATCGTTCTCCGCGCGGCGCTCCCATCTCCGAGCTCGATCTGCGCGCTCGCCATGTTGAGCAGCGCGTCGGGGACCGAAGAGCTGTCGGGGTAGATGCTGACGAGCTTCTGCTGGCTCGCGATGGCGCTCTTGTAGTCGCGCAGGTTGTAGTAGGAATCGCCGATCCAGTATTGAGCGCGCGGGGCGAGCGCGCTCTTCGGAAATTGGGCGAGGAACGCCTGAAACGCCGCGATCGCCGCCGGGTAGTTCGCGCCGCGGCGTTGTTGCTGCGCGGCCTCGTAGGCTCGTCCTTCTTCGTTTACGGCAGCGCCCGCAGCGCCAGGCGGCGGCACCATGCCCGTCCCGGGCGGTGCGCCCGCGGGGGGAGGCGCCTCGGGCGGCGCGGCGGGCGGCGTTGAATTCGCGGCCGCCTGCTCGAGCCGCCGCAAGCGCGTGTCGAGATCGACGTACATATCGCGCTGGCGCTTCGCCGCCATGTCGATGTTGTGGCTCACGACCTCGATCTGGCCGCGCAGTTGCCGCATGTCCTCGCGCAATGCCTCGATCTGCGAGGCGAGCGCCATCACCGGCTGGTTCTTCAGCGCCTCCTCGGCACGCGCCAGCCGTTCGGTCAGCTGCTGATGATACTGGTACAGCGCGTCGATCTGTTTCTGCTGATCGGCAATCTGCTTGCGCGCGACGTCGTCACCGAACAATGCGCCTGCAACGGGGGCTGCTGCCCCAAGCGCCGCAATTGCACCGGCAAGGATGGCGGATCGCGTAAACCGGCTCATGAGCGTCGCGCGCTTCCCCCCGCGTTAATCTCCCTGGTAGCGGATATCCGCACGCCGGTTCTCGGCCCACGCTGCCTCGTCGTTCCCCGGCGCTTTCGGCTTCTCTTCGCCGAAGCTCAGGGTTTCGATCTGGCTGCCCGATGCGCCGAGGAGCTCCATCATCTGCTTCACCGCGTCAGCGCGGCGCTGCCCGAGCGCAAGGTTGTACTCGCGGCTCCCGCGCTCGTCGGTGTTGCCCTCGATGCGCACGCGCCGCGAGCGGTTCTGGCTCAAGTACTTCGCATGCGCCGAAATGATCGGCTTGTACTCGTCCTTGACGATGTTGCTGTCGTAATCGAAGTAGATGGTGCGCTTCGACAGGATGTTGGAAGGATCCTTCAGCGGATCCGCCGCAACCTTGCCGGTGTCCAGCGACTTGGTTGCTGCCGCATCCGGCGTGACCGGCCTATCAACCGGTTTGGCGGCCGAAGGCAGCCGTTCCTCGACTTTTGCACCCTCCTGCTCTTCGGGAGGCGTGCCTGCGCACGCCGCCAACAGGCCAACTGCTGCTATGGCCACAATTTTTTTCATTACTCCGCTCCTCGGAAAAAAAGAACCATGTCATTTGACCAGCGGGCCCCATGCGGGTTCACGCACATCCCCTGCTGTTTCGGTGAGTCTTTGACGTACTCTGCCATCGCTCGATACGGCAGCTAATATACCACGCCCCCCTACGGTCGATGCATAGAGGATCATGCGCCCGTTCGGCGCGAAGCTCGGCGATTCGTCGATGCTGCCATCGGTCAGCACCTGCACCTGCCGCGACGCGAGATCCTGCACGGCGATGTTGAAGCGCCCGTTGTTGCGCTGGACGAAGGCGAAGCTCTTGCCATCCGGACTGAAGCGCGGCGAGACATTGTAGTTGCCTTCGAAGGTGAGGCGCCGCGCCGGACCGCCGTTGGCCGGCATCCCGTAGATCTGCGGACTGCCGCCGCGATCCGAGGTGAAGAGCAGAAGCTGACCGTCGGGGGAAAAGCTGGGCTCGGTATCGATGGCGGAGCTGCTGCTCACCCGGCGCGGCGTGCCGGTGCCGTCGGCATTGATGATGTAGATCTGCGAATTGCCGTCGCGCGTGAGCACCACTGCAAGCCGCCGTCCGTCCGGCGCCCAAGCGGGGGCGCTGTTGCTTCCGGGGAAGTTCGCGACGGCCTGGCGGGCGCCCGTCACTAGCGACTGAACATAGACCACCGGCTTGTTCGCTTCGAACGAGACGTATGCGAGACGGGTGCCATCGGGCGACCATGACGGCGAAATAATGGGCTGGCTCGAGCCGAGCACGGTCTGCGCATTATGACCGTCGGCATCCGCGACGTGCAGCTCATAGCGCGGTCCGCGCTTGACGACGTAAGTGACGCGGGTGGAGAAAACGCCCACGTCGCCGGTCAACTTCTCGTAGATCACGTCCGCAATCTTGTGCGCGGTCAATCGCAGTTGCGCCGCGCTCGCCGTGTACGCAACGCCGGCGAGCTGGGTCTGCTTGAGCACGTCCAGCAGCCGGAAGCGGACCTCGTAACGGCCGTCGGGCTGAGCCACCACGTGCCCGATGACGAGCGCTTCGGCGCCACGGGCGCTCCACGTCCCGTAATTCACTTCGGCGGGATCGGTGGGTAGCGGCGCGACGCCTCCTGCATCGACCATGCGGAAGAGTCCGCTCCGAGCGAGATCCGCAGTGATCACCGGCGTGATCTGCTGCGGCAACCCTTCCTCGGCGCGAAACTGGACGATCGCGACAGGAACCTGCTTGGCGCCCGCGCCAATGATCTCGATCGTGAGCGCCGCGCGCGCCGCGGGGGCAGCAATGAATGCGATCAGGAGAGCAGTGATGATGAGCTTGAATGAACGCATCGTGGATGACGTGCGGCTGACATTATTCGGCATTGTCTGACCTTTGTACTAGCGGCCTTCAGGCCTTACTTTGAGTTCGAGTTCACGCACCTCGCTGAACCGCGCGGGATCGGGCGGCGGCGGGAGCGGCTGCGCCTTTCGTATGGCGCGTTCGGCCGCGGCATCATACGCTGGATTGCCGCTGCTGCGCTTCAGTCGCACGCTCAAGATTTCTCCGCCCGGTATCTGAACGACTTCGAACACCGCCTCCGGAGTACCTTTCAGGTTCGGCGGCTCCACGATGTAGCGCTTGATCCGGTCGGCCACCAGGCGGCTGTAGGCATCGAGTCGCGAGCGGGCTTCGGCCTCCGCAGCCTGCTGCGCCTGCCTGCGCAGCATGTCCTGCAATTCCTGCTCGCGGCGTTTTGCATCCTCCTGTCGCCTGAGTTCGGCAAGTTTTCTCGCTTCCTCCTGCTTCTTCTGCTCAGCCAGCCGCTTTGCTTCTTCACGCTTCTTCTGCTCGGCGAGCTCCTGTTCCTTGCGCTTCCTGGCTTCGAGTTCCTTCCTCTCCTTTTCGGCCTTTTCCTTGGCGAGCTTCTGCTCCCGCTCCTTCTGCTCGCGCTCCTTCTCTTCGAGCTCGGCACGGCGCTTTTCTTCCTCCTGCTTCTTCTTGACGAGCTGCTCCTTGAGCGCGATGTCCGGCGTGGGAACGGGCTTCGCCTCCGGCTTGGGCTCGGGTGGCCGGGACGGCGGCCGCGGCGCCTGCTTCAACGGTTCCGGTGGAGCGGGCGGAGGCGGCGGAGGGGGCTCAGGCTTGGCGCGCGGCGCCGGCGGCGGCAGCTCGCTCCACAGCTCCACGGCAATCGGCGCGCTCGTGCGCTTCGACTGCCACGAAACGCCGACGACGAGCAGCACGATGAAGAGCACGTGCATGCCCAGCGCGAGCGCGCCGGAAATTCTGCGTTCCCGGCTGGTAACGTCGTCCGAAGCACTCACTTGCGCGGCTTGGCGAGCAGCCCCACTTTGTGCACCTGGTTCTGCTGCAGCATGTCCATGACCTCCAGCACCGCCGCATAGCGGACATCCCGGTCCGCCGCGATGACGACCGCCTGCTCCCGATTCTGCGCCTGCTTCTCACGTATCGCCTGCACGAGCTCGTCGCGCGTGACGCGGCGATCTGCGGACCCCCTCGCCCGGTCGCGCAACCACAGCGAATTGTCGGTGCGTATCGAGACTTCGAGCGGCTGGACAGGAGGGGCCGACGCCTTGTCGATCTGCGGCAGCTCCACCTGCCCCGGCGTGATCATCGGCGCGGTGACCATGAAGATCACGAGCAACACCAGCATCACGTCGATATAGGGCACGACGTTGATCTGGTTCATGAGCCGCCTGCCGCTGCGCTTTTCGAAGGGCACGTTACGATCCCGGAAGTTGAGCCTGGTTCCTCAGTGCGCCTGCCGCTGAAGGATGTTCGAGAACTCCTCCATGAACGACTCGAACCGCGTTGCAAGCCGGTTCACGTCCCCCGCGAAGCGGTTGTAGGCGACCACGGCGGGAATGGCTGCGAAAAGACCCATGGCGGTCGCGATGAGCGCCTCCGCGATGCCGGGCGCGACGTGCCCCAGCGTCGCCTGTGCCACATTCGCAAGCCCGCGGAACGCGTTCATGATGCCCCACACTGTGCCGAACAGCCCGACATAAGGGCTCACCGAACCCACCGAAGCGAGGAACGAGAGATGCGACTCGAGTCGGTCCATCTCCCGCTGCAACGTCGCCCGCATCGCGCGCCGCGTGCCGTCCATGACGACGACAAGATCCATGCCGGCCTGCTTGCGCAGCTTCGCGAATTCCCGGAACCCGGCTTCGAAGATGCGCTCGAGACTGCCCGCCGCCCTGCGCGAGCTGACTGCGCGCTGATAGAGATCGTTGAGATCGGCGCCGCTCCAGAACTCCTTCTCGAAATCGTTCGCCAGCCGGTCCGCGCGCTTCAGCACGAAGACCTTGATGAAGATGTAGTACCACGAGAAGAGCGATGCCAGCAGCAGCAGGAGCATCACGAGCTGCACCAGCACGCTCGCGTTGGCGACCAGGCTGATCACCGACATGTCATGGGTAACCGTGGAAGTCACGATGTCGTCGTTCCTGTTCTTATGATGATGGCCTGCGGGATCCTAACGGGCCGCAGCGTCGTAGCGTTGACACAGGCAAGCCGCACTTCGGCGCTGACCAGCACGTCAGCCCCACACCGCACTTCCTGCGCGACGTGGATCTGCCCGGCGCCAACCTTAACGGGTTCTACCGTCACCTGCAAACTGTCGTCAATACGCGACGGTCGCAGGTAGTCGATCGCAAGCGCCCGCACCACGAAAATCACGCCTTCGCGCGCGGCAAGATCGCGTTGAGCGTAGCCAAGGGCGCGCAGCCACTCGGTGCGCGCGCGCTCGAGAAACTTGAGATAGTTGGCGTAGTAGACTATGCCGCCGCTGTCGGTGTCCTCGAAGTAGACACGGATCGGCCACGAGAATGCGACGCGGGCCGGCGCACGCGAACGAGCCAACTTCTCCGGCGGCTTCATCGTCCCGCGTTCATGCCCCGCTCGCTTCGCCCCACAGGGGCGGCGTGCCGGGTCCCTGCGGCTGGGCGAGGCCGAAGTGCCTGTAGGCGGATACGGTCGCCATCCGGCCGCGCGGCGTACGCTGCAGATAACCCTGCTGGATCAGATACGGTTCGAGCACGTCCTCGATCGTGTCGCGCTCTTCACCGATCGCGGCCGCGAGATTGTCGAGCCCGACCGGCCCGCCGCTGAATTTCTCGATGACGGCGAGCAGAAGCTTGCGGTCCATCACGTCGAAGCCGAGGTCGTCCACATCGAGCATCTTGAGCGCCGCCGCCGCCACCTCCACTGTCACTTTGCCGCCGGCCTTGACTTCAGCATAGTCACGCACCCGGCGCAGCAGCCGATTCGATATGCGCGGCGTGCCGCGCGAGCGGCCCGCGATTTCACGCGCGCCGTCCGCGCTCACCTCGACACCGAGAAGATCCGCCGAGCGCTGCACGATGCGTGTAAGCTCGTCCGCCGAGTAGAACTCGAGGCGCGCGACGATTCCGAAGCGGTCGCGCAGCGGGTTCGTCAGCATGCCCGCGCGCGTGGTAGCGCCGACCAGCGTGAACGGCGGGATATCGAGCTTGACCGACCGCGCCGAAGGCCCCTCGCCGATCATGATGTCGATCTGGAAATCCTCGAGCGCGGGATAAAGGATCTCCTCGACCACCGGTGAGAGGCGGTGAATCTCGTCGATGAAGAGCACGTCGTTCGGCTCGAGATTGGTGAGGATCGCGGCGAGATCGCCGGCGCGCTCGAGCACCGGGCCGGATGTGTGGCGCAGGTTCACGCCCATCTCGCGCGCCACGATGTGCGCGAGGGTCGTCTTGCCGAGGCCCGGCGGCCCGTAGAGCAGCACGTGATCGAGCGCTTCGCGGCGGCGGCGGGCGGCCTCGATGAAGATGGAGAGCTGACCGCGTATCTTTTCCTGGCCGATGTACTCTGTCAGCGCCTTCGGACGCAGCGCGCGCTCGAAGGCTTCCTCCTGCGGCGACGCGGGCGCAGCGGATATGAGACGGTCGGTCTCGATCATTGTCTGGACAAGAGCTTCAATGCCTGCCGGATGCCGTCCGTCACGTTGGTGTCCGCCGGCAGTTGCTTGACAGCCCACCCCGCTTCGCGGTCATTATAGCCGAGGGCGAGCAGCGCATTGACGATGTCGCTTCCCGCTTCGCTTGCCGCGGCAGCGGGCATGGCGAGACCTTGAGCGTCGAGCTTGTCGCGCAGCTCGAGCAAGAGGCGCTCTGCCGTCTTTTTCCCGATGCCCGGAATCTTCGTGAGCCGGCCGCTGTCCCGCGCGCTCACCGCCTGCTTGAGGTCCGTCACGCTCAGGCCCGAGAGTACCGCGAGCGCAGTGCGCGCGCCCACGCCCGAGATCCGGAGCAGTTGCCGGAACGCCGCGCGCTCGGCCTCCGTTGCGAAACCGTAGAGCTGGTGCGCATCCTCGCGCACAACGAGATGTGTAAGAAGCGTCACCTCCGCCCCGGTCGCCGGCAGCTGATAGAGCGTGCTCATGGGCACGTCGATTTCGTAGCCGACGCCCTGCACGTCGAGGAGAACCTGTGGCGGGTGCTTGGCGAGCAAGCGTCCGCTCAATCTCCCGATCACACGAGCCTCCCGCGGCGCACGCGTCGGCCTGCCGTCGCAAGCCGCCCGAGCCCCTGGCCGCCATGAGCATGGCAGATCGCGCACGCGAGCGCATCGGCGGCATCCGCGCTCGGATTGCCCTCGAGCCGGAGCAGGCGCTTCACCATCTCCTGCACCTGCGCCTTCGCGGCGTGCCCGTTGCCCACGACCGCCTGCTTCACCTGCAAGGCGGTGTATTCGGAAACCGGGAGTCGATGCATGACCGCTGCACAGATCGCGGTGCCGCGCGCTTGGCCCAGCAACAGCGTCGATTGCGGATTGACGTTGACGAAAACCTTTTCCAGCGCAACTTGCTCGGGACGGCAACTCGCGATGACTTCGCCGAGACCGTCGAGTATGGTCTTGAGGCGCACGCTCAATTCCCCGCTCGGTGCCCGGATGCAGCCGCTCGTCACGTAGGCGAGCCGCTGACCAGCCTGGTCGAGCACGCCGAAGCCCGTCACCCGCAAGCCCGGATCTATGCCGAGAATTCGAATGAGTGCCGCCCTCCCCCAGTCGCGCCGCTCATGCGGCCTGATCGATGACCGCGTTCGTATAGACTTCCTGCACGTCGTCGAGCGACTCCAGCGCGTCGAGCAGGCGCTGCATGCGCGCGGCATCGTCCCCGGTGAGCACGTTGTCCGTCGCCGGCTTCATCGTCACTTCGGCGAGCTCGGGCTTTAATCCGGCTTTCTCGAGCGCCTTCCTCACTTCGGGCAGATCGTGCGGCGCGGTAATCACCTCGATGCTGCCATCGTCGTTGGTGATTACATCGTTCGCGCCCGCTTCGATTGCCGCTTCCATCAATTTTTCCTCGTCGGTGCCGGGCGCGAACACCATCTGGCCGACGTGTTTGAAGAGAAAAGCAACGGAACCATCGGTGCCGAGATTGCCGCCATGCTTGCTGAAGGCATGGCGCACGTCCGCCACGGTGCGATGCTTGTTGTCCGTCATGCAATCGACCATCACCGCGGCGCCGCCGATGCCGTAGCCCTCGTAGCGCACTTCCTCGTAATTCGCCCCCTCGAGACCGCCGGTGCCGCGCTTGATGGCGCGCTCGACGTTTTCCTTCGGCATGTTTTGGTCGTAAGCCTTGTCCACCGCCAGCCTGAGCCGTGGATTCGCCGCCGGGTCGCCCCCGCCGAGCCGTGCCGCTACGGAGATTTCCTTGATGAGGCGCGTGAAGATCTTGCCGCGTTTTGCATCCTGCCGGTTCTTGCGGTGCTGGATGTTGGCCCATTTGGAATGGCCTGCCATACGCTGCGCTCGCTCACAATAACCCGCTAAAATGGCTTGAATTTTACCACACCGCTGCACGGAGCCCGCCATGTCGCAGCCGATCCTCGTCGCGAAATCCAAGAGCGAAATCCATCTTCTGCCCGCGATGGCAAACCGCCACGGGCTCATTGCCGGCGCCACCGGAACCGGCAAAACGGTCACGCTGCAGCGGATTGCGGAAGGGTTGAGCCGCATCGGCGTGCCGGTTTTCATGGCGGACGTCAAGGGCGATCTCGCCGGCCTCTCGCAGCAGGGCGAGCCCAAGGGGAAGATCAAGGAGAGAATCGACCAGCTCAAGCTGAAGAGCTTCGGTTTCGAGGCGTGCCCGGTCGTGCTCTGGGACACGTTCGGCGAACAAGGGCACCCGGTGCGCGCCACGATTTCGGAGATGGGCCCTCTGCTGCTCTCGCGCATGCTGAACCTGAACGAGACGCAAGCCGGCGTGCTCACGCTCGCCTTCAAGATCGCGGACGACAACGGGCTGCTGCTCCTCGATCTGAAGGACCTGCGCGCCATGCTGCAGCATCTCGGCGAGAACGCCCGCGCCTACACCACGCAATACGGCAATATTTCCCCGGCTTCCGTCGGCGCCATACAGCGGGGACTCCTTGCGCTCGAGCACCAGGGCGCCGAGAAGTTTTTCGCCGAGCCCGCGCTCAATATCGCCGATCTCATGCAGACCGATGACAAGGGCCACGGCGTCATCAACATCCTCGTGGCCGACAAGCTCATGAGCGCGCCCAAGCTCTACGCCACCTTTCTGCTGTGGCTGCTGGCGGAACTCTTCGAGCAACTCCCCGAGGTGGGCGATCCCGAAAAACCGAAATGTGTGTTTTTCTTCGACGAGGCGCACCTGCTCTTCGACGAGGCGCCCCCGGCGCTGCTCGAGAAGATCGAGCAGGTCGTGCGCCTGATCCGCTCCAAAGGAGTCGGCGTCTACTTCGTCACCCAGAATCCGCTGGATATTCCGGATACGGTGCTGGGTCAGCTCGGAAATCGCGTGCAGCACGCGCTACGCGCGTTCACGCCGCGCGACCAGAAGGCAGTCAAGTCGGCCGCGACGACGCTCCGCTCGAATCCCAAGCTCGACGTGGAGGCCGCGATCACCGAGCTTGGCGTAGGTGAGGCGCTCGTCTCATTGCTCGACGCAAAAGGCAGCCCTGCCGTGGTCGAGCGCGCCTTCATCGTGCCGCCCGGAACCCGCGTCGGTCCGATCGGCGAGAAGGAACGCAAGGCATTGATCGCCGCATCCCCTGTCGCCGGTATCTATGACAAGGTCGAGGACCGCGAATCGGCTTACGAGAAGCTGAGCGCGCGCGTTGCTGAAACAGCTGCCACCACCGGCAAAGCGGCCCCCGGCGCGCAGCAGAACGCGGCCGAAGGCGGCGGCCTCTTCGGCACGCTGGGGTCAATACTGGGCGGATCCACCGGACCGAGGGGAGGCCGGCGCCAGGGCGCGGTTGAGGCCGCGACCCAGAGTGCCGCACGCGCCATCGGGTCGGAGATGGGGCGTCAGCTCATACGCGGCGTGCTGGGCTCGCTGCTCGGCGGCGGCAGGCGCCGGTGAGTCGCGGAGAGAAGGCATCGGGCTATCTCGTCGTCGGCCTGCTCTTCGCCATCGCCGGGGTCGTGTGCTTTTCGCTCCGACCCATCATCATCAAGCTCGCCTATGCTTACGTGGTGGACCCGGTCACGCTGCTTGCGCTGCGCATGCTGTTCTCGGTGCCATTCTTCGTTGCTACAGCGTTGTGGTCGAGCGGCCGGGCCGAACAGCGGCCGCTCGAGCGCCGCGACATTGCAGCGATCGTCGGGCTGGGGCTGCTGAGCTACTACGTCGCAAGCTTCCTCGACTTTCTCGGCCTGCAGTACATTTCCGCCGGGCTGGGACGGCTGCTGCAGTTCGTCTATCCCACCGTCGTGGTGCTGCTGTCGGCGTTGTTCCTCGGCAAGCGCGCCACGAAGCGCGAAGTTGCGGCGCTCATACTGACCTACCTCGGGCTGCTCCTCGTGTTCTGGCAGACTGCTGGCGGGGAGCAGGTGAATCTCTGGCTGGGGGCAGCGCTCGTATTTGCGAGCGCCACGTGTTACGCGATCTATCTCGTCGCGGGGAGTGAAGTGATCTCGCGCGTGGGCTCCGTGCGCTTCACGGCCTATGCCATGACCGTAGCGAGCGTCGCGTGCATTGTGCAGTTTTTCATCCTGCGCCCGCTGTCCGCGCTCGACCTTCCCCCCGCGGTCTACGGGCTGTCCATCGCGATGGCGCTGGGCAGCACGGTCGTCCCCGGCTTCCTGGTTGCCGAAGCATTGCGTCGCATCGGCGCGAACAAGGTCGCCATCATCGGCGCGCTCGGGCCGGTCATCGCGATTTTCCTCGGCTACGTCGGATTGGATGAAAACATGACGCCGCTGCAAATTTCGGGCGCATTGCTCGTGCTGGTCGGCGTCGTCGCAATCAGCGTCAAACCCGCTCGCGGACGCGCCTGAAGCGCAACGCGAATTCCAGCCGGCGCGCATTGTCCAATTGGCAGCGGATACAAGAAGGCACGAATATGCTGGTTCGATTTCGAAGTGATGCGGGCGATATGATCATGTTCGGCGACGTAGCGGCCACGCTGCTCAAGATGATGGGTCAGACGGGCAGCGTACCGGGTGCAATCCTGGCCGCCGACATTCCCGCAGCGCTCGCACGGTTGCAGGACGCGGTACATGCGCAGCGCGATGCCCAGAGTGCGCGTAGGACAAACGATGACAGTGAACCGCCGGTATCCCTACGCCAGCGCGCATTTCCGCTCATCGAGTTGCTCCAGCGCGCCATCGCCAGGAACGCGGACGTTATCTGGGAAGAGGAAGGCTCGAAGATGCGATGATGCGTGCGCCATGGCGCCGCGGAGGGAGCGGGCACCGGTTGGCACAAGCATCTCGCCTGGGCCGCGCACGACCGGCTTCATATTGAGATCGCACCGTGTCTTCAAGAAGCTCCGCCATGGCAACGGACACCACATCACAGCCCGACACCCCGCTGTCCACGCCGCTGCTCGACTCGTTGCTCGGCACGGCGCCGGTGGTGGTCGCGTTCGTCGATCCGCAGCGCCGCTACCTCGCGGTAAGCGAGGGATTGGCGAAGTTTCATGGCCTTCCGCGGGAAGCGCTCGTCGGCCGGCCGGTGGCCGAGGTGTTCCCGGAATTGTGGCCGGAGCTTGCGCCCATTTACACGCGCGTTTTCGAGCGCGGCGAAACAGTCTCCAACGTCGAGCTTCAGCATCAGCGCGCGGGGGAACCCGAACCGCGTGCATGGCTCGCGAGCTACTACCCCGTCTACGCGGAGGCGCGCATCATTGCCGCCGGCGTGATCCTCGTCGACATCACCGAGCGGGGACGCGCGGCGGCGGGATTGCGCGAAAGCGCGAAGCGCCTGAGTTATGCGCTCGATGCCGCGAGCGAAGGACTCTGGGACTGGAACCTCAAGACCGGCTACACCTACTACAGTCCCGGCTGGATCGAAACGCTCGGCTACTCGCCGGAGGAGGTCCCGTCCCACATCAGCTTCTGGCAAAGCATCCTGCATCCCGATGACACTGCGCGCGTGCGCGAGCAACTGCAGGCGCATTTCGAGGGCAGGACGCGCATCTACCGCTGCGAGCTGCGGCTGCGCAGGAAATCCGGGGAATATCGCTGGGACGTGTGCCGCGGCAAGGTGGTGGAGTGGGACGAGAACGGCACGCCGCTGCGCATGATAGGCACCGACGCCGACATCACGGAGCGCAAGCGCGCGGAAGAGGCATTGCATCGCCTGAACGCGACCCTCGAGAGTCGCGTTCAGGCGCGCACCGAAGAGCTCGCACAGGCGAACCGCGCGCTCATGGCGCGCGCCGAGGAGCTCGAGCGCCTGCTGCGGTTCAAATCGGAGTTCCTCGCCAACATGTCGCACGAGCTGCGCACACCGCTGAACAGCCTGCTCATCCTCTCGCGGCTCCTCGGCGACAACCCCGAAGGGAACCTCACGGAGGGCCAGATCCAGTACGCGCGTACCATACAGGCGAGCGGCGAGGACCTCCTGCAGCTGATCGACGATATCCTTGACTTTTCGAAGGCGGAGTCCGGTGCGCTGAGCCTGCGCTACGAGCACGTCGCGTTCGCCGATGTGATCCGCGCGGTGCAACGCACGTTTCGCCATGTCGCCGAGGAGAAAGGGCTCGACTTCGTGATCGGCACCTCGGCGGCGCTTCCCTATGGCATGGAAACCGACCCCGTGCGGCTGCGTCAGATACTCACTAACCTGACTTCGAACGCCTTCAAGTTCACCGAGCGCGGCCGCGTGTCGGTCAACATCTACCCGGCCACGGACGCGCCCGGAGCGCCAGGCACCGACCTGATCGCCTTCGAAGTGAGCGACACGGGGATCGGGGTCGCGCCCCGAGAGCGGGAAATCATCTTCGAGGCGTTCCGCCAGGGCGATGAAGGCACCACGCGCAAGTACGGGGGCGCCGGCCTTGGACTCGCGATCTGCCAGCAGCTCGCTTCAGCGATGGGCGGCGCGATCACCGTCGAGAGCGAGGTGGGCAAGGGCAGCACCTTTACCGCATATCTGCCGCGCGCGCAGCGCGAGCCGCGACAACCGCCCGCGCCGCCTCAGGAAGATGCCGGCGCGCCGGCCGGTGCGTCCGACAGTGCGGCAAAGACGGAACGAGCAAGCAAGATCCTGGTGGTCGACGACGACGCGCGCAACCGCTTTTCGCTCGGCGCGGTGCTGCAAGCGGGCGGCTACGATGCGCTCACCGCGGAGAGCGGAGAATCGGCGCTCGACGCGCTCGCCCGGCAACCCGACGTCGAATGCGTGCTGGTCGACGTCATGATGCCCGGCATGGACGGGTACGAGACGACGCGCAGAATACGCGCGCAGCCGCGGTTTCGCGATCTCCCCATCATTGCGGTGACCGCGAAGGCCATGCCGGAAGACGTCGAGAAATGCATGGATGCCGGCTGCTCGGAGTACATATCGAAACCCGTCGATACCGCGCGGCTGATGGAGATGATTCAGACGTTGAAGCGGAAATAGATGACGTCGCCGTCCTGCACCACGTAGTCCTTGCCTTCGAGCCGCATCTTCCCTGCTTCCTTCGCCCCCTGCTCGCCCTTGCACGCGATGTAATCGGCATAGGAGATCACTTCGGCGCGGATAAAGCCCTTCTCGAAATCCGTGTGAATGACGGCCGCAGCATGCGGCGCGGTGTCGCCGCGGTGGATAGTCCACGCGCGAACCTCCTTCGGTCCGGCGGTAAAAAAGGTCTGCAGGCCGAGCAGCGCGTAACCGGTGTGGACCACCCGGTCGAGGCCGGGCTCGCTCATCCCCATGTCCGTCAGGAACATGCGCTTGTCCTCTTCGCCCATGTCCGCGATCTCCGCTTCGATCGCCGCGCACACTGCCACAACCGGAGCGCCTTCCCGTTCAGCATGCGCGCGCACCGCATCGAGATGCGGATTGTTCTCGAACCCGTTCTCGCGGACATTGGCCACATACATGACGGGCTTTGCGGTCAGCAGGAATAACGTGCGAAGGACCGCTTTTTCCTCCTCGTAGAACGAAACAGCGCGCAGCGGCTTGCCTTCGTTCAAGGCCGCCTGGCACTTCTCCAGCACCGCAACGAGGCGCTGGGCCTCTTTGTCGCCGCCGGCGCGCGCGACCTTGCCGTACTTCGCGAGCTGGCGCTCGACGCTCGCAAGGTCCGCCAGGGCGAGCTCGGTGTCGATCGTCTCGATGTCGGAGACGGGATCGATCTTGCCGGAGACGTGGGTGACGTTCGGATCCTCGAAGCAGCGCACGACATGCGCGATCGCATCGGTCTCGCGGATGTTGGCGAGGAATTGATTGCCCAGGCCCTCGCCTTTCGACGCGCCGGCGACGAGTCCCGCGATATCGACGAACTGCACGACGGCAGGAACGACCTTCTGCGGCTTCGCGAGCGCCGCGAGCTCGGCGAGGCGCGGATCCGGAACTTCGACAATGCCGACGTTCGGCTCGATCGTGCAGAACGGGTAGTTCTCGGCCGCGATGCCGGCCCTGGTGAGCGCATTGAAGAGCGTGGACTTGCCGACGTTCGGCAGGCCGACGATGCCGCATTTCAGGCTCATTTCTTCCGTACGTCCGCTTGAGCGGCCTGCCCGTTTTCCGGTGCGTTCTCCCTGTCGTCCTGCGCCTTCTCCTGCGTATGCAGCTTGTGCATCGCGCCCTGCACGTCACCCGCGAGCACGAGCGGCATCGCCTCCAGCGCGCGATCCATCGCGTCATCGATGACGCGCCGCTCTTCACTCGTGGGACGGCTGTTGAGGAGGTGATGCGTGACGAGATCGCGTGAACCGGGGTGACCGATGCCGATGCGCAGCCGCCAGTAATCCTGGGTAGCGAGCCGCGCCGAGATGTCTTTGAGCCCGTGGTGACCGGCCGACCCGCCGCCCAGCTTGATGCGCACGGTGCCCGGCGGAAAATCGAGCTCGTCGTGCGCCACGAGAATTTCGGCCGGCGCGATCTTGAAGAAGCTCGCGAGCATCTGCACCGGCCGGCCGCTCGCGTTCATGTAGCCCTGCGGCAAAATGAGCCACGTGCCCGCCGGCTCGATGCGACCCACGAGTGCCTGGAATTTCGCCTCGTTGCGCAGCACGATGCCGTTGCGCGCCGCATAGCGTTCGACAAACCAGAAACCGGCGTTGTGCCGGGTATCGGCGTACTTGCGGCCGGGGTTTCCCAGCCCGACGATGAGCTTCACCGCCTAGGCCGTCTGCAGCACATCGGCGGCGCGCGTCCGGGTCGCGGGCGCTCGGGGTGCGGCGTGCCATGCCGGCGCCGTCAGCCGGTAGAGCAGATGCGGGCCTCCGGCGTGGGTGACTTGCCGCTCGTAGCGAAACCCCGCCTTCTCCACTACGCGCCGCGATGCGGCATTGGTCGAGAGGACGAAGCTCACGAATTCGGCTGCGCCGAGCCGTACGAAGCCTTGCGCCACAGCAACGCGTACGACCTCGCTCGCGTAGCCGCGCCCCCAAAACTGCGGCAGAAATCCGTAAGCAACCTCGATTGCATCCGCACCCTCGACCCGCGCCGACTGCAAGCCGCCGCACCCCAGAAATATTCCAGTTTCCGGATCACGCACGGCCCACCAGCCGTAGCCGTGGCGTTCCCAGTGGTCGGTGTGCAGATCGAAGCGCGCCGCGGCCGCGCCCGTTGCGTCTGCGCCGAGCGCCTCTATGAAGCGCGGATCCCCGCGCATGCGCAGAAAATCGTCCCGATCTTTCGATTCGGTGCGTGTGAAGTGAAGGCGCGGCGTCCTGAGCTGTTGCGGAAATTCCATGATCTCTCCGGTACGGTGAGCAGGATGAGAAGTCCGCCGCGTCCCGGACGGAATAGCGGCGGGCTCGACGAAAAAACGAAGCGGCGAAACTACTCCTTCTTGCCGGCTTCCTTCTTCTCGGTTTCCTTCTTCTCGCCTTCGGTGCCCCCGCCGGCAGCGCCCTCGGCAGCCGCTTCGCCGATGATCTCCGTCACGGGCGCGGCCGCTTCTTCTTCCACCACCATCGCTTTCGGCACCTGCACCGTTACGACCGCGGGGTTGTCGTGCTTCAGTTTCGCGATCGGCTCGACACCCTTCGGCAACACGAGCTCGTTCACATGGATGGAATCGCCGACCTCGAGATCCTTCAGGTCCACCTCGATATACTCGGGGAGGTCGTCGGGCAGGCACTGGATCTCGATCTCGTTCATGACGTGCTGCACCATGCCGCCGCCGAGTTTGACGCCTGGAGACACGTCGGCGTTCGTAAAGTGCAGCGGCACCCGCATGTGGATCCTCTTGGTCTTGTCGATGCGCTGGAAATCGACGTGCAGCACCATGGGCTTCCACGGGTGCATCTGATAATCCCTGAGCAGCACCTGCTCCTTCGCGCCATCGACCGTCATGTCGAGGATCGAGGCGTGAAACGCCTCCATCTTGAGGTGCTTCAGGAGCGCCTGCTGGTTCAGCTCCACCGGCTGCGCCGGCTTGTTCGCCCCGTATACGATGCCCGGGACGCGCCCACTCCCGCGCAGGCGGCGGCTCGCACCCGTTCCCTGCTGCGTGCGTGGATAGGCAACCACTTCGATCTTCATCTCACTTCTCTCCTGGGTAAAGGGGGCATCTAAAGGGGGCATCCGCGACCAGATCGCCCCCAAAAAAACTACTCCACGAACAACGAGCTCACCGAATCATCGGCGCTGATACGGCGCATGGTCTCGGCGAGAAGGCTCGCCACCGAGAGCACGCGGATGCGGCCGCACGACTTTGCGTCTTCACGCAGCGGAATCGTGTCGGTCACGACGAGTTCGTCGAGCGCCGAATTCGAAATGCGCTGCACCGCGTTGCCGGACAACACGGCGTGGGTGCAATACGCGAGCACCTTCACCGCGCCGTGCCGCTTCAGGGCCTGCGCCGCTTCGCACAACGTGTTCGCCGTGTCCACCAAGTCGTCCACGATGACGCAGGTGCGCCCTTCCACTTCACCGATGATATTCATCACCGTCGCGACATTGGGCCGCGGGCGCCGCTTGTCGATGATCGCCAGATCCGCTTCCAGCCGCTTGGCGAGCGCGCGCGCCCGCACGACGCCACCCACGTCGGGCGACACCACGACGAGGTGCTGGTAGTCGTGCTTCCACACGTCGCCCAGCATGATCGGCCCCGAGTAGATATTGTCCACCGGGATGTCGAAGAATCCCTGGATCTGCTCGGAGTGCAGATCCATCG
>CAMPGR010000053.1 GCA_946885605.1 uncultured Pseudomonadota bacterium
CTGCGGCACCTCGCTCGCCGTCGATGAGGCGAGCGCGAGCTTGCGGCTGCACGGGCTCGTGGGCCTGCCTGCGCATGCGCGCGCCGCGCGCGACGCGCAATACTTTTTCGTGAACGGCCGCTTCGTGCGGGACCGGCTCCTCGCCCACGCGGTGCGGCAGGCGTACGAGGACGTGTTGCACCACGAGCGCCACCCGGCCTTCGTGCTGTTTCTCGAAATGGACCCCGCACAGGTCGACGTCAACGTGCATCCCACGAAGATCGAGGTGCGCTTTCGCGATTCGCGCGCCGTACACCAGTTCGTCTTTCACGCGCTCCACAAGGCGCTCGCGCGCACGAGCGCCGGCGAGGCGAGGCCGGGCATTCAGGAAGCCATCGCGGATGGAGGATCGCGAATCCTGCCGCTTGCTTATGCCAGGCAGGAAAGTATCGGCCTTCAGGTCGCGCAGCCGGCGGGTTTCTATGATGCGCTGTTTGGCTCGCCTCAAACCGAGCTTCGCATGGATACGGCTTCCGCCCCGGATGCGACACGCACGCCTCCGCTCGGCTACGCGCTCGCCCAGTTGAGCGGTGTCTATATCCTCGCGCAAAACGAGCAGGGTCTGGTCATCGTGGACATGCACGCGGCGCACGAGCGGATCATGTACGAGAAGCTGAAGTGCGCGCTCGATGCTGATCGCATCCCGATGCAGCCGTTGCTGGTGCCCGTGACCTTTCGCGCCGATGCGCTGGACATCGCGACGGCCGAAGAGCATCAGGACGTGCTGAGCGCCGTCGGCTTCGACCTGGGCATCGTGTCTCCGACGACCCTTGCCGCACGCGCCATACCGGTCCTGCTGCAGGACGCCGACGCCGAAATGCTCGCACGCGACGTGCTGCGGGAAATACGCGAGTACGGCGCAAGCCGCGTCCTGACCGAGCGGCGTAACGAGCTGCTCGGCACGATGGCATGCCACGCCGCGGTGCGCGCCAACCGCAGGCTGACACTCCCTGAAATGGACGCGCTGCTGCGCGAGATGGAGGAGACGGAACGCTCCGGCCAGTGCAATCATGGCCGCCCGACCTGGCACCAGATTTCGCTGGCGGAGCTCGACCGGCTGTTCATGCGCGGCCGTTGACGCAATGGCCAGGCTGCCGCCCGCGATCCTGCTGATGGGCCCCACGGCGAGCGGTAAGACCGCTGTCGCCGAGGCGCTCGCCACAGGACTGCGGGGCGAGATCGTGAGCGTCGATTCGGCGCAGGTCTATCGACACATGGACATCGGCACGGCGAAGCCCGATGCCGAAACGCGCAAGCGGGTGCCGCACCACCTGCTCGACCTCGTCGACCCGCATGAGACGTACTCGGCCGCGCGCTTCCGCGACGACGCCTTGACGGTCATGCGCGAAATCACCGAGCGGGGCAATATCCCGCTGCTGGCAGGCGGCACGATGCTTTACTTCCAGGCGCTCACCGAGGGGCTCAGCGATCTCCCGGAAGCCGATCCGGCGATCCGTCTCGTGATCGACACCATGGCTGCGGAATCCGGCTGGCCCGCGCTGCACCGGGAACTCGCGAAGGTCGATCCCGAAACGGCGGCGCGGCTCGAGCCGAACGACGCGCAGCGCATCCAGCGGGCGCTCGAGGTCTACTACCTCACCGACAAGCCGCTCTCCGCCCTCATACGAAAACCGCGGCACGTCTATTTTCCCTATGCGCCGATCCGGGTCGCGCTCGTGCCGAACAATCGGGCGGCGCTGCACCAACGCATCGCGCAGCGCTTCGAGGACATGCTCGAACTCGGGCTGATCGGAGAAGTACGGCGGCTTCGCACGCGCTATCCGCTCGAGCCCACCATGCCGTCCATGCGTTGCGTGGGTTACCGCCAGGCCTGGCGCTATCTCGACGGGGAGTACGGCCTCGCGACCTTGCGCGAAAAAGGCGTGGCCGCCACCCGCCAGCTGGCCAAGCGGCAACTCACCTGGCTCCGCGCGATGGAAGGGGTCACGACCTTCGACTGCCTCGCCGCGAACCTCGCGGATCAGGTGCTCCACTTCCTGGAGCGCGAGCTCGAAGCGCGCTCAGGAAAGACGTGCGCCTAGATCAGCGGATGCGCTGCGCAAGCGAGTTCACGAAATCGGCGAGCGCCTCGTGGTTCCGGGTGAGGCGCAGCCTCATGTCCCCGCCCAGGCTGGTGATCTCGACGTAGAGCTGCGGGCGCAGCAACGCCACCGCGATCAACGCTACGCCGAGGAAGAACAATGCCCCGCAGACGTAGATGAGCTCGGCACTGCCCAGCGGGAAAAGCAGTGTCGGCATGAAGGCGCCGGCAGCGCCGGCGGCGCCGAGTGCAACGCCCAGCGCAACCATCCACCATCGGATGTATTTCACGATGGAGAGCCGGGAGATGGCGCGCAGCGGATAGACGGTCTGATGGTCGCGTCCATAGACGATGAGCCGCCGGTCGGTCAGCACCAGATGATTGAGGCCGATCGTATCGGCCACCTCAATGTTGTCCACCATGCTTTCCCCTTGAGCGAGATCCAGCGCGTAGCCGCGCAGGGGCCGCTTCTCGCCATCGGCGCGGCTCTGGGACGGCGCGGGCGGCGCCTGCGTTTGCCCCTGCGCCGGCACATCGGGCGCCGTCCCGATCCTCGGTTCGCGCCGCTCGTAATCCGGCTCGTCCGCGCGGTCGACGCGCTGCGCCTCGTCCTTCATCGCTCACCCTCGCCTTTCTGCTTGACCACCACGCCCGCCCAGCCCCGCGCGAAAGTGACCTTGAGCTCATCCTCGCACGCGATCCCGCCGCTATCGCGCACGATTTTTCCCGCAGCGGTGGCCGTGATGCTATAGCCGCGCTCGAGCACGCGCTCCGGGTTGAGATGATTCAAGTGCGATTCCGTGCGTTGAAGCAACGTCTTCGCCTGCTCGAGTCGCCTCGCCATGGCGTGGCGCAACCGCCGCCCGCGCTCGGCGTTCTCCCGTTGGAATGCCATCACATCGGCGCGCGCCGCCCTGACCTGGCGCGCGAGGTCGCGCACGTGCCAGTTTCTTTCCTGCGCGGACCGCTGCTGCGCGCCATGCAACCGTGTCGCGAAATGCCGCAGCGAGGCAATCCGCTCCCGGATGCGCTCGCCGGGATGCACGAGCCGCTTGGCAAGGTAATCCAGACGCTGCATGCGCGACTCCAGCGCCCGTAGGGTCAGGCGCGCAACCCGGCGCTGCAACTCGCGAAACTTCTGCCTGAGCTCCGCGCAGTCCGGCGTCGCGAGCTCAGCCGCAGCGGTCGGGGTCGGACCGCGCACGTCGGCAACGAAATCGGCGATGGTGAAATCCGTCTCGTGGCCGATGCCCGTCACGACGGGAATGGTGCACGCGCAGATCGCTTGCGCGACAACCTCCTCGTTGAACGCCCACAGGTCTTCGATGCTCCCGCCGCCGCGGCACAGGATGAGCGCGTCGCACTCCGCGCGCGCCGCCGCTGTCGCGATCGCGGCCGCGATCTTCTGTGCCGCGCCTTCGCCTTGCACTGGCGCGGGATAGACGATCACCGGCAGCGACGGCATGCGCCGGCTGAGGGTGGTCAACACATCGCGGAGCGCGGCCGCCTGCAACGAAGTGACGATACCCAGGGCGCGTGGAAAGGCGGGCAGCCGCTGCTTGCGCCGCGGATCGAAGAGCCCTTCCTTGTCGAGCCGGTTCTTGAGCCTTTCGTACGCCTCGAACAGCGCGCCGAGCCCCGAGCGGCGCATCGCCTCGACGTTGAGCTGGAACTTCCCGCGCTGCTCGTAGAGCGTGGGGCAGGCGCGCACTTCCACCTGCATGCCGTTGTCCGGGCGCCAGTCGAGATATTGCAGCCGGTGCCGGAAGATCACGCAATCCACCTGGGCCTCGGCGTCCTTGAGGGTGAAGTAGCAGTGCCCCGAGTCGTAGCGTTTCAGGTTCGAGATCTCGCCGCGGACCCACATCAGAGGAAGGTTCGCCTCGATCAGTTCGCGCGCAAGCCGGTTCAGGTCGCTGACCGAGACGACCGGTTGCGCGACAGGTAGTGAAAGATCGAGCATTGGGAGGGCGTTTTCCGTGAAGCGGTCGAATCTGTCAAATCGCCCGTGCCGTGTCAACGCCGCGCGGCCGCGCGTGAGTATCGGGATCGGAAATCGCCGCTACGATGGACGGGGCACAAACGCTCACTCCAGGATCGCCCTCCCCGGTTGGTGGGACGCGTAGCGGGCGGCTGCGTCGGGCGGCAAAAGCCTTGACAAAGCGATTTCGCTCGACACTCATCCACAATGTCGTCTACGGCCATCGTGAGCGGCGGCGCTATCGCCCGCTCCCGAGGGAGAATGCAGTAAGAGGATGATTTCAAAACTTAAAATATCCGTATAATTTTTGAGCGTGATAACAAAACCCTATATGGAAGCCTCACTTAGCGCCGCTGTTTACAAACTATGCACATAGTTATCCCCAGAGTGTGTGGAAAACAAAAATTCCCTTTCATCGTGACAGCCTTAAGAGGACATCGTAAAGCAAAGTGTCAAAAGCGGCTTGCTGAAACACGGGTGGGCGGATAAAGTTACGCGCAGTTTTTTGGAGCCGAGAAATTGTTTGCGATCATTGAAGCGGCCGGCTGGCCGATCTGGCCCCTTCTGCTCTGTTCGGTCGTCGCGCTCGCCATCATCGGCGAGCGTTGGTGGTCGCTGCGCCACAATGCAGTCATGCCGAAGAACCTGCTGGGGCAGGTGGTGCAGGAATACCGGCAGAACGGCATCACGACGCAGCTCTTGTCGCGGCTCTACGACAATTCTCCGCTCGGCGTCATCTTCGCGGCCGGGCTGAAGAACGTAAAGATGACGCCGGCGATCATGCGTGAGTCGGTCGAAGAGGCGGGGCGGCTCGTTGCGATCGAGCTGGAGCGATTCCTGACGAGCCTCGGCACCATTGCCGCCATCGCGCCGCTCCTCGGGCTCTTCGGCACGGTGGTCGGCATGATCGAGATCTTCGGTTCGCAAGGTCCGCAGGGCAGCAATCCGCTCGCGCTCGCGCACGGGATCTCGATTGCGCTCTACAACACGGCCTTCGGACTGGTGGTCGCCGTGCCGAGCATGATCTTCTACCGCTATTTCCGCTCCAAGGTGGACGCGATGCTCGTCGACATGGAACTGCAGGCGCTCAAGCTCGTGGAAATCGTGCACGGCGAACGTCAGGCGTAAAGCGAGGCAGCGATGCATTTCCGAGCCCGATCGTTCCGGGAAGAGCCGGAGATTAACTTCATCCCGTTGATCGACGTCCTGCTCGTCATACTGATTTTCCTCATGGTCACCACGACCTATTCGCGCTACGCCGAGCTGCAGATCAACCTGCCGAGCGCCGAGGCCGGCAAGGCGCCGGAGCGCGTCGAGCAGATCGACGTCGCCGTGGACGCACAGGGCAAATACCTCATCAACAAGGCACCCGTCGCCTTCAACGGGCCGGAGGCGTTCAGCCAGGAATTGAAGCGCGCGGCGGGAAGCATGAAGGAGCCGGTGATTATCATCGGCGCCGATGCGAATGCTCCGCACCAGTCGGTGATCAACATCATGGAAGCGGCGCGCATTGCCGGTTACGGCAAGATCACTTTCACCACGCAGGCTAAGAAGCCGTAAAGGGTCGTTGCCGGGGCGCCTGAGATGACGTTCCGCCCCTCACGACTTCGGTTTACCGCTCACCGTTCACCGCTTACCGATTAAGCATCCTCCGCGCGGCTTACCGCTTACCCTTCCGATGGCCTCGCTAGAGCGACACTGGTACGGCGTCACCCCGGTTTCCTTCCTTCTCTTTCCACTGAGCCTCGTGTTCCGCGCGCTCGTGGCGCTGCGCCGGGCGCTCTACCGGACAGGACCGCTCCGGCCGGTAGGCGTGCGGGTCCCTGTAGTGGTAGTCGGCAACCTCACTGTCGGAGGCACCGGAAAGACGCCGCTCGTCATGTGGCTCGTCGGATTCCTGCGCGCGCGCGGCATGCGCCCCGGGATCGTGAGCCGCGGCTATCGCGGCAAGCAGCGTGCCCCGGTCGCTGTCACCGCCACGAGCGACGCGGCGCTCTGCGGTGATGAAGCGGTAATGCTCGCACGGTGCTGCGACGCGCCGGTCTGGATCGGCAGGGATCGGGTTGCGACGGCACAGGCTCTGCTCGCCGCAGCACCCGATTGCGATGTGATCGTGAGCGACGACGGACTGCAGCATTACCGGCTCGCACGCGACGTGGAGATCGTCGTCTTCGATGGCCGTCGCGGCGCCGGCAACGGTCTCCTGCTCCCGGCAGGGCCGCTGCGCGAGCCGACGACGCGCCTCAAGACGGTGGATGCCCTCGTCGTGAACGTGAGCGAATCGGCGAGGGTCGGTCTCAAGACAATCGCCCCGCCCGCGTATGCGATGTCGCTCACCGGCAGCGAGTTCTACAACCTCTTCAATCCCGGGCACCGCGCCGGCCCTTGGCAGTTCCGCGGCCACCGCGTGCACGCGGTGGCCGGCATCGGCCGTCCGGAGCGTTTTTTCCACTATCTGCGCCGGCTCGGCATCGACTTCACCGCCCACCCTTTCCCCGATCATCACGCGTACACCGCAGCCGACCTCGCGTTCGCCGATGCGGAGTGCATCGTGATGACGGAAAAGGATGCGGTAAAATGCCGCAGGTTCGCCACTGAAAAACACTGGGTGCTGCCGGTTATCGCAGAGCTCGATCCGGCGCTCGGCGAACTCGTGCTCGGCAAAGTGAGGAAGACCCGGCATGGATCCTAAGCTGCTCGACATACTCGTCTGCCCGCTGTGCAAGGGACCGCTCGTGTACCGCAGGGCGCAGAGCGAGCTCTTGTGCAAGCCCTGCCGCCTCGGCTATCCCGTCCGGGATGACATTCCCGTCATGCTCGAGGACGAAGCACGGAAGCTGCCTCCCGAAGAAGAAGTCTGAGAAGAAGTCTGAATGGACTTCTTCGTCATCATTCCCGCGCGCTTCGCCTCCACGCGTTTCCCCGGCAAGCCGCTCGCGGAGATTGCGGGCAAGCCGATGGTCGTGCACGTTGCCGAGCGGGCGCTGAAAAGCGGCGCGCGCGAGGTGCTGGTGGCCACGGACGACAAGCGAATCGCGGACGCGGCACGTGACCATGGCCACGTCGCCGTCATGACTCGCCGCGAACATGCCTCCGGCACCGACCGCCTCGCGGAAGTCGTGATGCGCCGCCGCTATCCCGCCGACCGCATCGTCGTCAACGTCCAGGGCGACGAGCCCCTGATCGAGCCGGCTCTCATCCGCGAAGTGGCTACGAACCTCGCGCGCCGGCGCAGCGCCGAGATCGCAACCGCCTGCACGCCGATTCGCGACCTGAACGAGTTCGTGAATCCCAACGTCGTCAAAGTGGTGCTCGACAACGCCGGCTATGCCCTGTACTTCAGCCGCGCAGCGATTCCACACGCGCGGGACGGCACAGCCGGCGCGCGGCGCGCGCAGGCAAGCGCGCTCGCGCGCAATTTTCCCGCCTTCCGCCATCTCGGGCTCTACGCGTATCGCTGCGGATTCCTGCGCCGCTACGCCCGCCTTGCGCCCGCCGCGCTCGAGCGCTTCGAGGCGCTCGAGCAGCTTCGCGCGCTCGCCTACGGCTTCCGCATCAGCGTCGCCGTCACACCCAACTCGCCGCATCCCGGGATCGACACGCCGAAAGATCTCGAACGCGCCCGCAGGCTTTTCAGCCGCCATTGAGCGCGCACGGGTTCCTCGCTGCCGCAAAACCCGCTATACTTTTTGCCCCGTTTAACCCTGCCCATCCGCCGGGGCACGCGCGCCCGGCGGATTGCGGTTCTCACGCACCCGCCTGCAGAATCATGCGCATTCTCCTACTCGGTCTCCCCGGCGCCGGCAAAGGCACGCAGGCACAATTTCTCACTGAGAGGTACCGCATTCCGCAGATTTCCACCGGCGACATGCTGCGCGCGGCGATCAAGGCCGGAACGTCGCTGGGGCGCGACGCGAAAGCGTACATGGACAAGGGCGCGCTCGTTCCCGATGACATGGTCATCGAGCTCGTCCGCGACCGCGTGCAGCAGCCCGACGCCGCGAATGGGTTCATCATGGACGGGTTCCCCCGCACGCTCGCGCAGGCGGAAGCGCTGCGCACAGCGGGCATCGATATCGACTACGTGATCGAGATCGAGGTGAGCGACACGGAAATCCTGCGGCGCATGAGCGGCAGGCGCGTGCATCCGGGCTCGGGTCGCACTTATCACGTGGAGTTCAAGCCGCCGAAGGTTCCCGGCAAGGATGACGTGACCGGCGAACCGCTGGTGCAGCGTCCCGACGACAACGAGGAGACGGTGCGCAAGCGCATCGAAACCTACCACACGCAGACCAAGCCGCTTGTCAACTACTATCTCAACTGGGCCGCGAGCGGCGACCCGCGCGCCCCGCATTACGTCAACATTTACGGCAAGGGCTCGGTCGAGCACATCCGCGACAAGATTTTCGCCGCGCTCGCATGCAAGCATCCTTGAACAGCAAGGGCCTTTGAGCCCTCAGGGCGACGTTCCGCGCTAGGGTGGCCGCGCAAGCTGCGGTAAAATGCGCACTTTTCTTGTTTTCGCTCCATCCCCGTGGCCTTACGCAACGCTCTCTACGCCCAGTCGGGCGGCGTGACGGCGGTGATCAATGCGACCGCATGCGGCGTCATTGAGACCGCCCGCAAGCAGCGCAACCGCATCGGCAAGGTATACGCGGGCCGCGACGGCATCATCGGCGTGTTGACCGAGGATCTGATCGACACCTCCCGCGAGACGCCTGCAGCGATTCGCGCCTTGCGCCACACGCCGGGCGGCGCCTTCGGCTCGTGCCGTTACAAGCTCAAAGGGCTCGACGAAAACCGCGCGCAGTACGAGCGGCTGATGGAAGTGTTCAAGGCCCACAACATCGGCTACTTCCTCTACAACGGGGGCAACGACTCGGCAGACACAACGTGGAAGGTGTCGCAGCTTGCCGGTGAGCTCGGTTACCCGCTCGCCTGCATCGGCATCCCGAAGACCGTGGACAACGACCTTGTCGGCACCGACAGCTGCCCCGGCTTTGGTTCCGTCGCGAAATACGTGGCGACGAGCGTGCGCGAAACGGGCTTCGATGTCGCGTCGATGGCGCGCACCTCCACCCGCGTCTTCGTGCTCGAAGTGATGGGGCGGCATGCGGGCTGGATTACCGCGGCGTGCGGGCTCGCGGCGGAAAAAGAGGGTGACGCGCCGCACATCCTGCTTTTTCCGGAAAGGCCTTTCGAGCCCGAGCCGTTCCTTGCCCGCGTGGACGCCGTGGTGAAGGCCCACGGCTTCTGCACGATCGCCCTATCGGAAGGCGTCAGGGACAGGGAAAGCAAGTTTCTGTCGGAATCCGGCGTGCGCGATGCGTTCGGCCATGCGCAACTCGGCGGCGTCGCACCCCGTATCGCGGCCATGGTACGTAACCGCTTCGGCTATCGCTGCCACTGGGCGGTCGCCGACTATCTCCAGCGTGCCGCGCGCCACCTCGCTTCGAAGGTGGACGTCGAGCAGGCGTACGCCGTGGGGAAGGCGGCGGTCGATCTCGCCGTGAAAGGCCGGAACGCCGTGATGCCCGTCATCGTGCGCAAGTCCGACCGCCCCTACCGCTGGGCGATCGGGACCGCGGAGCTCAAGGACATCGCGAACCGCGAGAAGATGGTGCCGCCCGAGTTCGTGACGGAAGACGGGTTCCACATCACGGCGCGCTGCCGGCGGTATCTTGCGCCGCTCATCGTGGGGGAAGACCCGCCGCCCTTCAAGGACGGGCTGCCGGTGTACGTGAAGCTGAAGAACGCGCCGGTGCGGAAAAAACTGAAGACCGAATTCGCGATCTAGCATGACGCTCGAGCGCCCCTCCGAAGCTGCTCCAGGTACAGGCCGGCTGCGGCGGGTTTTATAATGCAGACTCTTCGAAGCTCATCCTTTCTTTCCAAGGTGATGAAGGCGCACGGGCAGCAGGCGGTCGACGCCCTGATCGTCGAGTAAACGGTTTTTCACGAGGCAGCGCGGCCAGCCGTAAACAAAATCGGCCGACGGAATTACGAGCAACATAAACAAGGGAGTGACCATGTCCTACGGTTTGTTATTCGCGCTCATCTGCGCACTCGCGGGCCTCGCTTACGGCCTTTACTCGATCAAGTGGATCCTGGCCCAGCCGAGCGGGAACGAGAGGATGCGTGAGATCGCAGCCGCCATTCAGACGGGCGCTGCCGCCTACCTGTGGCGCCAGTACAAGGCCATCGCGATTGTCGGCGTCGTGTTGTTCCTGGTCATCGGTTTCGGCCTTCAATCGTGGTCCACGGCTTTCGGTTTCCTGATCGGCGCGGTGCTGTCCGGCGCTGCGGGCGTGATCGGGATGAACGTCTCGGTGCGCGCGAACGTACGCACGGCGGAAGCCGCACGCAAGGGCATCAACCCCGCGCTCGACGTTGCGTTCCGCGGCGGCGCCGTGACCGGCATGCTCGTCGTCGGGCTCGGCCTCCTCGGCGTGACACTCTTCTACTGGGTGCTCCTGGGCAGCGCGCCGCATGGCGCATCGATCAAGGACATCGCACACCCTCTGATCGGGCTCGCGTTCGGCGGCTCGCTCATCTCGATCTTCGCGCGGCTGGGCGGCGGCATCTTCACCAAGGGGGCGGACGTCGGCGCCGACCTCGTCGGCAAGGTCGAAGCGGGCATACCGGAAGACGACCCGCGCAATCCCGCGGTCATCGCGGACAACGTGGGCGATAACGTCGGCGACTGCGCCGGGATGGCAGCGGACCTCTTCGAGACCTACGCCGTCACCATCATCGCGACGATGCTGCTCGGCGCGCTGTTGCTCTCCAAGCCCGAAGTTGCTCCGCTCGCGGTCGTCTACCCCCTTGCGCTGGGCGGCGTTTCGATCATCGCTTCGATCATCGGCTGCTACTTCGTGAAAATCCGTCCGGGCCAAAAGATCATGAGCGCGCTGTACAAGGGCGTGATCGTGTCCGGCGTGCTCGCCACCATCGCCTTCTACCCGGTCACCGTGTGGCTGATGGGCGATATCAGCGCGCAGTATCCCGAGTTCTCGGTGATGAGGCTCTTCGGTGCCGCTGTGGTGGGGCTCGTGCTGACGGCGCTCATGGTGGTGATCACCGAGTTCTACACCGCGACGGAGTTTTCTCCGGTGCGTCACGTGGCGTCCGCTTCGACCACCGGGCACGCAACGAACATCATCGCCGGTCTCGGCGTGTCGATGAAGGCAACCGCCCTTCCGGTGATCGCGGTGTGCTTGAGCATCTACGCCGCCTACGAGCTTGCCGGCCTGTACGGCATCGCGATTGCCGCAACGTCCATGCTGTCGATGACGGGCATCATCGTTGCCCTCGACGCTTACGGCCCGATCACCGATAACGCGGGCGGCATCGCGGAGATGGCGGACCTGCCCAAGGAGGTACGTGCGGTCACGGACCCGCTTGATGCGGTGGGCAACACCACTAAAGCCGTCACCAAGGGCTATGCGATCGGTTCGGCGGGTCTTGCCGCGCTGGTGCTTTTTGCCGACTACACGCACGCTCTCGAAGCCGCGGGCAAAGCGGTCCAGTTCGACCTTTCCGATCCTGCGGTGCTGATCGGCCTCTTTATCGGCGGCCTCGTGCCTTACCTCTTCGGCGCAATGGCGATGGAAGCGGTGGGTCGTGCGGCCGCCGCGGTGGTGGTCGAGGTGCGGCGCCAGTTCAGGGAAATCCCGGGCATCATGGAAGGCCGCGCGAAACCGGACTACTCGCGCGCGGTCGATATGCTTACGCGTGCGGCAATCAAGGAGATGATCGTTCCGTCCCTCCTCCCCGTGCTGATTCCCGTGGTGGTGGCTGTGGTGATGAATCTTCTGATGGGCCCGGGGGCCGGCATCAAGGCGCTGGGCGGCGTGCTCGTCGGCACCATCGTCACGGGGCTCTTCGTCGCCATTTCGATGACGACCGGGGGCGGCGCGTGGGACAACGCCAAGAAGTACATCGAGGACGGCAACTACGGCGGCAAGGGGTCCGACGCGCACAAGGCCGCGGTGACCGGCGACACCGTGGGCGACCCCTACAAGGACACGGCGGGCCCCGCGGTGAACCCGCTCATCAAGATCATCAACATCGTGGCGCTGCTCATCGTGCCGCTCCTGTGATGCCCGTATGAAGTACAGCTTCGAAGAGCGCAAGGTCGTTTGCAAGGGCGATTACTGGCTCGCGCCGGATGCGATCGTGATCGGATCCGTCGTGCTGGAGAACAACGCGAGCGTGTGGTTCGGCTGCATCGTGCGCGCGGACAACGATACGGTGACGATCGGCGAAAACTCGCAGCTGCAGGACGGCTGCGTGTTGCATGTCGACCCGGGCTTTCCGATCACGATCGGGCGCAACGTGAGCGTCGGCCACATGGCGATGCTGCACGGCTGCACGATCGGGGACGGCAGCCTGATCGGCATCAAGAGCGTGATCCTCAATGGCGCCAAGGTGGGCCGCAACTGCCTGATCGGCGCCAACTCGCTCATCACCGAGGGCAAGGAAATTCCCGACGGTTCGCTCGTGATGGGCTCCCCGGGCAAGGTGGTGCGTGAGTTGAGCCCGGAGGAAATCAAGCGCATCAACAGCGCATCCGAGCACTACGTCGCGAAGTTCGCGCGCTACCGCGCTTCCCTGCGCCCGGATGGCAACTGATATCGGCGAAGAAACGGGCGGCGGCGCGGCGCCGTCCGTTTCGGCTCAGCCGAAGAGTCCCCCTACCCGAGCGCCTGCCACCCGGTTCACCACGGCAAGGCTCAACGCACAAAGCACGATGAGCATCACGCCGAGCGCGGCCGCCTGCCCGTGCGAACCGGCGATGTAGTAGGTAAAGATCCCGAATGGGATCATCTCCCATCCGCCAAGCGTGAGAAAAAGCGTGGCGGACGCTTCCTGGATCGACATGATGAAGGAGAACACCGCACCCACGAGTATGCCCTTCCATACGAGCGGCGCGGTGATGTCCCGGAACGTTTTGAGCTTCGATGCGCCGACGTTCGCGGCCGCCTCCTCCATCGACTTGTGCACGAGGAGCAGCGACGAATAGCTGCTGCGGACGGTATACGGCAAGCGCCGCACCGCAAGCACGAGCGGCAGGATGATCCACATGCTGGTGAGCGCGACGTCGATGGCCGGCAGCGGGAAATGGAATGCGCGGATGTAGGCGATCCCGATCGCCGTGCCGGGTATCGCGAGGATGAGCGTGGTGAGCGCATCCATCGCGCCCCGTCCCGGGGTCCGGGTGCGCGCCATGATCCACGCCATCGGCACGCCGACGAGAAGGCAGATCACGACCGCGATGCCGGAATACACGAGCGAGTTCACGATGAACTTCGGCGTCTCGATGCTCACCTGCCTGAAGTAATCGAGCGTGTACTGCTCAGGGAACGGCGTGAGCGACCAACCTTTGCCCACCGCGGCGAGCACGACCCCGAGCTGCGGCACGAGCGAGATCACCACGAGGAGGACGAAAAACCCGACCGCAAGCCAGCGTGCGACGGGCTTGAGCGGCCGGCGCTCCACGCGCGAATAGGCAAGCGAGCTGTAGTCCTTGATCGCGACATAGTGCCGCGCCACCAGCACGAATATGATCGCGAGCACCACGAGCAGCGCCGAGATCACGATACCCATGCGGAAGATGCGCCGGTCCACGAACTGGACGATGTTGAGGTAAGCCTGCACGGCCAGCAGGTCCTGCACGCCCACGACGAGTGGCGTCACGAAGTCGGCAAACGTCCAGATGAAGACGAGGAGCGCGCCCGACACGTAACCCGGCGTCGTGAGCGGCAGCGTCACGTCGCGGAAACGGCGCCAGCCGCGCGCGCCCATGACCTGCGCGGCTTCCTCGAGCGACGGGTCCACCTTGGACAACGAGTCGAGGATGCTCAACGTCATGAATGGAAAAAGATGCAGCGTCTCGACTAACAGCACGCCGTGCATGCCGTACATGAAGTTGATCGGGCGCAGCATGTCGAACCAGTCCATGAGCAGCACGTTCACCGTGCCGGCGCGGCCGAGGATGAATACGAAGCCCAGCACGCCGACGAGCGGCGGCAGGATCATCGGCAGCATCGTGAGGTAGGCGAAGAGATTCCGGCCCGGGAAGTCGTAGCGCAGGATCAGAAATGCGACCGAAATGCCGATGACCGAGGTGGTGAATACGGTCGCGACGCCGAGCACGAGGGAGTTCCACAGCGAGCGCAGGTAGAAGCGATCGGTGAAGAACTCGTGGAAGTTGGCGAGGGTGAAATTTCCCGCCTCGTTGGTGAAGGCATCGTAGAAGATGCGCGTGAGGGGGTACAGCACGAAGAGCAGCAGGAATGCCCAGATCAGCATGAAGCCGATCGCGGCGCTTGCCGAGGTGCGCGGCCCGCGCAACGTCATTTGCGCGGTCTGGGCCATAACGTCATCCCGCGGGAATCGCAAGGGTGCTGCCGATCGCGCAGCTCAGCGCAATGGGCGTGCCCATGGGAAGCTGCTCGTGGTGCCACGGATCGCCGATGTCGGTCTTGAACACGACGCCGTTGCCGAGATCGACGTCGTAGCGCAGCGTGTTGCCGAGATATGCGCTGAAAGTGATGATTCCTCTGAAGTGGTTTGCGTTGCTCACGTGTGCATCGTTCAACGCGAGGTTCTCGGGCCGTATGCAGATCACGCAGCGGTCTCCAGGCTTGAGCCGTTCGTCGCGCATCGCAAGCATCTCGCCCAGCGCCGTTTCCGCACGCAGGCTGCGCGAGGGCCCTTCTACCGAGCGGACGGTCCCTTCGATCAGATTGTTGATCCCGATGAAATCCGCCACGAAGCGCGTGCCAGGCCGCTCGTAGAGCATCTTGGGCGGCCCGACCTGGCACAGCTTCCCCAGGTCGAATACGGCGATGCGATCCGACATCGCGAGCGCTTCTTCCTGGTCGTGCGTCACGTAAACCGCGGTGATCCCGAGTTCCTTCTGGAGCTTGCGGATTTCGGCGCGCACCTGTACTCGGATCTTGGCGTCTAGATTGGAGAGCGGCTCGTCGAGCAGCAGCATCTCCGGATTGAGCACCAGTGCGCGCGCGAGCGCGACCCGCTGCTGCTGGCCGCCCGAGAGTTGCCCCGGATAGCGCTCGCCCAGTCCCGTGAGCCCCACTTTCGCCAGCACGCCCTGAACCCGTTCGGCGATTTCCGATGCGGCGATCTTGCGCAGCTTGAGGCCGTAAGCCACGTTCTCGGAAACCGTCATGTGCGGCCACAGCGCGTAGTTCTGGAAAACCATCCCGATGCCGCGCTCGTGCGGCGGCACGTCGTTCACCACGCGCTCGCCGAAGCGGATGCGGCCCTCGTCCGGAGTGTAGAAGCCGGCCAGCAAGCGCAACAGTGTCGTCTTGCCGCAGCCCGAAGGACCGAGGAGCGTGAACATTTCGCCCTCCTCGATTTCGAGGCTCACCCCGTTTACGGCGATGAGCGCGCCGAAACGCTTGGTGAGCCCCTCGACCGATATGCGCATGGCAGCGGCGTTAAGGCTCAGTACTTCTTCTTGAGGTCTTCGAGCACCGCCTCGATTTCCTTGCGGAACTGGGCGTTCACTTCCTGGTAGCGCGCCTGCGCCTTGCCGTCGTCGTAGATATTCGTGACTTCGATATCGAAGTAGGAGCGGATGCCGCCGGTGAACTCCACCGCCTTCTCCGCCTGAGAGCCGGGCGCGCCCTGGACGCGGTATTTCGGCGTGATGGGGAACACGCCGCGCTCCATGGCGACGCGTTGGCCGCGCTCGGAGAGCAAGAACTCGATGAACGCGCGCGCTGCCTTGGGATGTTTCGCGCCCGCCAGGATGCCGATCGGCTCGGGGGTGATCCACGCGGTTTTGGGCGCGACGAACCGGATATCGTGGCCGGCGAGCCGGTCCTCGAACGCCATGTAGCTCGGCACGGCAAACCCCGCGGCGAACTCCCCGCGCGCCACCACGGCCGGCACGTCGCGGCTGCGCGCGGTGAAGATCCCGGTGTTCGCGGCGAGACGTTTCAGCCATTCCCACCCCTTGGCGTCGCCGTCCCGCTGCAGAATCACTTCATACGTCGCGTGGCTGCTCGAGGAGCGCGTCGGTGCGCACTGCGCGATGTTGCCCTTCAGCTTGGGATGCAAGAGATCGTCCCAGTCCTTCGGCGGCGGCACGCCGAGACGCGCGAGAAGCTTCGGATGATAGACGAGCCCGTAGGGCTCCAGCACGGTGCCGGTCCAGAATCCCTTGGGATCCTTGAGCGGTATGGCTTTCGGTTTGCCGATGCTTGCGGGAATCGCGTCGAGCACTTCCCTGGGGAGATCGAGCTTCGCCAGCAGCTTCTGTTCCGCCAGCTTATCGAAGAGCGCGCTCTCCCCGCCCCAGAAGATGTCGGCATCCGGCCGGCCCTTCCACTCCACGATCCGGCCATACGCGACCGGCGTGCCGGCGGCGAGCGCACTTGTCCTGACGTTGATGTTCCACTTCTCCTTGGCGTACTTTGCAAACTCCGCCAACGCCGGATCAGTCAATGTCCTGGCGACCGGTGTAATGAGGACCAGCTCATCCTCGATCGCCTGGGCCAGCGCGGATCCTGCGGTCGCGCACAGCATGAGCAACGACAAGCCAAAGCGCTTCATGGTTCGTATCATGACTCCTCCCTGTGGTGGCGGTCGAAATGGTAAGGGCAGGCAGGCGCGGGTGCAAACGTCACTTCGCCCAGTTCTTCGCGCGTTCGACCGCCTTGCGCCATCCGGACAGGAGCTCCAGCGTGCGTGGAGCGTCCACCTCGGGGACGAAGACGCGGTCCACCTGCCAGTGCGCATCGATCTCTCTTTCATCCGCCCAGTATCCTACCGCGAGACCTGCGAGGTACGCCGCTCCTGAAGCGGTCGTCTCTGTCACTTTGGGACGTATCGCTGGCACGCCGAGCAAGTCGGCCTGAAACTGCATCAACATATCGTTCGCGGCGGCGCCTCCGTCCACGCGGAGCTCGGTCACGCGGATGCCGGCGTCGCGCTCCATGGCATGCAGCACGTCGGCCGCCTGATACGCGATGCTCTCGAGCGCGGCGCGCGCGATATGGCCGGCGGTGGCGCCGCGCGTCAGCCCGTGGATCATCCCCCGCGCATACGGGTCCCAATGCGGGCTGCCGATGCCGGTGAAGGCCGGCACGAAGTACACGCCGCCATTATCGGCGACGCTTGCCGCGAGCGCCTCTACCTCGTGCGAGGCTCTGATGAGCCCGAGCCCGTCGCGCAGCCACTGCACGACAGCGCCCGCGATGAACACGCTGCCTTCGAGCGCGTATTGCGGCTCGCCCCCGCGCTGGCACGCTGCCGTGGTCAGCAGCCGGTTGGACGAAGCAACCGGCCGTCCCCCGGTGTGCATCAACATGAAACACCCGGTGCCGTAGGTGTTCTTCACCCTGCCGGGTGCGGTACATCGCTGCCCGAAGAGCGCTGCCTGCTGATCGCCGGCGATTCCCGCTATCGGTATGCGTGCGGCAAAAAGCGCTCCGGCGGTTGTCGCGACAAAGCCGCTCGATGCACAGACTTCGGGCAACAGCGACGCAGGCACGTCGAAGAGGGCAAGCATCTCGTCGTCCCAGCACCTGCGGCGGATGTTGTACAGGAGCGTGCGCGATGCATTCGTCGCATCGGTCAGGTGCGCGCCGCCCGTAAGTTTCCAGATCAGCCAGCTATCCACTGTCCCGAAAGCGAGTCGCCCCTGCCGCGCCTTGTCGCGCGCGCCGGGGACATGATCGAGCAGCCATCTGAGCTTGGTGCCGGAGAAGTAGGCGTCGATGACGAGCCCGGTACGGTCAGCGATCAGCGCTTCATGACCCGCCGCCTTGAGTTGATCGCAATAGCCTGCGGTGCGGCGGTCCTGCCAGACGATGGCGTTGTAGATCGGCTCTCCCGTTTCGCGGTCCCAGACGATAGCCGTCTCGCGCTGATTGGTGATCCCTATCGCAGCGATATCGCGCGCGTGCACGCCGATGCGCGCCATCGCCTCGGCCGCGACGGCGAGTTGAGCCGCCCAGATCTCGTTCGGATCGTGCTCCACCCAACCCGGTTGTGGATAGAACTGGGTGAACTCCTTCTGAGCGACCGCCCGTATCGCGCCCTCGTGATCGAAGACGATGGCGCGCGCGCTGGTCGTGCCTTCGTCGAGAGCGAGTATGTAAGACATGCCCGGATCCTGCGTACCGGTCGTCGACACCGCTAAACGATATCACGCCCGGCTGCGTCGTGTTGCACGGGCAAGCATCGAACGCGCAAGGCGTGAAAGAGTCCTCTCGCCGCTCCGTACGAATTGGTTTATGCTGTCGGCAAGCTCAGAATCGACAAACGGGGAGAAAGTCGATGGCCTTTTATGTTTTTTACGTGGTCGCGATCACCATCCTGGTTCTGCACTTCACCGGCTGGCTCAAACGCAACAACCTCGAGTGGGTCGTGCTGGTTCTCGCCGTCGCGACATTCCCCGCCGTGATCTTCCTGCGGTAACCGCCTTCACTTGAGCAGCACGGTCACACCGCTTGCAAGCAGCATGATGGCCAGCACTTTCGAGAACGTTTCCTGGCTGATGCGATTGCCGATGCGCTCGCCCAGATAAGTGCCGGCCCACACGAGCGGCAGCATGAGCACGGCGAAGACCAGCGTCGACAGGGTATAGTAGCCGGCGAACGCATATCCCGCCAGCCGCGCAATCATCTCGAAAAACCACAGTACCGCGACGGTGGCTCTGAACTGTGCCGTGCCGATGCCGCGCATGTGCATGTAGATGACGACCAGCGTACCCCCGCCTCCGCCGAACATGGTATCTCCTGCCGCCCCCAGGAAGCCCACCGGCGCCGCCCAGCCGCGCGAACAGCGCACCTGCGGCAGTCCGACGTAGTGCACCGCGAGAACGTAAACAGCGAATGCCATGATGAAGATGCCGAGGAGCTTCAGCAGCACGGCGCTGTCGAGATTCTTGAAGAGCAGCGTCCCGGCGACGACGCCGAGCAGGGTGACGGGGATGAGGATCTTGAGCTCCTCCCACACGACGCTGTGTCGGTCGCGTATGCTCAAAAAGATGAAGAGGATGAAGGCGAGAAGCCCCATCATGGGTACGGCGGCATGGATGGGAATGATGAAAACAAGCAGCGGAATGGCGACCATGCCGGCGCCGAATCCCGAAGTGCCGCGCACCACGAAGGCGCCGAACACGATGGCCGCAGCGGCGAGCACCTGCGCGGCGCTGAACTGAAAGCCTTCGAGCACCATGGCCTATTTGAAGAGCAGCAGAGCGCCGCTCAGCATGAGGAGAGCGCCTACCACGGCATTGAACGTGTGCTGCCTGATTCGCATCGCCACACGCTCGCCGATGCGTGCGCCGATCCAGACGAGCGGCAGCGCCGCAGCCAGCATGATGAGGGTGGGCTGATCGTAGAAGCCGAGCGTCAGGTATCCGCCGATGCGCAGCAGCGCCTGAACCATCAATATGGTGGTGATCGTGACCCTGAAGCGTTCCTTGTCGAGCTGCAGCGCATTGAGATAGATCGCATACAGGGGACCCGCCGCGCCGCCGAAGAGCGTGCCGACGAGGCCGGCCAAGGTCGACAACGCGGTCGCGAGCGGCCATCTCCAGTGTGGCGGCGGCGATACCGTGCGCTTCGAGGTCGCCATCGCGAACACCGCATAGAGGATCACGAACGCCCCGAAGAACCGGGTGAGTGTGCGCGTGTCGAGCGTCTGGAACAGGTGCAAGCCGATCAGGACGCCCGCCAGCGTGAAGGGCGCGACGCGAAGAATTTCCCGCCATGCGATCCTGCGCCAGTCCTTGATCCAGTGTCCCAGCGATGACAACACGGTGAGGACCGTCATGACCGCCACCACCGTCTGGATCGGCAACAGCAAGGTAAGCAGCGGCACGGCAATGGCATTGCCGCCGAAGCCGGTCGTTCCACGTACCGCGAATGCCGCGGTGACGGCAAGCACGCAGAAGACGAGCTGTGCGGGTCCGAGCGCTTCCACTGAGCCTAGTTGCGAGACGCGCTCACCGGAGCGAAATGCGGCCGGACACGGGATCGTTGGGATCGGTCCTGGGCGACGGGGGTTGCGATGACCACGGCGAAAACGTCCGGCGCAGGCTGCGAAGATGGCGCGGGCGGTCGATTTGAATCCACTGACGTCATGAGGCGCGCAAAAAAAGCCGGCATTATACCTGCGTGCCCGGCGCGGCCGACGCGCCTTATCGCGTTGACATGTCAGCAAGTGGTTTCTAAAATTTCATGCGACGTCGACGTTCATCCCGCGCGAGCGCCGCGAGTCCCATGGGAAAGGCCATTCCGCTCCTCACCGACCGCGCCTACGAGCGGATCAAGCACGACATCATCTGCTGCAGCATCCCGCCGGGGACGGAGATATCGGAAGCGCAGCTCTGTGCGCAGTACAGGCTGGGGAAGGCGCCGGTGCGCATGGCGCTCACGCGGCTCGCGCACGACGGGCTCGTCCGCGCCATCCCGCGCCGCGGCTACATGGTGACCGCGGTGACGCTCAAGGACATTCAGGACGTCTTCGAGCTGCGGCTCATGCTGGAGCCGGCCGCGGCCCGCATGGCGGCGGGTCGCATCAATGCGCAGCGCCTGCGCACGCTCGACGAAGCGTGCCGGGAGGGCTACCAGCCGCGTGACGCGAAAAGCGTTTCGCGGTTCATCGATGCGACCAAGGCGTTTCACGTCGCCATCGCGCAGGCGACCGGAAATCTGCGGCTCGCGCGCGCGGTCGAGGAGCTCCTCGATGAAATGACGCGGCTCTTGCACCTGGGGCTCGGCTTGCGCAACCGCTCGCAGGAAATGCAGCACGAGCATCGCGCTCTCGTCAAAGCGCTGGTGCGCGGCGACGGCGGGACGGCGGAACGGGTGTGCCGCGAGCAGATCGAGAGCACGCGCAACATGGTGCTCTCCGCGATACTGACCAACAGCTCGGTCGTCAACCTGGCGATCACCACGACCGGCGCCAGATGACTGCGCGTACGGCTTTGACATACAGGAGAGTGCGATGAAAGCAGTAGTGCTGCGTGAACACGGCGGGCTCGACAAGCTCGAGTACGTGACCGATTTCCCGGACCCCGTTGCGACCGAGGGTCACGTGGTGATTCGCGTCAGGGCCACCTCGTTCAATTACCACGACGTGTTCACGGTGCGCGGCATGCCGGGCATCAAGGTGCCCCTGCCCATGATCATCGGGCTCGACATGGCGGGCGAGATCCTGGAGGTTGGCCCGGGCGTGATCGGCTGGCAGCCCGGCGACCGCGTGCTCGTCAATCCGCTCAACCGTCAGAAGGGGCTCATGGGCGAGATGATGCATGGCGGGCTTGCGGAGAAGTGCCTGGTGGCGGAGCCCCAACTCATCCGCATGCCGCAGGGCGTGAGTTTCGAGCAAGCCGCGTCGTTGCCGGTCGCCTACGGGACGGCGCATCGCATGATCTACACTCACGACACGATACATAAAGGCGAGAAGGTGCTCGTCCTCGGCGCAAGCGGCGGCGTCGGCACGGGGAGCGTCCTCCTCGCCAAGATGCGCGGCGCTGAAGTGATTGCGTGCGCGAGCAGCGCAGACAAGATCGCGAGATTGAAGGAACTCGGAGCGGACCACGTCATCAACTACAAGGAAGCGGACTTCTCGAGGTGGGTCGTCGAGAAATTCGGCAAGCCCCAGCGCCGCAGTTACGAAGGCGGAGTCGATGTCGTCATCAATTTCACCGGCGGCGACACCTGGGCGCCGACACTGCGTTGCGTCAAGCGCGGCGGCAAGATCCTGGTGTGCGGCGCGACCGCCGGCTACGATCCCAAGGAAGACCTGCGCTACGTCTGGA
>CAMPGR010000054.1 GCA_946885605.1 uncultured Pseudomonadota bacterium
AGCCATGGCGCGTCCAGCCGATCCGGTCTGGCGAGACCTTTGACATTGCGGGCCGTACCGGGTCGGGGCGGCGCGCGATGTCATCGGTTTAGCGCAGTTCCCGGCCCCGAGACTGTCGTGGAAGCTTTCTTTGTTTCAGCGCTCATCGTCGCTCTAGGCGAAATCGGCGACAAAACGCAACTTCTGGCTCTTGTGCTTTCTGCGCGGTACCGCCAGCCGGTGCCGATCGTGATCGGCATCCTCGTCGCGACGCTTGCGAATCACGCGCTCGCCGGCGTCGCGGGCGAATGGCTGCGCAGCATGATGAGCCCGGAGGTGTTGCGCTGGTCTGTCGGCGCTTCGTTCATCGGCATGGGCGGATGGGTGCTCGTCCCGGACCGGGTGGAAGAGCCGCGCAGGAGTACCGGCCGGTATGGTGTTTTTTTCGTCACCTTGTCGGCCTTTTTTCTCGCAGAAATGGGGGATAAGACGCAATTCGCCACGGTGGCGCTCGCCGCGGAGTATCACGCGCTGATCGCGGTCGTCGCGGGCACGACCCTCGGCATGCTGCTTGCCAATGTGCCGGTTGTTTCGCTGGCACAGCGGGCGGCACCCCGTCTTCCAATGAGAGCGATCCGTTTCGTGGCCGCCGCATTGTTCGTTTCGCTCGGCCTCGTGGTGCTCGCGCGGTGAATCGGAATCCGGTTGCGCGCCGTGGCACGCGATCCCATGGAGAAATTCGTGATGATGAAAGGACCTGGAATGAGGAGTTCGCGTTTTGGGAAAAGCGCGGAGGAAGAGCAGTCGGTCGTGCTCGATGCGGACTTGAAGATCGTTGTGTTCGGCCTTCACTGGACGGCGCCCGATGAAAAGGGTACGGCGCAAGGGGAGGGAGCGGCCGATCTCGATGCATGGTGTCTGCTGCTCGACGAGAAGGATCGCGTGCTGGAGGCGATTCATCCTGCGCGACCGGAAAGCACGGATGGCAGCGTCGTGCACACCGGCGACTCGCGAACCGGCGCGAGCGCGTGGGACGACGAGCGCGTTTTCGTTTTCCTGGAGCCGTTGCCCGGACACGTTGCGACAGTCGCCTTTGCCGCCGTGAGCGCGAACGGCCGTCCTTTCGGCACCGTTCCCGGCGCGGCGTGTCATGTGAGCGATGCCTCCACCGAGATGGAGATTCTGCGCGTGGATCTGACGGCCCTCGGCTCGCAAACCGAGCATGGCGCTGCTGCAATCCGGCGTAGCCACTCGGGTTGGACGCTCTCCACAGCCGTGCCGGCGCTCGATGGATTCGAGCTGCGGCCGCTCGCTCCGAGACCGGCTGCAGGAGAGTAAATCGGAGTCGCTGCGCAAAAACTGCATGTAAATTCTGCAAACGCGCGACACGCGATGCCTCCGTCGAAGGAGGTTGCCCCGCGATGTGCGCGGCACGCATATTGCTGTGGCCGGGCCCGGGGTAGCGGTGTACGACACGAAGGCCTCCCCCGTCGTCAACTTGTTGGAGGATCTTATTCAATGACTCCGCAAATGATTTTCAAACGCTTGGCGGCTACCTGCGCCTTTACCGGCATGCTGGCTGGCACATCGGCGGCCGTGGCGCAGCAGCCGGGCGTCGCGCCGCAGTCGGGGTATCTACAGGAGCGTGGCTTTTATGTGGGGGGCGCGCTCGGGCAGGCGCAAGCCCGGGATTTTTGCGACCGCATTACGGGCGTCGCTTTTGCCGGCGGTTGCGATGACAAGGACACGGCCTGGAAGGTGTTTGGCGGGTATCAAATCAACAGGTACTTCGGCGTCGAAGTGGGCTATGCGGATTTCGGCGAATTCCCCGCGAGCGGAACCGTTCTCGGCTTCCCTGCCGCAGCCAGCGCGGAAGCCACGGCCTTCGAACTGTTGGGGGTCGGGACTTTTCCGTTCACTCAGCGGCTGTCGGGGTATGCGAAAGCGGGTGGTTTCCGCTGGGACGTGGATACCGTGGCAGCCGTTGGCGCCGTCGCGCGCGGAGGGAGTGATGACGGAATCGACTTTACATATGGCCTTGGACTCAAGTATGACTTCACCCGGAACCTGGCCGCACGCTTTGAGTTCCAGCGCTACAACAATGTAGGCGAGACCAACACTACCGGACAGTCCGATGTCAACATGTGGAGCGTCGGCTTGATGTTCAAGTTCTGAGCCGCCGATTGCGGGCGGTTCAGTTGGATGTGTGAACCGGGCCGCCCGTTTGCGGAACGTCAGCAGCGCTCGGCGTGCTCTTCAGCCAGCGCGACATACTCGCCGGCACGGGCACTCGTCACACCACGTGCCCCACCCCGATGATGCGGAACGCGTTACCTGTCCGGCGTGCCATCGGATGCAGGACCATTTTCCAGCCGGTTACGTCGAGCTCAAAGGAGATTTCGTTTCACAGCGTCGTGAGGAAGTCGTGAATCTCGTGCGTCACGTCGAGCAGAAGGCAAGAGCCGAGCATCCATTACAACGAATCATGAGCATCGAAGAAGAAGACGGTGGCCTCCTCGTGACGACGACCGATATCCACCTGGCGCACGGAATCGGTGAAGCGCTGCGTCACGCCTATCGTGGCCGGTTGCAGTCGCATTACAACCCCGAAGAATACCTGCTGCGTGTTCACTGGGAGCGGCAATCCGCTCCAAAGCGCCGCAAGTGAGTGCCAGGAGTACACATGCCAGCCAGCAAATTGAAGCAGTTTCTGGACGACCACCACATCAAGTACGTGAGCATCATGCACTCGCTCGCTTATACCGCCAGCGAGATCGCTGAGGCTGCGCACATTCACGGCAGGCAGTGCGAAGAGTGTCATCGTGAGACTCTACGGCAGCCGGGCGATGAGGCCGCGCGCCGTGCGCTCCCCGGTTTTGCGCGTCGGTTAAGTAATTCTTATGTGTGCCGTATTTGAACATTGTACGGCAGACATCGCGCTGGGCATTGAAAGTACCACTCCCGCTCGCTAGACTTTCGGTGAAGGCGGTGCATTGCCGCTGGCCTTTCCGAGCCAGCACGTGCGCCGATTGTCATCGTAAACCACATGGATGCACGCGAAGGAACACTCTGATGTCGACTCCCAAGCAAAGCAGGGCAAGAACGGCAGGCCGGAAAAAGGCCGCTTCCCGACCGGAAGGTGCAGCGCGGCTCGCCCGCAATAATGGCGAGGCGCAACTCACCGAGGATGAACGGCGGCGTATGGTTGCCGAAGCGGCATACTACCGTGCGTTGCGACGCGGGTTCGCCGCCGGCGGCGAAATGGACGACTGGCTTGCTGCGGAGCGGGAAATCGATCAGCAGATCACCTCGGGTGTCCCGCTCAAGTCGCCCCCCGCTTCCAAATCCAAATCCGCGACGGACGCGGGCGCCCGCGCTCAGTAGGGGCGCGCAGCGGCGAACCGGCTATCTTGCCCGTAGCGCGCGCTCGATGCGCTCGATGTGCCGCGCTTCCGCCAACGCGCGCTCCGCTGCCAGACGGCCGACGCTCGGGTCTCGCACGGAAGCCGAAACACGCTCGTAGAAACGCTTCGCGCGGCGCTGGTTCTCGAGCGCCATCTCAAGCGCCTGGCGTGGTTTCATGAGACAGCGCGCGACGGGTAGCGGAGCGGTGTCCGCGACCGGCGTGCACCAGCGGTGATCCGATGAGGCGAGGGCGGGCAACCGTAGACCGGCCGCCTGGCGCTCCAGACTATCGAGATCCTCGCACTCCTTCTGGGCCAGTTCGAGGAAGATACGGGCCACCTTGTTTTCGTGGTAAAGCAGCAGCTGGTTGGCAAACTCCCAGTATCGGGCAGCCGCCTCTCGCTCGATCTGCAGCGCGTGCGCGTAGAACTCCTCGACGCTACCGATCTGCTTGCGATGGCTTTGCATAGAGCACCTCCTGCAGCATGACCCATACCGACAATCATTCACTGGCTGCGCTCCACGTTCTTTGATGCAGATCAAGCGCCTTTTTTGTGCACGGTGAAGTTGCGCCCAGCAGGCCGCCGCGCGCTCCGGCCCCCAAACAAATAGGGCGATTTCAGCGAGGCACGCGGCTGCACAGGCATCGCGCAGCGGATGCCGCGGGTCCCCGGAAGGGGGCCCACGTGCGCGGCCGGCTATAATCGCGGTCGGCGGGAGTTCCGTGCCACGAAGGGACATGAAGAACCTTACGCGCCGTGCCGTGTTCATCGCCGCAGCGCTGCTCGTGCCCGTCATCGTGACCGGCACCGCGAGCGCGCTCTGGCTCTATCGCAACGCCGCGCTCGCCGCCGGTGAATGGCATCTGAGAAACATCGCGGTGGCGCTCGCTGAACAGTTGCGCCAGGGCATGCTGACGGTCGATATCGCGGTGCGCGCGACGATCGACGAGTACAGGAAGCACGGCACGGGCGGTGCAGCAGCGGCAAGCGCGCTGCACGACGATATGCGCGAGCGCGTTGCAGCGCTCCCTCAGCTGCGCTCGCTCCTCGTGATCGGACCTGACGGACGGCTGATTGCACATTCCGGAGCGCTGCCCACGCCCGCGGTCGGTTTCGCCGACCGCGATCACTTCGCGGCGCACCGCGATGGCCGCACCACGGGTCTCTTCCTCGGGGCGCCGGTGATGGGCCGCGTCATCCAGGAATGGACCTACACCATGAGCCGGCGCATGAACGATGCGGACGGCGGATTCGGCGGCGTCGTCACGGCCGCATTCGCAGTTTCCTATTTTCAGGACCTCCATCGCCCGCTCGAGCTTGGGCCCATGGGACGCGTCTTCCTGCTCCGCAGCGACGGCGTGCTCCTTGCATCCTTTCCTCCAGCGGGCGCCGAGCTCGGGCAGCGGTATTCCACGCACGAGCTTTTCAATTCGGCACTCCCGCGCGCAACAAGCGGCGTGCTGCGCGCCCGGGGCTTCCAGGATAATGAAGCGCGCGTGATCGCGTACCACGGGCTTTCCGATTACCCGCTCCTCGTCGCGGTGTCCTCGGCGAGGGACTATGTCCTGCGCGAGTGGCGACGCCAGTCGCTTTATGTCGGTTCAAGCGCGCTTGCGGCCGTGGCGTTTGTTCTGTTCGCGGCGTTCCTGCTCGCGCGCCAGCTGCGTGTGATGGAGGAGTTGGCGGGCGCGATGCAACAGTCCGAGCGCCGATGGCTCGCGGCGGTGGAGGCTGCCGAGCACGGCGTATGGGAGTGGGACATCGCATCGGGCCGCGCGTCGCTTTCGCCCCACTATCACAGGATTCTCGGCTGTGGCGAGGGCGAGATTCCGGAAACACGCGAGGGCTGGCATGAGCTCGTGCATCCGGAAGACCGCGCCACAATGGAGGGGATCAGCGACGCGCTGCTGGATGGCCGGCTCGACACGTTCTCGACAGAGATGCGGCTGCGCTCGAAGAGCGGGGGCTGGAGATGGGTGCTCATACGCGGCATGGCCTTGAGCCGGGACGCGCAGGGCCGGGCGCAGCGGGTCCTGGGAACCCTGACGGACGTGACCGACCAGCAGCAGTCGCAACAGCAACTGCGGGAAAACGAAGCGCGGTTGAACGCCATCGTCGAGTCCGCGATGGACGCCATCGTCACCATCGACGAAGACCACAGGATCGTCCTCTTCAACCGCGCCGCCGAGAAGATGTTCCGTTGCCCCGCGCGCGGCGCGCCGGGGCGCGAGGCGATCGGCGCACCGCTCGATCGTTTCATACCGGAGCGTTATCGCGAGCCGCATCGCGCCCACATCGAGCGCTTCGGCAGTACCGGAGTGACGATGCGGCGGATGGGGGAAAATATCGTGCTCGCCGGCTTGCGCGCGGACGGCGAGGAATTCCCGATCGATGCGTCGATCTCGCAGGTCGCAGTCGGCGGCCGGCGCTACTATACGGTCATACTGCGCGACATCACCGAGCGCCAGAAAGCGGCGGCTGCCCTGGAGGAATCGCATCGCGAGCTGCGCGAGCTCTACGCCGTCATGCATGAAATCCGTGAGGCGGAGCGCATCCGGATCGCCCGCGAACTGCACGACGAGCTGGCGCAATGGCTCACCGCGCTCAAGATGGACGTCTCATGGATTGCCGCGCGGCTGCCCAAGGATATGACGCGACTCGTCGAGAAGACCGCGAAGATGAAAGAGGTCGTCGATACGACGGTCGCCGCAGTACGCCGCATTGCCGCCGACCTGCGGCCCGTCATGATCGACGACCTGGGGCTCATCCCGGCGATCGAGCATCTCCTGCACGCGTTCTCGGAACGCACGGGAATCGTGGTGAGCCTCGATACGAGAACGGATGCGGTCGAATTCCGCGATCCGCTCGCCACCGCGGTTTACCGCATGGTGCAGGAAGCGCTGACGAATGTGGCGCGGCATGCCGAGGCGGCCCGCGTCGAAGTGGGCCTTGTCGTCGAGAACGAGGATCTGTTCGTTGAAGTCCGCGACAACGGCCGCGGCATCGACGAGGCGGCGCTGCGCAAGGGCAAGTCGTATGGCGTCCTGGGGATCCGCGAGCGCGCGCAGACCCTCGGCGGCAGCGCCCGCATCTACAGCAGCGACGAAGGCGGGACGACCGTCGAAATCAAGATCCCGCTGCATACGCAGCGCGCGAAGGAAAGCGCCGCATGATACGCGTCGTTCTCGCAGACGATCACAGGATGGTGCGCACGGGGCTCAAGGAGATTCTCGCGGACACCGGCGACATCGAAGTAGTCGGGGAAGCCACGAACGGGCAGGAAGTGATGGCGCGCGTGCGCGAGGTGCCTTTCGACCTGCTCGTGCTCGACATGTCGATGCCGGGCCGTTCTGGGATAGAGTTGATCCGCCAGGTGAGGGCGGAAAGGGCGGGGCTGCGCATCCTCGTTCTCAGCATGCACAGCGAGGAGCAATACGCGGTGCGCGCGCTCAAAGCCGGGGCGTCCGGCTATCTCACGAAAGAGAGCGCGGCCGACGAGCTGGTCGTCGCGATCCGCCGCATCGCCGGCGGGGGCGCCTATGTCACCCCCGAGACGGCGCAACGGCTCGCTCTCGGCCTCGATGCAAAGGCGGAAGGGCTGCCCCATGAGGCGCTGTCGGATCGCGAGATGCAGGTGTTCCACATGATCGCCGCCGGCAGATCGCTGACGGAAGTCGCCGATGCGCTGTCGCTGAGTGTCAAGACGGTGAGCACGCACAAGACGCGCATCATGCAGAAGCTCAGCGTCGCGAATCAGACGGAGCTCATCCGTTACGCCATCCGGCACAATCTGATAGACGATCCTGCCGCGCAGGCCTAGCGCGGCCCACGGCTCTCTCTGCCGCGGCCAGTAGGAGTATTCAGAATATTCCTACACCGCCGTCCCGTTTTCCTACCCGCACTTTAAGCGTCCGCCGATTTTTTTTGAGTACGGCTCTCGCCCATACTGCGGCCATCGAAACCGAGCACAGAAGCAGGACATGCGATTCAACACTGACGCCAGCCACGTTAGCCGCTCGGCACGCCACAGCGCTGCAATACAACGCCGCACCTACGACTCGGGGCAGCCGAACATGAGAGTTTTCATCGTTGAGGATTCCGCGCCCATCCGTGAACGGCTGGTCGAGATGATCATCGAGATTGGCGGATTCACGGTCGTCGGGGAAGCGGAAACCGCCCAGCAAGCGATCGATGGCATCCGGGCGAGCTGCCCCGATATCGCCTTCTTCGACCTTCAGCTCGCGTCCGGAAACGGGATCGAGGCGCTCATCGAGGCGCGGCGCGAGCGACCCGATCTCAAGGCGATCGTGCTGACGAACTACGCCACCCCGCAGCATGAAAAGGCGAGCGCGGAAGCCGGGGCGGACTATTTTCTGGACAAGTCCGCCGACTTCGAAAGCATCGCCGAAATACTGCAGAGCATGAAGGCAGTCCAGAACGGCACGTTTGAATAACAACCGCGCTAGACACGCAGAGGAGTCGCTCCATGTTGAACACAGCCATACGCGAGACCACGAGGAACACGATGGTCGCTTTCCCCGGTGCGGCGCCCGCGGCGCGCCCTCGAACGCTTGCTTCCTGCTCGAGCTGCTGCCTGCAGGGCGTATGCCTTCCCCGCGCGATCGCCTCGAACCGGCTGTCGGAGCTCGACGAGCTTACGATAATGAAGCGCCGCATCGCGCGCGGGGCGTTTCTCTACCGCTCGGGAGACGAGTTCGATGCGGTGTACGCCGTGCGCAGCGGCGCTCTCAAGACGCTCGGCGTGTCGAGCCACGGGGTGGAAAAGATCACCGGATTCTACCTGCCTGGTGAGGTCATGGGCCTCGACGCGATCAACAGCGCGCGCCACGACTACTGCGCGGCCGCGCTCGAGGACAGCGAGGTGTGCGTGATTCCCTTCGCGAAGCTGACGGAGCTTTCGCTGCACATCCCCGAGCTGCAGCAGGAGCTGTTCAGGCTGCTTTCCCGCGACATCGCGCGCGACCACGGGCTCATGCTGCTCCTCGGCAGCATGGCCGCGGAACAGCGCCTCGCGGCTTTCCTGCTGAGCCTGTCGCGCCGATACCAGCGGCTTGGGTACGCGGCGAGCTGCTTCGTGCTGCGCATGACACGCGAGGACATTGGGAACTACCTCGGCCTCACGCTCGAAACGGTGAGCCGGCTGATGTCCCGCTTCCAGCGCGATGGACTGATCACCGTTCAGGGCCGCGAAGTCGCATTTCGCGACGGCGACGCGTTGAAAGCGATCGTGGGGCAGTGGTGACTGTCCGTTAGAATTCCTCCTCACCTCGTGATACCGGCGGGGTGTTCGAAGCGCTGACAAGCGCTGACGAATCCGTTCAGCGTTTTTTTTGGGCCTTCTCCAGGAAAGGAGAAGGCCTTCGCGCGTTACTGAGCGCGCGTGTCGTCGGGCGGCCCCATGCGCCGGCCCGGCACCATGCCGGAGCCGTGGGGCCCGGGTCCCCCCGGTCGAGTATTTCATCGACCTGCAGTTCAATAAGGTGCAGCGCGCGGCTGCCCGGCGTGCTCCAGGCGGAGACTACACGCGCGATCCCGGTGCGGCTCGTCGCCGGGCACCGGACTTACCGCACCAGCATCACGGGGCTCGGGGATGATGCCGCACTGCAGCGCATCCTGGACAGCGATCTCAGGGAGAAGAAGCCGCTGCCGGGGGGCGTGCTCCTCACCACGCGCCTCGCGCAAAGGCTCGGTGTCGCGCCCGGCGATACCGTGATCGCGGAGCTCCTCGAAGGCGAGCGCGTGAAGGCCCCGGTGCCCGTCACCGGGACGGTGCACGAGCTCGTCGGCATGAACGCCTACATGCGCGGTCGGCGCGCTTTTCCGCGACGCGGACGAGTGGGCCGTATTCGTGGTGGAAAGCGACCGCGCGGTGAAACGCGCTGTGAAGGTGCAGCGGCGAAATGCAGTGGAAGCGATGACTGAAGGTTTGAAACCTGGCGAGCGGGTAGTGGTCTACCCGTCTGATGCGCTCACCGCGGGAGCGCGGGTGATGACACGCAATGTGACTCGCTGAGGGACCTGCACGGTAGCGAACCGAGGCGTGCGGGGTCGTGAACGACTCTTGACCTGGATCAGTACGCCCGTCCGTGCAGCGCTTACCGTGATGGTGTGGCGCGAGTGGTGCAACCCTACCGTTGAAGGAGGCAATTATGGCAGCGTTATCCCGTTTCGATCCGTTTTCGAGCAGCATCGATGACCTCTTCAGGGGGCTTCTGGTGCGTCCCACGCGTCTCGGTCTCGATCTCGAGAGCATGATGGGCCAGCAGCTTCAGCAGCTTCAGATGAAGCTCGACGTCAAGAAGAGCGACGGCGCCTACGAGGTTACGGCCGAGCTGCCGGGCGTGAAGAAGGAAGACATCCAGGTGAACGTGGACGGGAACCTGGTCACCATCGCCGCGGAAGTCAAGCGGGAGCAGGAGGACAAGCAGGGCGAGCAGGTCCTGCGCAGCGAGCGCTACTACGGCAAGATCGAGCGCACCTTCGCGCTCGATTCGGAAATCGACGAGTCCAAGGTCGAGGCCAAGTACGAGGATGGTCTCCTGAAGCTGCACTTGCCGACGAAGGCGGCCTCTTCGGCGAAACGCATCGCGGTGAGTTGACGCGGCGACCCGTCATGGCGACACGTGGCAAGGCGGCAGTTCCGCGGAAAGCGGCCACGGAGCGCAAGCGCCCCGTGCGCCGCGAGACCGTGGTAGTGAGCGAGCAGGAACGCCGCCACCTGATCGACGACATCGCGTATTTTCACGCCGAGCGCCATCGCCCTGTCGAGTCGGACGGTTGCCGCGAGCAGGACCGGCGTCAGGCCGAAGCGGAAATCGAGGCGTTGCTGCACCGGCGCCGCAAGCGCTGATGCGGGGCGGGTAAGCGGGCGTTGTGGTATGTCGGTAGCCTCAGCCGAGCGTGCCCGCGTGCACGACGTTCTGAAACATTACTCCGGACACGCCTGCACGCCGATCATCTCCCGCAGCGCGTCCATGTCGAGAATCTTCACGTACTTGGTCCGCACCTCGATCAGCTTCTGCTCGTGGAACCGGGAGAGCGCGCGGCTGATCGTTTCGAGCTTGAGCCCGAGATAACTGCCGATCTCCTCGCGCGTCATGCGCAGGTAGAATTCGCTCGGCGAATAACCGCGCGCCGCGAAGCGCTGCGAAAGATTCAGGAGGAATGCGGCCAGGCGCTCCTCCGCACGCATCGTGCCAAGGAGCAGCATCACGCCGTGATCGCGCACGATCTCGCGGCTCATGATGCGGTGGAAGTGCTGCTGCAGCGACGGGATGTCCCGCGAAAGCTGCTCGAGCCGCGCGAGCGGGATTTCGCATACTTCGCTGTCCTCTAGCGCCACGACGTCGCACAGGTGACGGCCGGTGCTGATCGCGTCGAGCGCCATGACGTCCCCCATCATGTGAAAACCCGCGACCTGCTCGCGGCCGTCTTCATGGAGTACGCAGCTCTTCATGAAGCCGCTGCGTATCGCGTAGAGCGACTCGAGCGGGGAACCGGACCGGTATAGATAGTCTCCCCGCCGCACCGGGCGGCGGCGATTCACCAGCCGGTCCACTTTTTCGAGCTCGTGATGATCGAGACCGGCGGGAAGGCAAAGCTCGCGCAGGCTGCACGTCGAGCAGGCGGCCTTCAATTTGCTGAGTTCCACCGGAGCGAGATGGGGTAAGGAGGCATCGCGTGAGTTGAGTATGCTACACCGCTTTTGACGTGGATCAAGTCGCCTTTTTCCTCGGGTGCGATACTGCGCTCCATGGATGGAGCACACTCGATGAATATGCCGATCGCGCACCTGCCGCTCGAAGTGGATCTCGACCTCATACGCAGGCTTGACCGCAACGGCCCGCGCTACACCTCGTACCCGACCGCGGACCGGTTCGTGGAGGCCTTCGGCCCCGACACCTACTGCTCGTGGGCGGGGAAGCGCAACATCGGCGGCATCCAGCGCGCGTTGTCGCTCTACGTGCACCTGCCGTTCTGCAACACCGTCTGTTTTTACTGCGCGTGCAATAAGATCGCGACGCGTGACAAATCGAAGGGCAAGCGGTATCTCGCGTATCTCGCACGCGAAATTGCGCTGCAGGCCGCGCTCTTCCGGGGCGACCAGCGGGTGCGCCAGATGCATTGGGGTGGCGGGACGCCGACCTTCTACGGCGCCGACCAGCTCGCGGGGCTCTTCGCTCTCCTGCGCGAGCATTTCACGTTCGTCCCGGATGGCGAATACTCGATCGAGATCGACCCGCGCACGGTGGACCGGGGTGCGATCGCGGCGCTACGCGCAATGGGCTTCAACCGGATGAGCCTGGGAGTCCAGGACTTCGACCCCGAGGTGCAGCGCGCGGTGAACCGCATCCAGAGCCCGGAGCAGACGCTCGAGGTGATGTCGGCTGCGCGCGCGGCGGACTTTCTTTCGGTGAACGTCGATCTGATCTACGGGCTTCCGCGGCAGAATCTCATCAGCTTCAACCGCACGCTCGCCCGCGTCATCGCGGCGCAGCCCGACCGCATCGCGATCTACAACTACGCGCACCTGCCGGCCCGCTTCAAGCCGCAGCGGCGCATCAAGGAAAGCGAGCTGCCCGCGCCGGAGGTGAAGCTGAAGCTCCTCGGGCTCGCCGCGCGCCGCCTCGGCGAAGCGGGATACGTCTACATCGGCATGGATCACTTTGCCAAGCCGGGCGACGCGCTCGCCGCGGCGCAACGCCAGGGGCGGCTCCACCGCAACTTCCAGGGCTATTCGACGCAGCCCGACTGCGATCTCGTCGGGCTCGGCGTATCGGCCATCAGCAGCATCGGGCCTACTTACAGCCAGAACTTCCGGACACTGGACGAATACTACGCCAGCCTCGACCGCGGAGTGCTGCCCATCATGCGCGGCATCGAGCTTACTGCCGATGATGTCGTACGGCGCGCCGTCATCCAGGCGCTGATGTGCCACTTCATGCTGTCGAAGGAATCGATCGAGATCGCGCACCTGATCGAATTCGACCGCTACTTCGCCACCGAGCGAGCGGAGCTGCGCGATCTGGAGCGCTGCGGCCTCATCGAGCTCGACGAGCGCTGGATCAGCGTGACGGCGAAAGGGCGCATGCTGATACGCAACGTCTGCATGGTGTTCGACAAGTACCTGCGGCATCACGAGGCCGTGCAGCGCTACTCGCGGGTGATATGAGCGGCTGGCTGGAGCTCCTCGGGGCTCAGCACTTCACCTGCTGCTTGCAGAAATTCTCGAGCGTCGTGACGGGCGCCGCACCCGCGACGCGCCGCCGCGCGCGGTCCGCGCCGTAGTCGAGCGCGAGCTTGAATTCGAATTTCTCGAAGAACGCGTTGAACATCTCCCCGCCGAGCGTGCCGACGGCATAGAGTTCGTCCCTCGCCGCGTCGTGTTCGAGCAGGATCGCGGAGAGCGGCTGCGGGGCCGGGCCGGAGAGCACGCGCGCGCCCGCCGCCGGGTCGTACTCGCTATGCTCGGAGCAGCAGTGGATGGTATTGGGGCGCGCGGCCTTCGAGGCGGTGGAGCGCTCGCGGTAGCTGATGAAGCTGATCTGACGCGTGGGGTAGGTCATGCGGTGGGCGCAGATCGCGGAATAGCTCACGATCGAGTGGTTGGCGCCGACACCGCCCGGCCACAGGTAACGCGTGCCTTTCTCGGTCTTCAACTCTACGTTCTGGATCGTGGGCCGCCCGAGATTCAGCAGAAAGCACGGCGTGCCCTCGAACGGGTAGTGGAAGAGGTAGTTCTCGCCGGGCGCGAGGCTGGCGGCTTTGACCGGCCGCTTGCCCTCATCCACGAGCCGCGTGCGTTCGTAGAAGCGCGGCTTCATGTCCGCCGCGGAAAAGGCCGGATGCGCGCCCATGGCCGCTGCAGCAGCGCACACCCTGATGAATTCACGTCGTTGCATAACGAGCTCCGCTCATTATAGCGATCAGCGCCGGTCCGCAAACCCGGGCGCCCCACCGCGCACCATGGCGCTCGGCCGACGCTCCACGCCGACGAAACGGTAGTCCACTTCCGGCATTCTTCCGCTCACGATGTCGGCGAGCGCGCGTCCCGAGCCGCAGGCCTCGGTCCAGCCGAGCGTGCCGTGGCCGGTGTTGAGGTACAGATTGGCGTAGCGTGCGGTGCGCCCGATGAGCGGGCAGTTCGACGGCGTCGCGGGACGCAGGCCCGCCCAGTAGCTGGGGCGGGAAAAATCGGCTGCATCGGGAAAGAGCTCCTTCGCGCGCTTGACCAGCGCTTCACATCGCACCATGTTGAGCGATGTATCGTAGCCCGCGAATTCCGCAGTGCCTGCGATGCGCAGGCGCTCTCCCAGGCGCGAGAACACGATCTTGTACGCTTCGTCGGTGAGGCTCACGTACGGAGCGCCGTCGCGGCTATCTGTCGCAAGGGTCACCGAATAGCCCTTCGCTGGATAGACCGGGATCGAAATGCCGATCCGCCTGAGGAGCAGTGGGCTGTAGCTTCCGAGCGCGACGATGTAGGCGTCGGCGGCGAGCGTTTCCAGCCGGCCGTTCTGGCGCCGCACGCGCACCCCCGCCACGCGATTCCCAAGGGTTTCGATCGCCTCGATGTGCGCACCGTAGTGAAATCGCGCGCCTGCCTTCTCGCACAGCGCGGCGAGATTGTTCGTAAATTTGGCCGCGTCGCCCGATTCGTCTCCGGGCGCGTACGTTGCGCCGACGAGCATATCGCGCGCAGCTGCGAGCGCGGGTTCGATGGCGATCGCCTCGTCCACCGTTTTTAACACGCGCTCGATGCCGTACTCGCGCAGCAACGCGCACGCGGCGTGCGCCGCCTCGAAGTCCGCGGGGTCGGTGTAGAACTGCAGGATGCCGCGCGCGAGATGTTCGTATTCGATGCCCGTCTCGCGCCGGAGCTCGCGCAGCGCGTCGCGGCTGTAACGCCCGAGATTCACCATGTCCCGCACGTTCGCACGAAAACGCGAGGGCAGGCATTCGTAGAGGAAACGCACGCTCCACGCGAACTGATGCCACGACAGCTGCGGCCGGAAGAGGAGCGGCGCGTCCTCGCGCGGCAGCCACTTGAGCGCCTTCACGAGATTCGATGGCGAGGCCCACGGCTCGGATTGCGAAACCGAGATCTGCCCTCCGTTTGCGAAGCTCGTCTCGAGCCCCGCGCCGGGCTGCCGGTCGACGACGCCCACTTCGTGTCCGACGCGGGCGAGATACCACGCCGTGGCGGTGCCGACAACGCCGGCCCCGAGAACCAGAACTTTCATAGACTTCCCATCGCGCGACGGATCACGAATGCCGCGCTATCACAACCCTGCTATTTTGCAATAGTCAGCGTGGAAGTCGCCAGAGTTCTGGAGCGGCCGTGCTATCGCAGCTCGCGCTATGCGCGTGCGTAGCGGCAGGCAGCATCGCCTGCCGCACGACTGCCGCCATCGCGACGCCGAAGAGCATTTTCGACACCAGCGTCGCCGGGTATGGCATCAACGCGATGAACGCGGGATTGAGCAGCGGCAGAACGAGGAAGAAATTGACGGCCCATACCGCAGCGAGAGCGCCTACTGCGGCCACCATGATTGCCGCAGGGGCTTCGTGCTTCACAGCGATGCGCAGGAGAACGGGCGCGCATAGTGCGGCGAGCGCGAGCGCAAGCACCATGTGAGTCGCGACTCCGAGGAGCGGCGCGATAGACCATGTGGCAGCCGCCGGCCACAGACTCGCGGTCACCTCCCGGGCGACCACGACAGCGTTTACTTTGCTGAGGCCGCTGTAGAACAGCACCCATAGAACTTCGGCTGCTCCGCCGGCGAGCCCGCCGATCAACGCCAGCCGCACGAGATTAGTCGATCGTTCGCTTTGGGTCACGGTACCTCCGCGATTCTTCGTTGTGCGAGATCCATCAGTGCGCCGCCGTGCGCCGGCCGGCGAGACCCATCGCAATCAGCGCCACGGTGGCGATAACGAGCAGGACGAGGACCCAGTTCGGAAGATAGAAAGTGGTGAACACTTCCCACCCCAGGCGCCTTACGATTTCTGAGACGGCGGACGGGTTGCCCGCCAGATAGCCGCCGAGCGTGCCCGTAATCGTCTGAAGGCCGATGCCGAGCGCCGCAAGCCCCAACATGATCCAGCGCCAGATGCCCTGCCACACGCGCTCTCCGCCGCGCCAGCGGAGCAGCCAGAGCACGATCCAGTATGCGAGCGACCAACTCGCGAGCAGCAGGTGGTTGCGGGCGAGGGGCGAGCTTGCGACGGCCTCGGCCGGCCACACCAGCAATCCGGCGGCGAAACCGAGCGCGCCGGTGACTGCGCCGAGAAAGAGCAGCAGCGGCAGCGCGCCGTCCGCCGCTCGCGCGAGCCTGCCATCGGAGAACGCGCGCATCAGTATGATGAGCGCGGCGGTCGTCCACAGCGCGATCGGAAAATGAACGAGCATGACGTGATAGGCAGACATGATTAATCCTCCTTGCGCGGAAGAAGCAAGCCCGCCGCGACGCCGAGCCCGACGATCAACAACAAGCCCGCTCCGAGCGTGTAAAGCCACTGCCGGATGATGGCGTCGTTGAATTCCATCTCGACGCCGTAGTGCGCGAGCTGGATCTCGCTGTGCCGGAACTTCACCGGGACGCCCTGCCGGATCTTGTCGGCGCCCGCGTGCATGCGGCTGTTGAGCATGGGCCAGCTCACCTGTCCGGGATAGAAGAGCTTTACGTCATGCCACGGTTGATCCCACTTCGGTTCCGGCCCGGCAAAGCGCACCGCCTTGAATTCCGCCTGACGGTCGAGGCCGAGCTTGACCGGGAGCGAGACGTAGTGCCAGCGGCTGCCGAGCGCATCGCGGTGCACGGCGAACGCCACCGTGTAGGTGCGACGATCGAGGAAGATCTTGTCGTCATCCGGCTGCTTCGTGTCCATCGCGCGCACGAGCGTGACGTCCCAATAGCCGTCCTTCCACCGCGCCTTTCCGGCCACCGCGATGTCGGCATGCGAGCCGTCTCCGCTGCGCAGCACGCGCCGTGGCAGCACGTCGCCTTCCTTCCACGCGTAGCCCGTTTCGTAAGGTTTCGCGTGGTCCTCACGCATGAAGTAGAGATCATCGAATCCCAGCTTGCGCCCGGCGAGGTCGTCCCACTTCAGCGCGGTGCGCCCACCGTTCTTCTCCGGGTCGAACATGAGCAGCGGCTGCTTCTTCTTGCCGTCCCAGTTGGTGAAGAAGACGCCCTTGCCCTTGTCCCCGTAGCGCGCTTCGGCGACGAACTGGTCGTCCGACATGCCGATCGGGTTGGAACGGTGCGCGCGCCAGTGCCACAGGTCGAGAAAGTACCCCGCCTTGCGCTGCGCGGCGAGCTCTTCGGCGGGCAGGACCGACGCCCAGTTGTTGATGTCCTTTCGCGTTTCCGGCAGGTGCTTGCCGACCTCGGTCTGTCCTTTCGCCTTGCCGAGGTAGGCGTGCGCCTTCACTGCGTCAGCCTTGGCCTCGTTGGTGAAAAAGCGCATGCGATCGCCGATGGTGATGTAGCCGCCATAGTGCGCGAATTCCGGCACGCTGCCGTCGTCCACCAGCATGGTGACGCGATCCTCGTAGATGCCCTGCGGCTGCGGGCCTGCGACGCTGCTGCCGTAGTTTTTCCACTGGCCGTTCTCGTACTTCATCATGTCGTGGTAGATGTGCGGCTCCCTTGCCGGCCACCGATAGCGGAAGTAGATCTTGTCGCCGTCGTAGGCCGCCTTCACCTGCAGCGGCATCGTGAGCTCCTCGGGAATGTAGATGTTGCGCTTCAAGTCGTCCTGGATGACGCCGGTGCCGTGGAACAGCCACGAAACGGCGAGCATGGCGACGAAGATAAGCGCGGTGAGGACGCCCAGAGCCTGGCCAGCCTGATGCGTTGACCTGTTTGTCATTGTGCCTCCTTGGGCGCCCATCGCGGGCGCTGGAGTGATGCTACGAAGGCAGTCGGAGAGCGGTACTGATCTGGGTCAAGGAGATCCGAGATAGATGGCGCGGTCGTCGAATCAGGGCGCCATCTCGAGATGAACGATATCCGGCCTCGCCCGGACGTAATCCAGAGAGTACGAAAGCTCGCCAGGGGTCTCGGCGTGGATGGTGAAGAGCGGCTCGCCGCGCTCGACGGCGGCGCCCACCGGCCTGTAGAGTTCGATGCCCGCCGCGGGTGAGCTGGGCGCGCCGGCGAGCTTGGCGACACGCGCGAGGCGCCGGTTGTCGATGTGCGAAACCCTGCCGTCGTGCGAAGCGGTCACGGCCTGGATATGCGGCGCCGTGGGCGGGATGCGCATTCCGCCTTGCGCTTCGCAGATCGCCTGGAACTTGCGCCACGCCCGCCCGTCGTCGAGCAGCGAGGCGGCGAGGACGGCTCCGCGGCCTTCGTTCGCTGCACCCCCAAGCTCGTGCACTTCGCCCGCCAGGCGCACGGCGCGTGCCCGCAAGTCCTGCGGCGCGCCGGGCGCACGCTGCAGCACCGCAAGGACGTCTTTCGCTTCCAGTGCCGGCCCGATGCGGCGGCCGACAGGCTGTACGCCGTCAGTCATGACGACGCGCACGGCAAGGCCCACCGCCCGCCCGACCTCGATGAGCCGCCCGGCGAGCGATCGCGCGCTCGACGCATCGCGCACCTTTGCCGTCGGGCCTACCGGCATGTCGATGACGACGTGCGTGGAGCCGGCCGCCGCCTTCTTGGAAAGGATGGATGCAACCATCTGCCCTTCGCTGTCGATATCGAGCGGGCGCTCCACGCGGATCAGAATGTCGTCGGCGGGGCTCAAGTGCATGGCGCCGCCCCATACCACGCAGCCCCCTTCACGCTCGACGACGCGGCGCATCGCCGGGATGTCGAGATTGACGGGTGCGAGCGTCTCCATCGTGTCCGCGGTGCCAGCGGGCGAGGTGATCGAGCGCGACGAGGTCTTCGGCATCGTGAGCCCCGCGGCGGCGGCGATCGCCACGATGATCGGGGTCGTGCGGTTCCCGGGAAGCCCGCCCACGGAATGCTTGTCCACGATGGGAGCGCTTTCCCACGTAATGCGCTCTCCCGCGTTCGCCATGGCGCGCGTGAGCGCGATCGTTTCCTCCGTGTCGAGCCGATCTCCGGCGCAGGCACTGACGAACGCTGCGAGGTGGATGTCGGAATAACGGCGTGCGGCGATATCGCGCACGATCGCTTCCAGCGCGGCGGCATCGAGGCGGTGACCGTACACTTTTGCACGCACGTGCCCGACGGATTCGACGGGCTCGGGATGCGAAAGCGCGACGACATCTCCATCCCGCGCGCCGAGCAGCGTCCAGGCGGATTCCGAGAGACTCGCTTCCGCCGCATCGAGAAGGTCCGAGGTGACGATGTGCAGCGTCGCGACGATGCGCTTGCCGCTGAGCGCAACCGTGACGCGGGAATGCGCATCGAAGCCCTCGGAACGGCACACGGGGCAGTCGGCGCGCATGTAGATCACCGGCTCGTCGTACGTGTCGATGCCCAGGCGGCGCAGGCGGAGCGTGTTGAGATTCTTCACGCTCACGCTTCGTCACGCGTCCGGCACACGCCGGCCCGGCGACCGCAATCCACACTCAAAACCGGGCCTTGTTGAGCCGCAGCGCGTTCATCACCACGGAGACCGAGCTCAAAGCCATGGCGGCGGCCGCAAAAATCGGCGAGAGCAGCACGCCGAAGGCGGGGTAGAGCACGCCGGCCGCAATCGGAATGCCGAGTGCGTTGTAGCCGAACGCAAACACAAGATTCTGCTTGATGTTGCGCATGGTGGCATGCGAGAGTGCGACCGCGCGCGCGATTCCGCGGAGGTCGCCCTTCACGAGCGTGACGTCCGCGCTTTCCATCGCGATGTCGGTTCCCGTGCCCATCGCGATGCCGACGTCGGCTTGCGCGAGCGCCGGCGCATCGTTGATGCCGTCACCGGCCATCGCGACCTTGTGGCCTGACGACTGAAGGCGTTTCACGTGGTCAACCTTATCGCCGGGCAGCACTTCCGAGAACACCTCGTCGATGCCGAGCTGCCGCGCGACGGCACGCGCCGTGCGCTCCGAATCTCCGGTGAGCATTACGATCCGGATGTTCTCACGCTTGAGCGCCGCGATGGCTTCTGGCGTCCCGTCCTTGATGGGATCGGCGACTGCTGCAAGCGCGACCGCCTTTCCGTTCACCGCGACGAAGACCACCGTCCGCGCCTCGTCGCGCCATCTTTCCGCCTGGTCATGCCAGGCGCTCGTGTCGATACCGTTTTCCGCGAGGAACGCGCGGTTGCCGACAATGACGCGGCTTCCGTCCACCTCTGCGCGCACGCCGAGACCATTGACGGCTTCGAAGGCGCGCGCAGGGCGCAATGGCAGCCCACGCTCTTTCGCGCCCTCGACAATGGCATGCGCGATCGGGTGCTCCGAAAGCTGCTCGACGCTCGCTGCGAGGGCGAGCGCGTCCTTCTCGCGGAACTCGCGGGCAACGAAATCGGTGAGCACGGGACGGCCGAGGGTGAGCGTGCCGGTCTTGTCGACGACCAGCGTGTCGATGTCGCGCATGCGCTCGATCGCTTCGGCGTTCCGGAAAAGTATTCCTGCCCGCGCGCCCTGACCCATAGCGACCGTCATGGAGATCGGCGTCGCGAGCCCCAGCGCACAAGGACACGCGATGATGAGCACCGCCACGGCATTGAGCATCGCGTAGGTGATCCTGGGCTCCGGTCCCAGGAACCCCCACACCACGGCGGTAACGATCGCGATCGCGACGACGATTTGTACGAAGTAGGCCGCGATGGTGTCCGCAAGCCGCTGGATCGGCGCACGCGTGCGCTGCGCCTCCGCCACCATGTAGACGATCTGCGAGAGCAGCGTCTCGGAGCCGACCCGCTCGGCGCGGAAGACGAATGACCCGTTGCCGTTCACCGTTCCGCCGATCACCTTGTCGCCCGGCCCCTTCGCGACCGGCACGGACTCGCCGGTGATCATCGACTCGTCGACCCAGCTCGAGCCCTCGAGCACCTCGCCATCCACGGGAATTTTTTCCCCAGGCTTGACGCGCAGCCGATCGCCGACGTGCACCGAATCGATCGGCACCTGTTCTTCGGTGCCGTCATCGTGGACGCGCCACGCCATGTTCGGCGCAAGCTCGAGCAATTGATGGATCGCCCGGCTCGTGCGGCCCATCGCCCGGAGCTGCAGCACGTCGCCGAGCATCACGAGGGTCACGATGACCGCCGCCGCCTCGAAATACGTGCCGACGGAGCCATCGTGCTCGCGGAACTCCGCGGGAAAGAGGCCGGGGGCAAACACCGCGGCGAGACTGAAGAGATAAGCGAGCGCAACGCCCAGCCCGATCAGCGTGTACATGTTGAGCGAGCGATGCGTGATGGAAAACCAGAACTTGTGCAAGATCGGCCAGCCGACCCACAGCACGACCGGTGTGCCGAGAAGGAACTCGACCCATCCGCGTTGCCGCGGCGCGAGCCCGAAGGGCTCCTCGAAGCCCAGCATGGGCGCCATGGCAAGGACGACGAGCGGGATCGACAGCACGACGCCGACCCAGAACCGGCGCGTCAAGTCCCGCAGCTCTGAATCGTCAGCAGCGCCGGTGCCCGCTATCGGCACCAGCGCCATGCCGCAAATCGGGCAGAATCCGGGCGCGTCCCGGATGATCTCCGGATGCATGGGGCAGGTGTACTGCGCGCCCTTTGGAGCCTCGCCAGGCGGCGGTGCAGCCGCCTTATTGAGATACTTGCCGGGGTCGGCTTTGAACCGCTCGAGGCAGTGCTTGCTGCAGAAGTAGTACGTCGTTCCGCGGTGCTCCACCGCACCCGCTGCGGAATGCGGGTCGACCTTCATGCCGCAGACCGGATCCGTTGCCTGCGCCGCAGCCGGGACCGGCTTCCCGGAACAGCGGGCGCCATGGCCACCGTGGGCACCATGGCCGTGATCGTCCTGCTGCGGGTGATGATGTGCGTTGTTCATGGCATTCTCCGTGTCATTGGCGCGAGACGGAGGAAAGTCTAAAGGCCGTACTCGAGTACGGAGTCAAGAGG
>CAMPGR010000055.1 GCA_946885605.1 uncultured Pseudomonadota bacterium
CGCGCCCTTGTAGGGAATGTGAACGACGTTGATTCCGGTCGTGCTCTCCAGCAGTGCACCCGACAGATGCCCTACCGCGCCTCGCCCGGAGCTCGAGTAGTTGAGCTCTCCCGGGCGCTTTTTCGCGAGCGCGACGAGATCCTTCACGTTCTTCACGGGCAGCGACGGATGCACGAAAAGCCCCGCTGGAATGTCGACGATGAGGCCGAGCGGCGTGAAGTCCTTCACCGCATCGAACGGCAGGTTCTTGATGAGCGACGGGTTGATGAGAAAGCTCGCCGCCGCAATGAGCGTGGTGTAGCCGTCGGGCGCGGCTTTCGAAACGATCTCCGTGCCGATGTTGCCGCCCGCGCCGGGGCGGTAGTCGATCACGAGCTGCTGGCCGAGGATCTCGCCCATCTTCGGCGCGAGCATGCGGAACAGCACGTCGCTGTTGCCCCCCGGCTGGTTCGGGTTCACGACCCGGATGATCTTCGTGGGGTACTGCTGCGCGTGTGCGTCCGCGGCAATCGAGCCGCCGCACGCCGCTGCAATCGCCAGTGCGGCGGATAACGTGCGATGAGACATCTGCATTACGCTCCTCCTTCGTTGTTGTCTTTGAAGACCGGTGCCCGAATCATATCGTCGTACCCTTCGCCCATGTCAACTTCCAACATGCGAACGGCACTCCAGCTCTAATTGAGGCGGATGTTCGCTTCGCGCACGAGCGCGCCGAAACGGTCGCGTGCGCGCTGCTGGCGTGCGGCGAACTCTTCAGACGACATGGGCGCGACGGCTTCGGCGGCCATCGGCGCGAGCACCGCGCGGGCTTCCGGCGTCTGCATGATGCGGCCGATCTCGCGATTGAGCCGCGTGACGATCTCCCGAGGCGTGCCGGCAGGCGCATAGACGCCCGAGAGCCATTCGATCACCACGTCGGTTCCCGCTTCCTTCATCGTCGGCACGTCGGGAAAGATCGGAGAGCGGGTTGCGCCCGGCACGGCGAGCAGCCGCACTTTTTCGCTCTTGATGTGCGGAATCGCCGCGCCGAGGTCGAACGTGAAGTCCACCTGTCCGCCGAGGAGATCGACGAGGACGGCTTGCGAGCCCTTGTACGGGACGTGCGTCACGTCGATCTTCGCCGCGCGCATCAGCATCTCCGCCGCGACGTGCTGCAGCGTGCCGGTGCCCGCCGAGCCGTAGTTGAGCTTGCCGGGATTTGCGCGCGCATACGCGACGAATTCAGCGAGCGTACGGGCCGGAACCCCGGGGCGCACGATGAAGAAGAGGCCCGCGCGCGCCGTCGGCGCGATGGGGACCAGGTCTTTGGCGACGTCGATGTTGAGCTTGTAGAGGTGCGGATTGATGAGGATCGTGCCGTCGGAGGAGTGGAGCAGCGTGTAGCCGTCGGGGGCGGCGCGGCCGACGTACTCCATGCCGATGTTGCCGCCCGCGCCGACGCGATTCTCCACCACGACCTGTTGGCCGAGCGCTTCACCGAGCTTCGGCGCCATGGAGCGCGCGATCACGTCCGTCGACCCGCCGGCCGCGAAATTGACGATCATGCGCACCGGTTTCGTCGGCCATGCTTGGGCGAATGCGAGGGGCGTACACATTACTGCGAACAGCACGGCGACAAAGCGAAGAACGAGCGTCTGCATGATCTCCTCCTGCCTGTGTGGCGTTATCGCAATCGTTACATGGCGGCTGCTATTGTGTGGCGATCGAGCGCGCGCAAGAGCGGCACGATCACATCGATCGTCGGTACCGCAACCGACTTCTCGCGCGCAAACGCCTGTACCTGCCCCAGGACGGCTTCCACTTCCATCCGGCGCCCGAGCATGACGTCCTGCTGCATGGAAGGGCGGTCTCCTGGCTTGCCGCGCCTTGCGGCCGCTTCCAGATCGAAGCTCGCACGCAGATCCCAACCGAGCGCAGCCGCCACATCGAGCGTTTCGCGCATGACGGCGATGGAGAGTGCGCGCAGCTCGGGGTCGCGGCCCTGCTCGCCGAGATCCGCGCGGGCGAGTGCGGAGATCGGATTGCCCGACGCATTGAGGACAAGCTTATGCAGGATGTCGCGTCGCACGTCGGTCGAGCTGCGGGCGTCCACGCCGCGCGTGCACAGAAATTCCGTGACGGTTTTGAGGCGCGCGCTGGGTGAGCCGTCCGGCTCGCCAAGAATCAGATGATCGGGACCCGTGTGCTTGATCACCCCGGGCTCCACGATCTCGTTGGGCGAGTGCACGACGCCGCCGAGCGTGCGCTGCGGTTTCACTTCGCGCCACAGCGCGCCGTCCGGATCGAGGAGGGGAAGTGTGCCGGCAGAACCGGCCAAGCACTGCCGCCACCACCATGGAATGCCGTTCAGCAGGAAAACTGCGCAGCCGTCGGGCGCCATGAGCTGCGCGATCGACTGCGCCGCGCCGGGGACAGAATGCGCTTTCAGCGTGACGAGCACCAGGTCCTGCTTCGGCAACGTCGCGGGATCGTCCGTCGCGACGGGCGGTGGCACGTGGACTTCTTTTCCACCCTTGCGCAGCGTGAGCCCGCGCTCGCGGATCGCGCGCAGCATCGCGCCGCGCGCGACGATCGAGATCCGCGCGGGATCCGCGGCGAGCAACTGCACTGCGAGGTGACCGCCGACCGCGCCTGCACCAAACACACAAACCTTCATTTACTCTCCTCTGGCGTTCGTCATGCCCATGATAGCCCGCATCCAGTGATCGTCCTGGATCCCGGCCTTCCGGGAAGACGAATACAGTCAGCAGGCGGGGCGGGAACGGATCCGGTCGGCGATCTTGCGCGCGATGCGCTGCCCCTTGCCGTCGCCCGCAAACTCGCCGTTGTCCACCACCACTTTGCCGCGCAGCACGGTGGTCTCCGGCCATCCCGCGATATCGTGCCCTTCCCACGGAGTGTAGTCCGCTTCGTGCAGGTCTTCGACGCGCACCTTGCGGCGTATCGTCGGGTCGAAGACCACGATATCGGCGTCGCTCCCGACCGCGATCGCGCCCTTGCGCGGATAGAGCCCCATGAGCCGCGCAGCATTGGCCGACACGTGATCGACGAATTTCTCGAGCGAGTAGCCGCGCTTCACCACCATCTCGGTGTACATCACCGGGAGCCGCGGCTCGACGCCGGCGCTCCCGCCCGTCGTGTCGTCGATGCGCTTGCCGTGGATCTTCGTGCAGAGGGTGGTGCAGATGCCGTCGGTCGCCACCGTGCTGATCTCGCCGTCCACCGTTCCGCGCCACAACGCCTGCTGGTCCGCTTCCGTCTTGAGCGACGGATAGGTGTGATAGATCTGGCCGTTCGGGCGCTTGTAGTCGGACGCGTTGTACAGCATGTACTGATGGAGCGTCTCGCCGTAGACCGGATAGCCGCGCGCCCGCGATTCGCGGATCGCCGCAACCCCGGTCCCCGCGCTCACGTGCATCATGTAGATCGCCGCGCCTTCCACGTTCTCCGCGAGGCGGATGATATGGCGGAAGGCGAGGTCCTCCGAAAGCGAGCTGTGCACGTCCGGCATGTTCTCGAAGCCGACGCGGCCTTCCGCGATGAGCTTTTCATACATGTGCATGACGAGGTCGTCTTCCTCGGCATGGATCGCGGCGAGTCCGCCGTGGCGCGCGAGCACCTTGAAGATCTCCCAGATGTCGCCGAAGCCGACTTTCCTATCCGTGATCGACGGGCGGATGTTCGTGGTGAAGATCTTGACCGTCGGGAACCCCGACTGCATGGCCTCCGGCAGCTCGTTCAGCGTCGTCGGCGGGATCTTTCCGAAGAGCGTCACGTGGAACGAATAGTCGCAGTGGCACAGTCCCCGCCACTGCGCGTCCCGCCGCGCGATCGCCTGCTCGAGCGTCTCCCCCGCATTCCAGACCGCGAAATCGATGAGCGTCGTGGTGCCGCCGAAGAGCGCTGCCCGGCTCACGATTTCGGGTCCCGCGCTCAGCAGCGGCGGGCCGCCGTCCTTGCCGGGCTGCACCGGCCAGTTGCAGTGGATGTGGGGATCGATCCCGCCGGGAATGACGAGTTTGCCGCTCGCGTCGATGGTTCGCGTTGCCGGTATTTGCAGCGCCTGCGGCGCGGTGATCGCGGCGATTTTTTCGCCCGATATGGCGATATCCCGTAGATCGGCGCCTTGGGGCGTGACGGTCAAGCCATTCCGTATGATGAGATCGAACATGATTGGCTTCCTGTTGTGATGCCGGCGCCGGCTATGCTTCAGTCCGGTGCGCGTCCGTAACGGGCGATCTCGCGGGCGAGCTCGCGCGTGCTCGACCATTCCTCGCAGCGGTCCACCATTTGCTCCGCGCACGCGATGCCGTCCGGCGTCAGCACTTCGCTTGCGAGCTCGCGAAATTTTGCCCGCAGCTCGGATTCCTCGTAGGGCTGCTGAAAATCGCCTCGGTGGCTTTCGACCGCATGCGTCGCCCTCCGGCCGTCCTTCAGCATCACCGTGACCCGTGCGGGGCGAAGCCGCGGTGCCACCGCGCTCATCGCCGGGTCCTCCTCGATGTGCACACGCGTGCGGAGCGCGGCGATACGCGGATCGTTCAGCGCCGTATCGTCGATCGCACGGTAGCCCGCATTTCCCCGCACCACCATGACGGCCGCCGCGTGCGGCAGCGAATACTTCGAGGCGAAGTAATTGCGCGGGGCGGGATTGCGCATCACCGAGGCGAAGCGGTAGGTCGCGACGTCGATGCGCGCGATCTCCTCGGCGCGCGGTTGCAGTTCCTTCAACACCTCCTGCAGGCAATCGAGCGCGGGATGCATGGGATTGCAGCACGCGTGGAGCCGGAAATAATTGCGCGTGATCTCCCAGCGCGTGCCCAAGCCATCGAGCAGCGTCTCGGGCTTGAAGCCGTCTCCCACGAGGTTGGCGAGCGCCTCCTCGATGGCGTCCTCCTGCGCTTCGAACCCGGCGAGCGCGAGCTCAGGCGCGAGCGCGCACGCGAAGCCGCTCATCCCGCCCGCAACGTTGAGCGTGGTGGCGCCTGCGACGGCATTGGTGTAGGCCGGCGTCAGCACCAGCGTCGTTGCAATGCGCATCGCGAGGCTCACGCCCGCTGCATCGAAGCCGCGGATGCGGGCGCCGGCAGCCGCGGCAGCGAGGAGCCCGACCTGGCCGTTCTGATGTGCGAGAGGGCGAGGCGTGAAAGCAGTCGAAAGACGCCCGGCGACTTCGTAGCCAAGGACGAGTGCAGCGAGCATCTCGCGCCCGCGCGCCTCCACCTGCTCGCCGACCGCGAGGATGCCGGGCAGCGTCTGCATTGCGGGCTGGCCGGTGATGAGACGCAGTCCCTCGCACAGCTCGATCGCACGGCCGGCGATGCCGTTGAGCAACGCAGCGGTGCGCGGTTCGTGGACCGGCCAACCGCGAGCGAATAGGGTCGCCCCGGACCCCGCCGTGGGCGCGAGGCGCTCTCTCAGGCGCCGCACCTCGGGCCGTACGGAGCCGGCGAGGATGACACCGAAAGTATCGAGGAAGACGAGCTTCGCGTGCCGTTGAACCGGAGCGGGAATGTCGTCCCATTTCGTTTCGGCGACGAACCGCGCCAGCTTGTCGATCGCTAGTCCCATCTTCGGGCCTCACTCGAGCCTGATGCCGGCTTCGCGGATGATGCGCGTCCACTTCGCGACTTCGTCGCGGACGAAGCGCTCGAACTCGGCGGGCTTGCTGCCGACGGGCGTGGCGCCCTGATCGAGCGTGCGCTCGCGGATGGACTGCGTCTTCATTGCGCTCGCCACTTCTGCGCTCAGGCGCTCGACGATCGCTGGCGGCGTGCCGGCGGGCGCCATGAGGCCGAACCATCCGACCGCTTCGTAATCCTTGAATCCGGACTCGATTGCGGTCGGCACGTCGGGCAGCGCTGCCGCACGCTCCCGCGTCGATACGGCGAGCGGGCGCAGCCGCTTCGCCCGTATGAGGGAGAGCACGGTCTCGAGCGTGTTGAAGGCCGTGGTCGCTTCGCCGCCCATCACGGCGGCGGTTGTCGCGCCGCCCCCTTTGTACGGGACGTGCGTGAGCTCGGTCTTCGTCACCATCGCGAAAAGCGCGCCTGCGAGATGCATGGCGCTTCCCGCGCCGGCGGAGGCGTAGAGCACTTCGCCCGGCCGAGCCCGCGCGATCTTGACGAATTCCTGGAGGTTCCTGGCGGGGAAGGAGGGAATCACGACGATCACGTGCGGCACGCGCACCACCTGCGAAACGCGTACGAAATCGTTGATCGGATCGTAGCGCAGCTTCGGATAGAGCCCTGGGCTGTAGGAGAACGATGCCGAAGTCATGAGGAGCGTATAGCCATCGGCCGGGGCGCGGGCGACGTGCTCGGTGCCGAGCGTGGATCCGGCGCCCGGGCGGTTTTCCACGATGAACTGCTGGCCCGTCGTTTCCGAGAGCCGCTGTGCGAGCAAGCGGGCGAAGATATCGGTGCCTCCACCCGGTGCGAACGGCGTAACGATGCGCACCGTCTTCTCCGGATACTTCTGCGCGGCGGCCTCTTCCGCTGTGACGAAAGCAAGCAGTGCAGCAGCACTGATGACAGTAGCAAACACATTCATAGATGAACGCTGGCGGGTTTTTATCATGACGATAGGCGAGAAAGATGAGGGTTCCGAACCGGATGATAGCCGAGGCGCGTGCGACTCGATAGAGCGTCCCGGCAGCTTTCATCGCGGTGAGCGCTGCACCGACTGGCATAATGCATGCATCGTACAAGGAGAGTTGCCCATGAAACGCCCGGACGTCGTCGTGCTTTCCACGGGAGGCACGATTGCAGGAAGCGGCGCCTCCAAGATGAGCCTTGCCGAGTACAAGGCCGGCGCGCTGCTCGGAAGACAACTTGTCGAAGCGGTGCCCGAAATCGAGCAGTTTGCGAACGTGCGGGTCGAGCAGGTTTGTAACGTGGCGAGCCCCGACATCACCAGCGCAGTGTGGAGGGCGCTCGCCGAGCGAATCAACACGATCTTTCGCGAAGAGCCCGGCGTGTCGGGTTTGGTGATCACACACGGCACGAGCACCATCGAGGAGACCGCTTACTTTCTCAATCTCACCGTGAAGCACGACCGGCCGGTGGTTCTTACCGGGGCGCAACGCCCGCCTTCGGCATTGAGCGCAGACGGGCCGCTCAACCTGGTGAATGCCGTGCGCACGGCGGCGGCGCCTGAATCGCGCGGGCGCGGCGTGCTGGTGCTGCTGAACGACGAGATCAACGCGGCGCGCGATGTCACGAAAAGCAACACGTATCGCGTCGAGACGTTTCGCTCGGGCGAGTTGGGCTTCCTCGGATATGTCGATCAGGACAAGGTTGCGTATTACCGGGCGCCCGACAAACGCCACACGGTGAGGTCTGAATTCGACGTCGCCACGATCGGCGCGTTTCCGAAGGTCGATGTACTTTATGCGTACGCGGAGTCGAACAGCGTGCTCCTCCTGGAGACCTTGCAGCGCGCCGGCGTTGAAGGCATCGTGTATGCGTGCACCGGCGCCGGAACGCTGTCCGAGGCTGACAAGAAAGCGATCCGCGGAATCAATGCGCTTCGCGCAGACGAGAGGCCGGTTCTCGTGCGCTCGACCCGCGTCGCCAACGGGCGCGTCATTGGACGCAAGGAGTACGACGAGCTCGGCATGGTGCCGGCGGACAACCTGAATCCCCAGAAAGCGCGCATTCTGCTCATGCTCGCGCTCACCCGCACGCGCGATCTCGCGGAGGTGAGAAGGATCTTCGCGGAATACTGAGCCCCGGCGCTCACGGGGAGCTTCTCGAACCATGAAGAAAGCTCACTCTGTTACACGCGCCAGTGAAAGAGCGGCTACACTCATCGAGTAGCCATGGAAGAGAGCGCACTGCGCAGCGCCATCGCTCGCGATCACCGCATCGCCGAAGCGGAGATCGTACATCGCCTGCGTGCGTTGCAGCCCGGTCCGCCCGCCGCAGAACGCATCCATGCCGAGGCGCTGCGGCTCGCCGAGCGCGTCCGTGCGACGCCGACCGGCCCGCTCTCCGCCGAATCGTTCCTGCGGCATTACGGGCTCTCGACGCGCGAGGGCGTGGCGCTCATGTGCGTCGCCGAAGCGCTGCTCCGCATTCCCGATCCCGACACGGCCGATGCGCTGCTGCGGGAGAAGCTTTCCGAAGGACAGTGGGGCGCGGTGACGGAAGGCTCGCTCGTCTCGAACGCCGCAGACTGGGCGCTGCTCCTCACCGGCACGCTCGCACGCTGGCACGAGACGGAGGAGGATAGTCTCCCCGCGCAGTTGAAGCGGCTTGCTGCGCGCCTCGGCGAGCCCGTGGTGCGCGCAGCGGTACGCCGGGCGATGCGCATCCTCGCCGAGCAGTTCGTGCTTGCGGAGACGATCGAAGAGGCGGTCGAGCGCGGCGCCGGGCGGCGGCCCTACCTCTATTCGTACGACATGCTGGGCGAGGCGGCGCGGACCGCCGAGGACGCGGCGGACTATCTGGACGCGTATCGGCGCGCACTGAACACCGTCCATCTTCCCGACTCGATCTCGGTCAAGCTTTCCGCGCTCCATCCGCGCTTCGAGGAGAGCAAGAGAGGGCGCGTTTTCGCGGAACTGCTCCCACGCGTCAAGGCGCTGTGCGAGATCGCTGCGGCGCGCGGCGTGCTGATCACCATGGACGCCGAAGAATCGGAGCGCCTCGAGCTGACGCTCGATCTTTTCGATGCGCTTTCGCGCGAGTTCCGTCTCGGGCTCGCCGTGCAGGCGTATCAGAAGCGCGCGCTCGCGGTATGCGAGTGGCTCGTTGCGTTGCGGCGTCCGATCGGCGTGCGGCTCGTGAAGGGCGCGTACTGGGACAGCGAGGTCAAGCGCGCGCAACAGCTCGGCATGCCGGACTATCCCGTTTTCACGCGCAAAAGCGCGACCGATGCGAGCTATGTCGCCTGCGCGACACGGCTGCTCTCGGCGCCGGAGACGGTCTATCCCGCATTCGCCACGCACAACTGCCGCACCGTCGCGACGGTTCTCGAGCTCGTGCGCGGCACGGGCCGAAGCAACGAGAGTTTCGAGTTCCAGAAACTCCTCGGCATGGGCGATGCGCTCTACGATGCCGTGCGCGCGGAGCACGCGTTGCCGGTGCGCGTCTATGCCCCGGTCGGAAGCTTCAAGGAGCTCCTGCCGTATCTCGTGCGGAGAATGCTGGAGAACGGCGCCAATACGTCCTTCGTACACCAGATCGCCGATCCCGATGTGCCGGTCGAGGAGCTGGTCGCCGACCCGCTCGCCGCAATGCCGCAGCCGTACATGCCCGATCCCCGGATTCCACTGCCGCGCGACCTGTATCCCGACCGCGCGAACTCGATCGGGATCGACCTCTCGGTCCAGGGCAATCTCGCAATGCTTCATGCGCGCGTTGTCGAGGATCGCGAGCGTGGCGCTTCGGAACCCGAGCCGACATCGCGCGCGAGACTGGACACGCTGATCGACCGCGCGGCACGAGCGTTCCCTGCGTGGTCGCAGCGCCCGGCGATGGAACGCGCGGAACTCCTGCGGCGTGCGGCGGACGCGATCGAAGCGCACATGATGGAGCTCGTCTCGCTCATCGTGCGGGAAGGGAAACGCACGTACGCCGACGCAGTGGCCGAGGTGCGGGAGGCGGCCGACTTCTGCCGCTACTATGCGTCGCAGTCGCAGGCGAGGTTCGCCGCGCCCCAGGTGCTCGACGGCCCCGTGGGGGAGCGCAACGAGCTTTCGCTCCACGGCCGCGGCGTATTCGCGTGCGTGAGCCCGTGGAATTTCCCGCTGTCGATCTTCACCGGGCAGGTCGCCGCCGCGCTCGCGGCAGGCAACACCGTGGTCGCGAAGCCCGCCGAGCAGACGCCGCGCATCGGACTGCGGGCGCTTGCGCTCTTGCGCGCCGCCGGCGTTCCCCGGGAAGTGGCCGCGTGCGCCATCGGCGATGGCGAGAGCGTCGGCGCGCCGCTCGTTGCCGATCCGCGCATACGCGGTGTCGCGTTCACCGGGTCGGTTGAGACGGCGCAGCACATCAACCGCGCGCTCGCGGCGCGCGCAGGGCCGATCGTGCCGCTCATCGCCGAGACAGGCGGCGTGAACGCGATGCTCGTCGATGCGTCGGCGCTCCCCGAGCAGGTGGTGGACGACGTGGTCGTCTCCGCCTTCCAGAGCGCGGGGCAGCGCTGCTCGGCGCAGCGCATTCTCTTTCTCGATGAAGGCTGCGCACCTCGCGTCATGCGCCTCATCGCGGGCGCGCTCGCCGAGCTCAAGGTTGGCGATCCCGCCGAGCCGGATACCGACATCGGTCCGATCATCGATGCGCCGAGCCATGCCGCGCTCGCGCGTCACGTGGAGAAGCTGCGGAGATCCGCGCGGCTCATCGGCGAAGCGCCGCTCGATGCGTGGCTGGCGGAGGACCACTACCTCGCGCCCATCGCCTTCGAGCTTCCGATCTACGACTTGCCGCGCACCGAGATCTTCGGGCCGATCCTGCACGTTGCGACCTATCGCCGGCGCGAGCTCGATGCCGTGCTCCAATGGATACGGGCGACGGGCTATGGGCTCACGCTCGGCATTCATTCGCGTATCCAGGCGTTCGTCGACGAGGTGACAGGTGCCGCGCGCGTAGGCAACATTTACGTCAACCGCAGCATGATCGGCGCGGTGGTGGGCGTACAGCCCTTCGGCGGCGAAGGCCTTTCCGGCACGGGACCCAAAGCCGGCGGGCCCAATTATCTGCTGCGTTTCGTGACCGAGCGGACGGTGAGCGTCAACACCGCGGCGGTCGGCGGCGTGACGGAGCTGCTCAGCAAGTCGTGATCTTCGTCGTGCCGGCGGAGCTGCTCGACAAGTCCCGATCGTTCGTCGTGCCGACGGAGTTGTTCGACAAGTCCCGATCGTTCGTCGTGCCGGCGGAGCTGCTTGACAAGTCCTGAGACCGTTATCCCGGACAATGATCCGGGATCCAGACCGCCTTGACCCCGTCGTACGCCGGGGAAAACTCCATGCACGCGAGACCAACCCGCTCAGCAGCCGGACACGCAGCGGCCGCTGCCGTCGAACTCCATCGTGCGCCCGCTGATCGCGAGGTGTACCGGCCGGTCTTTCACCATGCTGACGAAGGTGGCGGTGCGTGTGTTGGGCTTGAGCTTGCCGCCTTCGGTGGCGCCCTCGTTGACGTGCGAGGCGATGACCGAAGCCGGGCGCACAAGCTCGTTCGCCGCATACGCGGCAGCGGCGGAGTTCACCGCGCTCGGCCCGAGGTTGATCATCATGAGGTTCGCCTTGTGGAAGTCGTGCACCACGCTCTTCATCTCGGTGTGGATGCCGCTGTCGCCGGTGAGATAGACCGTGAGCCCGTTGGTGAACTTGACGACGTAGCCGGTCGGCGGGCCAAGCGCGATGCTGACGTTGTCCGCGGCGAGTTGCGTGCGATGCGGCTCCGTGAGCAGACTGCGCGGCACGTTGTTGGCATGCGAAGCGAAGATGACCGTGATGTCGACACCGCGCGTCGCCTTGCCTGCCCGAATGGTGTGCGAGCCGCCGAGGTGAGCATTGGCGAGACAGGGCGTCGCCTGGGGAACCGGGATCGCGCCACCCGTTGCCGCGCAGTTGCCGGTCGGCTTGCCGCGGATCGCCTCCACCTTCTTGCCGATGAAGGCGCCCATGTCGCTCACCATGAGGATCACGCTGTTCTTGGCGGCGGCGATCTCCGCGGTGGTCGAATTCGGCACGGCGGGCGACGTCTGCGGTTTCTCGCAGCTTCCCGCGCCCGCGGAGGCGAGCCTGGCGTCTCCGATATGGTCGCCGTGCGCGTGGGTGAGCAGCACCACGTGCACCTCGCCCAGTCGCGGGTCTTCAGCGCCAGTTACCGAGCGGCCGGCGTCGTAGAGTATGCGCACGCCGGTCGGGTCCTCGAAGAGCGTCGCGCGATCCTGCGCGCACAGCTCTCCGTTGTGCGAGCCGAGCGGCGTGACCTTGACGTTCTGCGCCCACGCCGGCGCGCCGGCGATGACTAGTGCCAGGGTGCATGCGGCATGGAACAGCATTCTGCGATTCATGGCGCCTCCGCCTCGGTGGATTGCTTGCAATGCAGATTCGGGTGTGCAGGCGCAACACGTCGTGTGTCGCTTTCATTCCGTGCTAGGGGTGGGGATGGGTTTGAGGATGGGCTCGGCCTTGACACCGCCGCTCAGGGGTAAAGCGCCCAGCCCACGCGTTCGGTCGGTGCCTTGAAGAAGTGACCTTGCGTCGTGGTGACGAAGAGGGTCGACAAGTCGGCCCCGCCGAAGCAGCAGTTGGTCGGCCGGTTGGCGGGAACGGGATGCGTAGCGAGTACGCGCCCCCTCGGCGTGAAGACGTAAATCATCGGTCCGGCGCCGTTCACTTCCCAGCCGGCTGCTGCAACGATATTGCCGTCTCGATCGAGGCACATGCCGTCGATGCCGCGATGCAGCCCTTTGGCATCGGCGCCCCACGTGAAGAGCAACGAATACGTGCCCAGGCTGCCGTCGTCGCGAATCGGATAGGCGCGGAGCTCGCGTGGGATTTTCGGGTCGTAGCCGCTTTCCGCGACGTAAAGCGTGGTCTGATCCTGCGAGACCAGTATGCCGTTGGGCTGCGTAGTGTCGAAGGTGACACGCGTCGCGGTGTAAGAGCCGTCGGGCTGCGGGTCGGCGCGGATTACCGAGCGGTTGTCGAGCTCCGGTTTTTCCGTCGGGTCGATGTTGCCTTCGTTCCACGGATTGGTGAACCAGATGCGGCCCTTACGATCGATAGCGAGGTCGTTCGGCGTATTGAGCTTCTTGCCGTCGACGCGATCCACGAGCGTGACCATTCTTCCATCGGGCTCGAAGCGCACCAGAGACCGGCCGCCCGAGCAGCAGCCGTAGAGCCGGCCCTGCGCGTCGAACGCGAGCCCGTTGGTGCGATTGGTGCCGGTGCGCCATTCCATGAGCGTGCCGCTCTTCGGTTCGTAGCGCATGATGCGGCTCGCGAGGATGTGCGTGAAATAGACGTATTCCCCGTCCCACACCGGGCCCTCGGTCAGGGGCACCGGGGGCGGCTTCATGATCAGTTCGAATTTCCAGTCCATTAACGCTTTCCTTGAAAGACTGCTCGCTACGGCATGTGCGAGGCTACGAGCCCATTGAACTTGCTCATTGCGCATGCCAGCGCGAAGCTGGCATCCAGTAGAGTTGTCTGGATTCCAGCGTACGCTGGAATGACGAGGGACCTGGCCGCTGCCTGAAGCGCAAGGTGCCCAAGCCGACGCCACTAATCGAGCTTGATCCCCGCCTCCGCGATGATGTTCGCGAACTTCGCCGACTCGTTGCGGATGAACTGCCGAAACTCTTCAGGCGACGTGGGCGAAGGCTCGAACCCCGATGCCTTCAGCTTGTTCGACATCTCGGGCGCCTTCAGCGCCTGCACCGCCGCGGTATTGAGCCGCTTCAGCACCAGCTCGGGGATTTTTGCGGGCGCGAAGAATCCGAAGAAATTCACGAGCTCGAAACTGGAAAGCGGCGGATACTCGGCGATTGCAGGAACGTCGGGCAGCACCGACACGCGAGTCTTGGACGTCACGCCGATCGGACGGATGCGGCCGCTCTCGACGAACGGCAGCGCGGCGCCGATGCTGACGAAGGTCATGGTGATGTGCTTGCCCGCGACATCGGCGATCTGCGGCGCGGCGCCCTTGTACGGCACGTGGCGGATGTCGACGCCCGCCATCTTGTTGAAAAGCTCGCCGGTCAACTGTTGCGGGTTACCCACGCCACTCGACGAGAAGGTGAGCTTGCCCTTGTTCCGCTTCGCGTATTCGACGAGCTCCGCGACCGTCTTCGCCGGCACGTCGGTGTTCACCGCGAGGAGATTCGGCACTTTGACGAGCAGCGTGACGGGCTGCAGGTCGCGGTCCCAGTCATACGCCATCTTGTCCTTGTAGAGATGCGGATTGAGCGCGACTTCGCCCGATGCGACGAGCACGGTGTAGCCGTCGGGCGGCGCTTTCGCCGCAGCCCCGGTGCCGATCATCCCGCTCGCACCGGTGCGGTTCTCCACCACGGCCGGCTGCCCGAAAATTTTGTTGAACTGATCGGCGAGGAGCCGCGCGGTCAGGTCTGTTCCGCCACCGGCCGGAAACGGGCAGAGGATCCTGATCTGCTGCGACGGGTACTGGGCCTGGGCGAGTGCTACGGGGACCGCCGCCACCAATGCGAAAGCGACGGCGCACAGCTTCAGTGCGGGGTATTTCATAGCTCCTCCGGTGTCGTGGAACGACAAGCCGCGTCCGACCAGCCCGCCGCGTCAGGCCATTGTAGCGGGGGAAGCCGCTGTTGTATTCCCGAGCTCGCGCTGAATCGCGTGCACCGCGCGCTCGAGGTCGTCCTCGTTGTTGAAGAAGCTCATCGAGAGCCGCAGCGCGCCGTCCTTGACGTTGGTCACGACGCGATGCTTCGAGCGCAGTCGCTCCATGAGCCCCGCGGCGTCCGGAACGAGCACGTTCACGATGTGCGCGCGCTCCTCCCATTCATGGGGCGTGGTCGATCTCAATCCGGCACCCCGGAGAAGATCGAGACAAGCCGTCGTCAGCTCGCGCACCCGCTCCTCGATCTGCTGCAGGCCGATCGATCGGATCAACTCGGCGCCGTGGCGCAGCACGCGAATGCCGAGGAAGTTGGGATTGCCGCCTTCGAAGCGGTGCGCCGTGCGCACGTAATCGAACTGGCTCGTCACGTGCGCCCGGGTCGCGGGTTCGGACACCGGGGGCTTGACGAAATCCGTGCGCAGCTCGCTCACGAGCTCTTCCCGGCAGTAGACGATGCCCGAGCCGGTCAGGCCGAAGAGCCCTTTATGCCCGCCGATCGCGACGATGTCGGCACCCAAGCTGCCAAGCGGCGCGGCGAGGATGCCGGCCGCTTGGACGCCATCGACCACGAGCCGCGCGCCGCGCTCGCGGCAGACCCGGCCGAGCTCCGGCAGATTGACGCGGTAACCATTGCCATAGGTCACGTAGGCGGTCGAGACGACACGGGTGCGCGCGTCCCATTTTTCGAGAAACGCTTCGAGCGGCAGCCGGCCGTCGCTGTTGCGCGCATAGCGCAGCTCCACGCCCTTCGCTTCCCAGTGCTTCCACACCCACACGTTGGCGACGTGCTCCATGTCGGTGAGGAGCACGTTGTCCCCCGGACGCAGGTCGAACCCGTGCGCGGCGATGTTGAGCCCTTCGGTGGTGTTCTTCGTGAACGCGATCTCGCCGGGCTTCGCGCCGAGGAGCGCCGCCAGGCACGCGCGCGTGTTCGCGACGTTGAGGGCAGACCAGGCGTCCTCGCCCGCGTTCTCGACGACATCGCGCCAATAGTCGTGGAGCGCCTGTTCCTGCGCTCGGGGCGGGATGGTCTTGCGCGCGACGTCGAGATAAGTCCAGCGGGCGAGCGTCGGAAACTCGCTCCGCAATGCGTTCCAGTCGGGTATGTTCATGCGCTAGCCTGCCGTGACGAATTTCAATATTACGGCAGGCGGGCGCCACATGCCGGTTTTTCTACAGATGGCGGACCTGCACGTTGCGGAATCTTACCGTGCCCGCGCCATGCTGGAGCGCGATGGGGCCGCTCGCGAGCTTCTTGTCCACCACGTCCACGGTCAGGTCGCCATTGAGCCAGACGGAAATGCGATCGCCCTGCACGGTGATTTCGTAGGTGTTCCACTTGCCGCCGGCCTTCGGCATCGGATGCACGGTCGCGATGTGCACGATGGCGCCCGTGCCATACGAGGGATCGGGCCGCTGATCGAAGATGTTCGCCTCGTAGCAGGTCTTGTCCGTCGGCATCTTCGCGTTGGAGCAGCGCATGAAGATGCCGCTGTTCGCGTCGCTGCTCGCCCAGAACTCGGCCCTCAGCTGAAAGTCCTTGTAGCTCTGCTTCGAGACGACGAACGCGGGCGTCTTGCTGGTGCGCTGGTCCGCCATCACGCTGCCGCGGTAGATGCGCCAGTTGGTCTGGCCGACGCGATCCCAGTTTTTATTGAGGCTTGATTCCGTGCCGTCGAAGAGCGTGATCCAGTTGGATGACTCCGCCTGTATCGGCGGGCGGCTGTTGCAACCGGCCAGCATGGCGGCGAGCAGTGCGACGATAACGTATGAATGGTTCACGAGATTCTCCCCCTTTGATCGTATGCCATCGTTTTGCGGTGGATAAGCCTACCCGTACAGCCACAAACCTTCAATTACGCCGCCGCAATTGAATCGTGGTTGCGTGCCTGTTATCGTCACGCCCGTCCATGCCGAATGCATGGCCCAGGTGCCGAATGTTCTTTCCCTACCGGGCGCGGATCGCGTTGTTCCACCTGCCGGTGCTCACGATTTTCGTGTGCGGGCTCTGCTTCGCCGTTTTCACCGCGCAGTACAGCAACCAGCGTGCCTTGAACCAGTCGGCCTACCAGTTCTGCGAGCGCGAGAACGACGCCGGTTTTCTCCGTGGGCTCAAGTGGCTCGGCGGCACCGCTGACCCCGCGCTCTGCGCGCAGCTCATGCTGCGCCTCTATCACGCGCAGGACGACAAAGCGGTGCTCGCCAACTTGATCCAGCGGATGGCAAATCCGCGCGTCGGGCAGGACCTCGCGTCGCACTACGAAGGCGTCCTGCTCGACACCTACCAGACGTTTCGCCTGCAGGCGCCGAAGAACCTCACCGCACGGCTGTGGTATCCGCCCGATTCGTGGAATCCCATGCGCATGCTCTCGGCCTCCGTGGCGCACGGTAGCTGGGCGCACCTCATGGGCAATCTCTTTTTTTTCTATGCATTTGCCGCGACGATCGAGATCCTGCTCGGTCCCATACTTTACCTGGCGGTGCTGATCGTGCTCGCACTCGGCACGCACAGCGTGTTTTCGCTCGCGATGATGCAGCATGCCGAGGCGTTGCCCACTGTCGGGCTCTCCGGCGTGGTGATGGGCATGATCGCGCTCTTCGTTTTCTTTATTCCGCGGGCGCGCATCAGCTGCTTCCTGTGGCTCGTCGTCTTCTACCGCCGCTTCGCGGTGCCGGCGTGGCTGCTCGCCGGGTGGTTCATAGGCTGGGATCTTTACACCGAGTTGACGGGTGCCGCGAATCCTCGTGTGAACGTGGTCGCGCATCTCTCCGGCGCCGCCATCGGCTTTCTCCTCGGCATGACGCTGTTCCGGAAGAAGCGCCATTGGGCGCAGGAGCTGGTCGAAGACGCTTAGGGACAGACCACTAAGCGGTCTGTTTAAGTCTGGTCTGTACTTACTCGTCGCGACCGTAATGGATGCGGCGGTAGGGGAGCGTGATCACGCTGCGCGCGATCCGCACATCGATGATCATCGGGCACGGGTTCCTGAGCCACTCCTGCGCGGCGTTACGCACGTCCTCCGCGCTGCGCGCGAGCGCGCCCTTGCCGCCGAAGGCTTTGGCCACGGCGCCGAGGTCCGGGGTGGGGATGGTGGACAGCTCGGCGTTCATGCCGTGCGCGTCGAGCTTGTAGTACTCGGAGCCGAGCGCCTCGTTGTTCATCACGATGACGAGGAGCGGCATCTTGTAGCGCACCATCGATTCGAACTCCGCGAGGTGCATCATGACGCTCGCGTCGCCATCGACGAGCACCGCCGGCTTGTTGCCCATGGCGAGGACCCCGCCCATCGCAGCGGGCAGCATCTGGCCGATGCAGCCGAAAAAGTGGCTCGCGAGCACCACCGGGCGCTGGCGCCGGAAGAGGATGTTGGAGAAGCCCGCGGTCGAGCCGCTGCCGGTGAAGAGGCTCACGTCCGCGGGCACCACTTCATCGAGCATGTTGATCACTTCGCGCGGATCGGCGTTTCCCTGCTCGATCAGGAATTCCGAGCGATCCTCGTAGTGGCCGGCGAGGCGCTTTCGCACGTCCGGCGTGCGGAAGCCGGTGGACTTGAACGAGCGCTTCTCGAGCGCGCGCACGAGCGCCTCCACACCGGCCTTCGCGTCGGCATGCACATACACGTCGGCTGCTTTCCCGCCGAACATCATGACGTGCGGCTTCAAATCGATGTGGACGAACTTCGCTTCGGGATAGAGGTAGCCGTGCTCGGTCGTGTAGCGGTTCAGGCTTGCGCCGATGCCGATCACGCAGTCGGCTTCTTCGAAGAGCTGGATCGCGGTCTTGGTGGCGTAGAGCCCGGATACGCCGACGTGGTACGGATCCTCGCTCAGCCACGTTTTCGCCATGAGCGAGGTCGCGATGATCGCGCCGCTGCGTTCGGCGAGCTCGAGGATTTCCTTGCCCGCGCCCGACCAGCGCGCGCCGCGTCCGACGAGCACCACGGGCTTGCGGCACTTCGCGATCACATCCGCCGCGCGCTCGATCGCATCCGGATCCGGCTGCACCGGCTGCTGGACGAGGATCGTGGAAGAGGGCTGGTACGGCTCGTCGTCGTCGAAGTTCTTCTGCTGAAGGTCCATCGGACAGCTCAGCATGATCGGTCGCGATTCGAGCTTCGCGAGGTAGAACGCCTTGCGCACGACGTCGTCGGCCGCTTCCGGCGAGTTGAGCCGCACGAATCCCGCTTCGCACGCCGCGGCGAACCGTGCGTTATCGAAACGCTGGTTGTACTCGTCGTCGTTGGTGGGATGCTCGCCGCAAAAAGCGACGAGCGGCGACTCCGCGCGCGCGGCCGTGACGAACGCGGTGGCGAGCTGCGACACGCCCGGCCCGCACGTCGTCGTCGCCACCCCGGGCGTTTGCGAAACGCGCGCCCAGCCGTCCGCCATGCCGAGGCCCGCGCCTTCGTGCCGCACTTCGAGCATCTTGACGCCGAGCTTGTCCAGCTCGTGCAGCCAGTACATGTTGGCATCGCCCATGATGCCGAAGAGATGCGTGACGCCTTCTGCGGCGAATGCCTGCGCGAGCCTTTGATAGACCTTCATGTCGTGTCTCCCGTCGAAATGATTTGGGCGGAGCTACTGCTGCTCGCCGGAGGAAGCCGTGCCGGCGCCGCAGCGCTCGGCGAGCCGCTCGGAGAACTCCGCCGTCATGCGTTTCACCACGAGCTTCGCGCCGCTCTCGACGAGCGAGGCGAGACGCCCGGTGATCTCCACCTGCGCGTCGACCGGGATCGTCGATCCCGGGGGGTCGGTTTGCTCGACGACCTTGAAGTTCATCGTTGCGCGGACGCGCGTCCCGCCCTGGTTGTCCTTGCCGCGTGCGGTGACCTGACCGCTCCTTGCCGCTTCGTCGAACGCCAATGCAACCCGCGCCTGGAACGTGACTTTCGCCGGGCCGAACTTCACCACCAGCTTCGCATCGAACGAGCCGTCCTCCTGCGCTTCCCCGAGCGCGGCGCCTGGCACGCAATCTACGACCGCGTGCGGGTCGGAGAGGATCTGCCAAACTGTGGACGGTGTGGAGGGGACGTCGATACGTTCGTTGATTTCTATCATGATGGTCGCCGATTATAGAAGACCGCACGGCGCCCGCGCGGCAGTTAGTCCACGCTATGGATGAAAAGCGCGCGGCGCCTACTCGGCCGCGGGGGAGTCGTTACGGGCGGGCACGAGAAACTCGAGCGCGTTGCGCTCGACGCCCACGGTGAGGCGGGCGGGCGGCTTCGCGCGGGGCTTTTTCCTGCCGGGCAGGATCTCGTCGTCGACATGGATGTCGAAGCCGGTCCATTCGATCTCGATATGCGCCGCCTTGAGCGTCTTGAAATCCGGCGGAAGCGTCACGCCTTCCTGCCACGTCTCGAGATACTCGTCGAGCTTCTTGCGGTCGCGCTCGGCCATGAGAACGACATCGAGCCGTCCGTCGTCGCCGACGCTGTCCGGGGCGAGATAGAGATTGGGGCCGACGAACTCCATGTTCATCGCCTCGAACAGAATGTATTCGCCGGAAAGGTCCTCGCCGTCCGCCTTGATGTCGAGGCGCAGCGGCCGGCACGCTTTCAGGTGCTCGCGCAGCAGCTGCTGCGCGTAGGTCGCGCGCGCCTCCGCGTCCTTGAGGTTCTCCAGCGTCGCGTTCTCGTCCGCTTCCTGCATCGCGTGCGCGAAAAGCCCCGCGCCCATGGCTTCGATGAAGTGCTGCGTGCCCCATGGCCCGGAAAGGATTCCGGCGTCGAAGGGCCTGCGCTGTCCGGACGACCAGCTCGCGATTAGCGCCTCGAGCGGCACGTGCCGTATACCGAGCGATTTGGAGATGTTGTTCGCTGTGCCGAGCGGAAGCACCGCGATCGGTATGCGCCGCCCGATCATGTGACGCGCGACGTGCGCCACGGTGCCGTCGCCGCCCGCGACTGCGACGAGATCCGGCGCGTCGTCCAACAGGGCTTTCCACTTGCTGCTCACCGAGCAGTAGTGCAGCTCATGCCCCGCCTCGCGAATTAGTTTTTTCAGCTGCGGCGCGCCCGGCGCGGAGTCGTCGCCGGCACCCGGATTGTGGACCAGCACGACCCGCATCGGATGGAACCCGTGGGAAAAAAACGGAACCAACCCTAAGACATGGCACGGCGCATACTGGTTTCCAACGACGACGGCGTGTACAGCCCCGGCATCGCGGCACTCGCGCAAGCGGCCGCCGAATTCGGCGAGGTGCGGGTGGTGGCGCCCGACGTCGAGATGTCTTCCGCAGGCAGCGCGATCACGTCGTCACGACCGCTCACCGTCAAGCATACGCCGCTCAGCGATATCGACGCCTATCGCGTGAACGGCACGCCAGCGGACTGTGTCGCGCTCGGAACTACCCTGTGGGAAGGCGTCGACATCGTGCTCTCGGGCGTGAACCTGGGCAGCAACGTCGGGCACGGCATCTGGCATTCGGGCACGGTTGCGGCCGCGAAGCAGGCGGCGCTCATGGGAATGCGCGGCATTGCCCTCAGTATTCCGGCCCCCGAAGAGCAGCCCGATTTCGAAAGACTGCGCCGGCCGATGCGCGAAGTGCTGGAAGCGCTCCTGCCCGACGACACCCTGTCGCTCGTCAACGTCAATTTTCCGCACGAGCGCCCGAAAGGCATGATGTGGACACGCCAATCGGTCCGCCTCTACGACGGCAAAGTGATGCCGGGCAAGGATCCGCTGGGGCGCCAGCACTACTGGTTCATGGCGATGCCGGTCACCGAAACCGACGAAGGCACCGACCGCTGGGCGCTCGAGCAGGGCTACATCTCGATCACGCCGCTGCGCATCGATCTCACGGATGAAGAAAAACTCGCGGCGATGCAGTCGGAGCACCCGTTGCGCAGAGCGCGCTCCGCATAGCGGTTCTGGCATACGCGCGCTGTATGGGGTCGGACCTCGGGTCTGACCC
>CAMPGR010000056.1 GCA_946885605.1 uncultured Pseudomonadota bacterium
CTCTTGCTCTTCATCTGGTCGAAGCGGTAGACGGCTTCGCCCGCGACCGCCACCGCGGTGGCGACGCGCCACTTGATGTCGCGTTTGAGCGATGCGATCTCGGTGAGATGCAGCGACGCGTCGGTCGCGCCCGTCGAGTTCAACGTCCTGATCGCCGCGCCCACCGCTTCGCGGTACTGCTTTTCGGCGAATCCGGATTCCGGGCCCAGCCCGACGAGCATCACGCGCTCGCTCGCCACGTTGGGCACGTTGTGGAGCACGAGCGTTGCGCCGAGCTTTCCGTCGAGATCGCCCCGCTCGATGATGTTCCTGATGTACCCCTTTGCATCACGGTCGATCGACGCCGCGGGTTGCGTAAGCTTGCATGACTCGAAGACGCCGACCACCGCGCAGCCGCTCTTCGTCTGTCCCGGCGCTGTACTTTTTATGCTAAATTCCACGCTTGGCTCCCTCGCGAATCAAGTGCAATATATCGCTGATTATCTGGCATTCTTCGCCAAATGCAAAGCGCGTGAATGGTCTTTCGTAAAGCTCTGCTGCGTGAACTGGCGATCGTCGCGCTCGGCACTTTCCTGGTACTGCTCGGCATCACCCTGACCACCCAGCTCGTGCGCTTCCTCGGTCAGGCGGCAAGCGGCGCGATCACCTCCGCGGGCGTGGCGGCGCTGCTCGGGTTCACGATGCTGAGCTACCTTCCGGTGCTGCTCTCGATCACGCTCTTCATCGCGGTGCTCATGACGCTTACGCGCAGCTACCGCGACTCCGAGATGATCGTGTGGTTCTCCTGCGGCGTGAGCCTGACGCAGTGGGTGCGGCCCGTCCTCGTTTTCGCGCTGCCGCTCGTCTTCACGATCGGTCTCTTATCGCTTGTGCTCTCGCCGTGGGCGGTGAGCAAGGCCGAGGAATTCCGCCGCTTGATGGAGAGCCGCGACGACGTCTCCGCGGTGTCGCCCGGCGTGTTTCGCGAGTCACGCCATGCCGACCGCGTGTACTTCGTCGAAGAGGTGTCGGGGAAGGAGAATCTCGTCGCCAACGTCTTCGTGAGCGCAACCCAGCATCACAAGACCGGGGTCATGGTGGCCGAGCAGGGATTCCAGGAGACCATGCCGAACGGCGACCGCTTTCTGGTCCTCCTGAACGGGCGCCGCTACGAGGGCGAAGCCGGCACGGCGGAATACCGCATCGCCGAGTTCGAGCGCTACGCGATGCGCATCGAAGCGTCGGAAATGGTGGCGCGCGCCCCGACCACGAAAACCACATCCACCGCGGAGCTCCTGCAAAACCGCACACCGGCGACCATGGCGGAGCTCTCGTGGCGGATCGGACTTCCGGTCTCCGCGCTCCTGCTGTCGTTGCTCGCGATCCCGCTCTCGTTCGTGAACCCGCGCGCCGGGCGCTCGATGAATCTCCTCCTCGCGCTACTCATCTACGCGACGTACAGCAATCTGCTGTCCATCGTGCAGGCCTCCATCGCGCAATCGCGCATCGATCTCACGCTCGGGGCGTGGGGCGTGCATGCGCTGATGGCGGCGTTGCTCGTCGTCCTCTTCTACCGCCGCGTGATGGTGTTCTCGCTCTTCCGGCTCCTGAAATGAGGACGCTGCGCCGCTATCTCGCCCGCGAGATCATTGCCGCCACCGCCCTCGTTACGGCGGCGCTCGTGGTGCTCTTCGCGTTTTTCGATCTCGTGGAGGAAATCAAGGACCTCGGGCGGGGCGCATACCAGTTGCGGCACATCCTCTTACACGTGCTGCTCTCGGTGCCCAATCACATCTACGAGATCTTCCCCATCGCGGCGCTCATCGGCACGCTCTTCGCGCTGGCGCAGCTCGTGGCGACTTCGGAATACACCGTGATGCGCACTTCCGGTGTTTCGATCACCCGCGTGGCGGGCATGCTGGGAGCAGTGGGGATGATCTTTGCTGTGCTTACGTTCGTCTTCGGCGAATTCATCGGGCCGACCGCCGAACAGCTTGCCCAGCGCATCCGCTCGCAGGCGATCACGGGTCTCGTCGCCCAGGAATTCCGCTCCGGGCTGTGGATCAAGGATGGCACGAGCTTCATCAACGTTCTCGAAGTGCTGCCCGACTCCACGCTGCGTGGCGTGAAGATCTACGAGTTCGATGACAGGTTTCGCCTGCGCCAGATCAGCTTCGCGCAACGCGGCGATTATCAGAGCGATCGGCGCTGGCTCCTCACCGACGTCGTGCAGACCACGTTCGATAACCGCAAGGCGAGCGTGACGAGGATCTCGGAGTCGAGCTGGCAGTCGGTGCTCGAGCCGCGGCTGCTGAACGTGCTGCTGGTGAAGCCCGAACAGATGTCAGCGTGGAGCCTCTACTCCTATTCGCAGCACCTCAAGGAGAACCGGCAGAAGGCGCTTCGTTACGAGATCGCATTGTGGACCAAGATCATGTACCCGGTCGCGGTGCTCGTCATGATGCTGCTCGCGCTGCCCTTCGCCTACTTCCAGCGCCGGCAGGGCGGCGTGGGCGCGAAGATCGTCGCGGGCATCATGCTCGGTCTCGCCTTTCACTTCCTGAACCGGCTGTTCGGCCATCTCGGGCTGCTCAATGACTGGCCCGCGGTCGTGAGCGCGGTCGTTCCCACGCTGATGTTTCTCAGCGTTGCGGTGGGGATGATCTGGCTGCAGGAACGACGATGATCTTCGTGCCGGCCAGCCGGTCGTGGAGAAACTGGCGCTCCGGATCGAAAAGCGCCCAGATGAAGCCGAATCCGGCGAGCGCGGTGCCGGCGAGCGCGAAGGCGTAGCGGCGCGCCGCGCGTCCCGCGCTGAGCGGTCCACCGTCCCGCGTGACCAGGCGCAGGCGCCACGTCTTCATGGCCAGGGTCTGGCCGCCGCGCGTCCACTGCCACACGAAATAAATGCCGAGCGCGAGAGCGAGATAAAGCTGGTTGAGCGGGCGCTTGAGAGCGGAATCCCAGCCCTGCGTCAGCACGGCGAACGGAACCGACATCGCGAGGACGAGGGCGGTCGCCAGCAGCGCTTCGTAGAGGAGGCTCAGGACGCGCCGACCGAGCCCGGCGGCTTCCCCGGCCGCGGGTGCGGCGATCACTGGCTCGGCTGGCCGGAGCCGACCGTTTCTTCGGCAGGCGCTTCGGTGCCGGAGGGGCCGGATGACGCCTCGGCGGGATTCTCGGGAGGCGGATCGGTGAGGGTTGGTTCGAGCGGCGCGCCGCGGCGTTGCTGCTGCTGCGCGAGCGAACGCTGGTAGCGCTCCCACTCGGTCTTCACCTCCTGGCGCTCGTCCGGCTTCATCTGCTTCAGTCTCTGATACTTCTCGCGTGCCGCCCTGCGCTGCTCGGGCGTGAGCGCGGCCCAGTCGCGCATGCGCTTCTGCAGCCGCTGCTGCTCCTTCGGCGTCATCTTCGGATAGCGGTTCGCGATGCCGACCCATTTCTTGCGCCGCGTGCTGTCCATCTTGTCCCACTCGGGTTCGAGCGGGGCGAGGACCTCGCGCTGCACCGGAGTGAGCTCCGACCACGCGGGCCGGGGCGCCTTCTTAGTTTCGGGCTTGACCTGTGCCGCAATGCCGGGTGTGGCGAGACATATCCAGACGATCAGGGAGATGAGCGTTTTAGCCACGAATCGAAACCCTTGTCGAGATAGGCGTTGATCGGCAGCTCATCGGAGAGTAGCCCTGCGTCGATCTCGGCCATCTCGCTGGCCGGGCTCGAGCCGTTCTGCCAGTATGCGATGCCGATCATGGCCGCGATCAACGCTGCAGCCGCGATCAGATAGCGGGGCGCGAGAAAGTGGTGTTCGCCGTGCCTCGCCCGCGGGCCGTTCGCCCACGCGAGTCTGCCGGCCGGCTGCAAGCGTTCCTGGTAGCGTGACAACGCGGCTTTGCGCGCCTCGAGCAGGCGCTCGCGCGTCAACGACCCCACATGATCGGCGCCGAAATCGAGGTGCTGGACAATCCTGCGCGCCAGTTCGTCGTTTGGCTCGTTCATAACTTGATCCCCTGTTTCCGCAGCATCACGGCAAGCGCATGGGTTGCCCGTGAGCAGTGTGTTTTCACACTCCCCTCCGAGCAACCCATTATTTTCGCCGCCTCCGCGACGTCCATCTCCTCCCAGTAACGCAGGAGGAAAGCCTGACGTTGACGGGCCGGCAGCTTTTCCAGAGCTTTTTCAATGGCGGCAACGATTTGCGAGCGCTCTAGCTGCTCCGCCGGCAGCTCCGCGAAATTGGAGTCGCGCGCCACTTCCAAAGTTTCGAGCGGGTCGCAGTCTTCTTCGCTCTCCGCTCCGAAGAGCGCCGAGATCGGCGTCATCCACAGCGAGCGCACTTTACTTCGACGGTAGAAGTCGCGAATCGCGTTCTGGAGGATGCGCTGGAAGAGCAGCGGCAGTTCCGCGAGCGGCTTGCCCGAGTAGCGCTCGGTCAGTTTCAGCATCGCGTCCTGAACGATGTCCAGTGCCGTCTCCTCGTCGCGGACGGCGAACATCGCCTGCTTGTAGGCGCGCCGCTCTACTTCTGCGAGGAAGTCCGCGAGTTCTTTATAAGTAGCCAGTGGGTTGCCTTTATTTGGGGGCTTTCGTTCCCGCTTTTTCTTGCCCGGTGCGCGAGACCCACCCTCCGCCGGGTCGAGGCATCTTAGCAAAACGTTCCACGCCCGCAAACCGCTCGCGCGCGCAATGCCGGCGTACTATGTATCATGCTGTTTACAGGGATATTTTGCTTGACCAAAGAGCGGCTACCCGGTAATGTCCCAAGTTTTCCGCCTTTTCGTCGCGAAGCTATCTCATGGAACTCACCGGCGCTGAAATCGTAATCCGATGCCTTCAGGAAGAAGGGGTCGAATACGTGTTCGGCTATCCCGGCGGCGCCGTACTCTACCTCTACGACGAGCTCTTCAAGCAGAACGCGGTGAAGCACATACTCGTGCGCCACGAGCAGGGCGCGGTGCACGCCGCGGACGGCTACGCGCGCTCTACCGAGAAAGTAGGCGTCGCGCTCGTCACTTCCGGCCCAGGCGTGACCAATGCCGTGACCGGAATTGCCACGGCCTACATGGACTCGATTCCGCTCGTCGTCATCACGGGCCAGGTGCCGACTCACGCCATCGGCCAGGACGCCTTCCAGGAATGCGACACGGTCGGCATCACGCGTCCCTGCGTCAAACACAATTTCCTGGTGAAGGACGTGAACGACATCGCGACGACGATGAAGAAGGCTTTCTACATCGCGTCCACCGGACGCCCGGGACCCGTGGTCGTCGATATCCCGAAAGACATTACCGTCCACAAGGCGGAGTTCAAGTATCCGGAAACGACGGTGATGCGCTCCTACAACCCCGTCGTCAAGGGGCATTCGGGGCAGATCAAGAAGGCGATCCAGGCGCTGACAAGCGCCAAGCGCCCGATGATCTATACCGGCGGCGGGGTCATCCTCGGGAATGCCGCGCAGGAGCTCGCCGAGCTCGTGCGCACGCTGGGCTTCCCGTGCACCAATACGCTGATGGGGCTCGGCGGCTATCCCGCCACCGACCGACAATTCGTCGGCATGCTCGGCATGCACGGGACATATGAAGCGAACATGGCCATGCAGCATTGCGACGTGCTGCTCGCCATCGGCGCGCGCTTCGACGACCGGGTCATCGGCAATCCCAAGCACTTCTTCGAAGAGCCGCGCACGATCATACACGTCGACATCGACCCATCCTCGATTTCCAAACGCGTCAAGGTCGACGTGCCGATCGTCGGCAATGTCCGCGAAGTGCTGCGCGAGCTCGTGCGACAGCTCGAAGCGGGCAAGGTGCGGCCCGACCAGGAAGCGCTCAAGACCTGGTGGACGCAGATCGAGCTCTGGCGCGGGCGCGATTGCCTCAAGTACGACCGCTCGAGCCCGCTCATCAAGCCGCAGTACGTGATCGAGAGGCTCTACGAGATCACCAAGGGCGAGGCCTACATCACCTCCGACGTGGGCCAGCACCAGATGTGGGCGGCGCAGTTCTACAAGTTCGACCGGCCGCGGCGCTGGATCAATTCGGGCGGCCTCGGCACGATGGGCTTCGGGCTGCCGGCTGCCGTGGGCGCCCAGCTTGCGCACCCGGGCGCGGAAGTGGCGTGCGTGACCGGGGAGGCGAGCATCCAGATGTGCATCCAGGAGCTCTCCACGTGCAAGCAGTATCGGCTGCCGATCAAGATCGTGAACCTGAATAACAAATACATGGGCATGGTGCGGCAGTGGCAGGAGTTCTTCCACGGCAACCGCTACGCCGAGTCGTACATGGATGCCCTGCCCGATTTCGTGCGGCTCGCCGAATCCTACGGCCACGTCGGCATGCGCATCGAGAAGCCCGAGGACGTCGAGCCCGCGTTGAAGGAAGCGTTTTCCCGCAGCAACGATCTCGTCTTCATGGACTTCGTGACCGACCAGACCGAGAACGTGTTCCCCATGGTGCCGGGCGGCAAGGGACTCTCGGAGATGATTCTCGTATGAGACACATCATTTCCGTGCTGCTCGAAAACGAGGCGGGCGCGCTCTCCCGGGTGTCGGGGCTTTTTTCCGCACGCGGCTACAACATCGAATCGCTCACCGTCGCGCCCACCGAGGACGCGACGCTCTCGCGCATGACGGTGGTCACCAACGGCTCCGACGAAGTGATCGAGCAGATCACCAAGCAGCTCAACAAGCTGATCGACGTCGTGAAGGTCGTCGATCTCTCCGACGGCGACCACATCGAGCGCGAGCTGATGCTCGTCAAGGTGCGCGCGATCGGGAAGGACCGGGAAGAAATGAAGCGCATGGCGGACATCTTCCGCGGGCGCATCATCGACGTGACCGACAAGGATTACACGATCGAGTTGACGGGCACTTGCTCCAAGCTCGACGCTTTCTTGAGCGCGATCGACCGCAGCGCCATACTCGAGACGGTGCGCACCGGTGCATCGGGGATCGGGCGCGGCGACCGCGTCCTGAGAGTCTAGAAGGGGAGTGGAGACGAGGAGCAGTCCCGCCGCAGAACGCGCAGCACGCCTCAGCCCTCACGCCTCACGCCATTCAACCAAGAGGGAAATCGATGAAGATCTATTACGATAAAGACGCCGACCTCTCGCTCATCAAGCGCAAGCATGTAGCGATCATCGGTTACGGTTCGCAAGGCCATGCCCACGCCAACAATCTCAAGGACTCCGGCGTGAAGGTCACCGTCGGCCTGAGAAAGGGCGGCGCGTCCTGGGCGAAAGCGAAGAAGGCCGACCTTCCGGTGAAGGAAGTCGCCGAGGCGGTGAAGAGCGCCGATCTCGTCATGATCCTGCTCCCCGACGAGCACCATCCGCAGGTCTATCACGACGAGATCGAGCCCAACATCAAGGAGGGCGCGACACTCGCCTTCGCGCACGGCTTCAACATTCATTTCAAGCAGATCGAGCCGCGCGCCGATCTCGACGTCATCATGATCGCCCCCAAGGGTCCCGGGCACCTCGTGCGCTCGACTTATACCCAGGGCGGCGGCGTGCCCTCGCTCATCGCGATCGCGCAGGACGCATCGAAGAAGGCGCGCGATGTCGCCCTTTCCTATGCCGCCGCCATCGGGGCAGCGCGCGCCGGCGTGATCGAAACCACGTTCCGCGAGGAATGCGAAACCGATCTCTTCGGCGAGCAGGTGGTGCTGTGCGGCGGCTTGACCGCGCTCATCCAGGCAGGATTCGAGACGCTGGTCGAGGCCGGCTACGCGCCCGAGATGGCGTACTTCGAGTGCCTGCACGAAGTGAAGTTGATCGTCGACTTGATCTACGAGGGCGGCATTGCGAACATGCGCTATTCGGTCTCCAACACCGCGGAATACGGCGACTTCACCCGCGGGCCGCGCATCATCAACGACCAGGTGCGCGCGGAGATGAAGAAGATCCTGCACGAGATCCAGACCGGCCAGTTCGCGAAGGAATTCATCCTCGAGAACAAGGCGGGTGCCGCCTCCCTCAAAGCGATGCGGCGTATCGGCGCCGCGCACCAGGTGGAGACGGTGGGCGCGAAGCTGCGCGACATGATGCCGTGGATCAAGAAGAACCGGCTCGTGGACCAGTCGAGGAACTAGGCTTAAGGATCGAGGATGCAGGATTCAGGATCGAGGCTACAGGATCAGGCAGCAGGCCGCCGCGCGGAAGAGCGCGCGCGTACGCGCGCAAATTACCCGCACCCCATCATCGCCCGTGAAGGCTGGTTTTACGTCGCCCTCACGATCGCGGTCGCCGCGCTCGTGCACGGGTTCGCCGGCTTCTGGTGGGCGCTGCCGTTCTGGCTCATCGCGCTCTTCGTGGTGCAGTTTTTCCGCGATCCGCCGCGGGCCGTTCCCGAAGACCCGCACGCGGTGCTCGCGCCCGCCGATGGACGCATCGTCGCTGTGGAGCGCGCGCAGGATCCATATCTCAATCGCGACGCCCTGAAGATGAGCGTCTTCATGAACGTCTTCAACGCGCACTCCAACCGCAGCCCGGTGGATGGCGAAGTCCGCGAAAAGTGGTATCACCCCGGAAAGTTCATCAACGCCGTGATGTCGAAGGCGTCCCTAGAGAACGAGCGCGCCGCGCTCTGGATCCGCACGCCGAGCGGGGCCGATGTCACCTGCGTGCAGGTTGCGGGGCTCATCGCGCGACGCATACTCTGTTACGCGAGGAAGGGGCAGAAGCTCGCGCGCGGCGAGCGCTTCGGCTTCATCCGCTTCGGTTCGCGTGTCGATGTTTATCTGCCGCCCGCCGCCCTGCCGCGCGCGAGCATCGGCGACAAGGTATACGCCACCGAGACAGTGCTCGCGCTGCTGCCCTGAAGTGCCGGCCTGAGCCTCATGTACGAGCCGCGCGAGAGCAAGCTTTTCATCAAGACGCGGTTTGCGCGGCGCGGTATCTACTGGCTGCCCAATCTCTTCACGATCATCGCGCTCTTCGCCGGCTTCTATGCGATCGTCCAAGCGATGAGCGGGCGTTTCGAGCAGGCGGCGATCGCGATCTTCGTCGCCATGGTGTTCGACGGGCTCGACGGGCGGGTGGCGCGTCTCACGCGCACGCAGAGCGCTTTCGGCGCCGAGCTCGACAGTCTCTCCGACATGGTGTCGTTCGGCGTCGCGCCGGCGCTGGTGGTGTACGTGTGGGCACTGCAGGACTTCGCGCTGGTGGAGAAGACTTCCGTGCTGGGGCCATGGCTTTCGAGCAAGCTCGGCTGGATCGCGGCGTTCGTGTACTGCGCGTGCGCCGCGCTCAGGCTCGCGCGCTTCAATACCACGCTCGATGTCGCCGACAAGCGGTTTTTCCAGGGCTTGCCAAGCCCGGCCGCCGCGTGCCTCGTCGCCGGACTGGTCTGGGCGCTCAACGAGTACCAGGTGAAAGGCTACGACGTGCGCTGGCTCGCCTGGACGCTCACGATGTTTGCGGGCCTCACCATGGTGAGCAACCTCAAGTTCTACAGCGGCAAGGACATCAATCTCCGGAAGAGCGTTCCGTTCTCCGTGGTGGTCGGCATCGCCATGGCGCTCGTGGTCCTCATCACCTTCCAGAGCACGCTGCCTGAAATACTCTTCACCGTTTTCGTGTGCTACGGGCTCTCGGGTTATGTCATCTGGATCTGGGACGTGATGAAGCGCCGCTCCGCCAAGCCGCCGTCCGCGACGCCCGGGTAGGGCTTGCACGATACCGCCAAAGCTACTATATTGCGGCGACATGTATCCGTTCAGCCAGGCCAATGCGTCACTTCTCCTTGCCAGCCTCCTGCTGGCCGGCCTGCTGCTGCGCGTTCGCGCGCGCTAATACACACTCCCACAATTCGCAGTTTTCGGCCCGGCGCGGTACACCGCCCGGCCTGCAGCTCAATTCGGCGTGCCTTGCCGCTGAGGCGGCCCGCAGCAGAGATCGGAGAACACCATGGCGAAGGACAGATTGATCATATTCGACACCACCATGCGCGACGGCGAGCAGAGCCCCGGCGCATCGATGACCAAGGAAGAGAAGCTGCGAATCGCGCGCCAGCTCGAGCGCATGCGGGTGGACGTGATCGAGGCCGGTTTCCCGGCGGCGAGCGACGGCGACTTCGAGGCGGTGCAGGCGGTCGCCCGCATCGTCAAGGACAGCACCGTGTGCGGGCTCGCGCGCGCGAACGAGAAGGACATTCGGCGCTGCGGCGAAGCGGTGCGGGTGGCCGCTTCACCGCGCGTGCATACCTTCATCGCCACTTCTCCGATTCACATGGAAAAGAAGCTGCGGATGGAGCCCTCGCAGGTGATCGAGCAGGCGGTCCGCGCGGTGAAGTGGGCCCGTGAATATACGGACAACGTCGAGTTTTCCCCTGAAGACGCCGGCCGCTCCGACATCGATTTCCTCTGCCGCATCCTGGACAGCGTGATCAAGGCGGGCGCGACGACGATCAACATTCCGGACACGGTGGGTTACACGCTGCCGGATGCGTTCGGCAATTTGATCCGTACGCTGCGCGAACGCATCCCGAACGCCGACAAGGTCATATGGTCGGTCCACTGCCACAACGACCTCGGCCTCGCGGTCGCGAACTCGCTGTCCGCCGTCCTCAACGGCGCGCGGCAGGTGGAATGCACAGTGAACGGCCTCGGCGAGCGCGCCGGGAACGCCGCGCTGGAGGAGATCGTGATGGCGGTGCGCACCCGGCAGGACGTTTTTGGGTGCGACACCGGGATCGATGCGACGCAGATCGTGCCGGCGAGCCGCCTCGTCTCGGGTATCACCGGTTTCCCGGTGCAGCCCAACAAGGCGATCGTGGGGGCGAATGCGTTTGCGCACGAGTCCGGCATACACCAGGACGGGGTGCTGAAGAGCCGCGACACCTACGAGATCATGCGCGCGCAGGACGTGGGCTGGAGCGCCAACAAGCTCGTGCTCGGCAAGCACAGCGGCCGCAACGCCTTCCGCACCCGGCTGCAGGAGCTCGGGATCATGATCGAGTCCGAGGAGATGCTGAACGCCGCGTTCAAGCGCTTCAAGGATCTCGCCGACAAGAAGCACGAGATTTTCGACGAGGACCTCCAGGCGCTCGTCACCGAGGAAAATCTCGAGCAGTCGGTGAACGAACACTACAGGCTGGTGTCCCTCACTGCACATTCGGAAACCGGCGAGCCGCCCTTCGCCCGGATTGTGATGTCCGAGGACGGCACGGAGCGGCGCGCCGAAGCGCAGGGCAGCGGGCCGGTGGATGCGGCGTTCAAGGCGATCGAGCAGGTGATCCGCAGCGGCTCGGAACTGCTGCTCTATTCTGTGAACGCCATCACAACCGGCACCGACGCGCAGGGGGAAGTGACCGTGCGCGTGTCCAAAGGGGAGCGCATCGTGAACGGGCAGGGCGCCGACACCGATATCGTGGTGGCCTCCGCGAAGGCGTACATCAATGCGCTCAACAAGCTGCACTCCGCGACGGAGCGGCTCAACCCGCAGGTCTGATCCCGGCCAGAGCGCGGCGAACCGCACGCTGCTGCCACTTGGTGCGTGCGGATCAGCTGCTCTGCGCGAGCGCTGTGTGAAGTCCGTAACATGGCAAAGTGGCTGATCACGATCGGCCTCATCCTCGTCGCCATAGGGATCCTGTGGCCGTTGCTGGCAAAGCTTGGCCTGGGGAGCCTCCCGGGCGATATCAAGATCGAGCGCAAAGGCTACACGTTCTACTTTCCGCTAACGACGAGCCTCATCGTCTCGATCGTCATCTCGATCATCCTGTCGATCATCATGTGGATTTTCCGCCGGTAAGCCGAAGGTAGCCGAGCGCGGCAGCGAAGAACGCGAGGGAAAGCGCAATCTCGGCCGCGGCGAGCGCGGCCGCGGTGCCGCTTTCCGAGGCGAGGCGCACGAGCCCCTCGAAGAAATAAGCAAGGGAGAGCAGCGCGGCCCACTGCAGCGTGTAGCGCCTGCCGCGCAGCACCCCGAAAAGCGGCGCGAGCAGCGGAAGCGCTTTGAGCACCAGCCACGAGCCGCCGGGCCGCAGTGGCGCGAGCTTGAGCTCCCACGCAACACAGAGAAAGAGCAGCGCGATGAGGCTCGCGCATGCGGCGAGATAGAGCGTGCGCGCGCTCATTCACGGGGGCGACGCGTCACGATGCGAGCTTGAGCGCGGTTTCGGCGAGCCGCCGCCCCATGGCAACGCAAAGCTTCTTTTCGTGCTCGCTGATCGGTTGGTCGCTCGCGGGCCCGGCGTTGTGGCTCGCGCCATACGGCGTGCCGCCTTCGCGGGTCAGCATGAGCTCCGGCTCGGAATAAGGCACGCCGACGATGAGCATCCCGTGATGCAGGAGCGGCAGCATCATGGAGACGAGGGTCGATTCGTGGCCGCCGTGCAGGCTGCTCGTGGAAGTGAATAGCGCGGCAGGCCTGCCCGCGAGCGTGCCCTTCAACCACATCTCGCCGGTCGTATCCCAGAAGTATTTGAGTGGGGCCGCCATGTTGCCGAATCGCGTGGGTGAGCCGAGCGCAAGGCCGATGCACTCTTCGAGATCCTTCAATTCGACGTACGGCGCGCCGGTTTCGGGCACGGCGGGCGCCACCGCTTGCGTGATGGTCGAGACCGGTGGCACGGTCCTCAACCGCGCGGCTACGCCGTCCACCGTCTCGATACCGCGCGCCACGAGTTGCGCCATCTCTTTCACTGCGCCGTGGCGGCTGTAATAGAGAACGAGGATCTCACGCATGGTCCGGGAAAGAATTCGGGCGGTGTTTCGTGGTTATTATATAGGCCGGTCATGGAGACAGGTCGGCATGCCGAGGCGGATTTCAGAGTTCTCACGATTCGTGCGCGCGGTTGCGAGGCGCTTCAACCAAGACCGCTGCATGCAGATCGCGAGCAGTCTTACCTACACCACGCTGCTCGCACTCGTGCCGCTCATCACCGTTGCGCTGACGCTCATCTCGGCGTTTCCGGTGTTCGAGGGCTGGACGCGGCAGCTGCAGAAGTTTCTTCTGGAAAACCTGCTGCCGGAGTCGGCGCATCTCATGGCGCGCTACGGCGAGCAGTTCACCGCGAACGCGGCGCAGCTCACGGCGGTCGGCATCGCTTTTCTCGCGGTGACGGCGATCCTCATGCTGCTCACCATCGAGCATGCGTTCAACCAGATCTGGCGTGTGCAGCGCACGCGCACGACCGTGCAGCGCATCTTCATCTACTGGGCGTTGCTGACGATCGGGCCCGTCCTGATCGGGGCGAGTCTCTCGCTCACGTCGTGGTTGGTGAGTCTTTCGGTCGGGCTGGTGCAGGAGATACCGGGTGCGGGCGTCGGGCTGCTGCGCATCGTTCCGGTAGTGCTGATCTGGCTCGCGCTCACGCTGCTCTATCTCGCCATGCCGAACCGCCGCGTGCTCATTCGCGATGCCGCGGCGGGCGGCCTGCTGGCCGCGCTTGCGTTCGAGGGAATGAAGCGCGGCTTTACGTTCTACATCACCCAGTTCCCGACCTACAAGCTGGTATACGGCGCGTTCGCGAGCGCGCCGATTTTCCTGTTGTGGGTGTATCTGTCGTGGCTCGTGGTGCTGACCGGGGCGATCATCGTCGCGGTGCTCCCCGAGTGGCGCCACCAGTCATGGCAGGGCGAATCCGCACCCGGCACGCAGTTTTTCGATGCCCTGCACATCCTCGGGCTGCTGTGGAAAGGGCATCGCGAAGGCGGTCTCTGCACGCTGCGGCACCTGCACGCGACGGTGAAGCTCCGCGTCGATCAGATCGAATGGATGCTCGACACGATGAGCGCCGCGCAGTGGATCGGGCAGGTGGGGGCGGGCTGGGCGCTCATCCGGGATCCGCGTGAAATCCGTGTTGCGGACGTCTACCGGCTTTTTGTCTTCCGCGGCGGTCCCCGCAGAACGGGACAGGAGACCACTTCTCAGATCGATGCCTATGCGCAGCGACTTGCCGCGGAAGTCGAGGAGCGCATGCAGATGTCACTCGAGGAGTTATTCGCTGAGGGAAAAGAAAAGGTACCCGCGCTTCGCGCCACCGCTCCCAATGCGGGAGGGGAACATCTGGAACGCCGCAGCGGCTCGCGCCGTCCCTCATGAAGCTTCAGGAGCTGCGGTCCTTCACCTGCTTGAGGCTGCTCGTCGGATACTGCCAGTTAGCCTGCCAGGCGCGCACGACGTGATTGGGATATTCCGCCTGACCGAGGCTTCCGTTGTAGCGCCCGAGCGCGCGGTAGAGGTTGCCTTTCTCGATATCGAGATAGTGACGCAGGATGATGCAGCCGTAACGGAGATTGGTCCGCAGGTGAAACAGATTGTGGTCGCGCGTGCCGATCAGTTTCACCCAGAACGGCATCACCTGCATGTAACCGCGGGCGCCCGCCTTCGAAACGGCATGTTTGCGGAAATTGCTCTCGACCTGAATCACGCCGAGCACGAGCTGCGGGTCGAGCCCGGCGCGCTTCGCCTCGTAGTGCACGGTGACGAGGAACTCCTCGCGCACGGAGCGGTTCGGTATGCGCTTGGCGAGTCTCTGCGACATCGTGCTCAGCCAGGCGCGGGCGTCGCGCTCGTCCTCGAACGCAAGATACGGGACGACTTGGTCGCTTATCGCTTTCGAGAGCGCAGCCTGCACGCTTGCGGCAAGCGGCGCGTACATCTGCGCACCGCCCCACGCGGTGAGCGGCAGCAGGAGCACGATTGCAGCCAACGGGGCACGGAGAAGCCGGGTCAGGTTTGGCATGCCCGCGATTGTACGTATCGGGCGGCGTCCTGCAAGGCAATAGTTTGCGGCGCTTTGTCCCGCCGTCCCTGGTATTCGACCAGGCCCTGCTTGAGGCTCCGTTCGCCTATGACGATGCGATGGGGAATGCCGATCAATTCCATATCGGCGAACATGACCCCCGGGCGTTCGTCCCGGTCGTCGAGCAAAACCTCGACGCCGGCGTTACGCAAGGTTTCGTAAAGGTCTTCGGCCGCCTCTTTCACCGCCGAGTTCTTGCGCAGCCCGATCGGGACGATGGCGACGTCGAAGGGGGCCATCGCCGCCGGAAAGATGATCCCCCGCTCGTCGTGACTCTGCTCGATGGCGGCGGCGACGATACGCGTCACGCCGATGCCGTAGCAGCCCATTTCCATCAGCTGCGGCTTTCCCGACTCGTCCAGGAACGTCAGATTCATCGTGCTCGAGTACTTGGTGCGAAGCTGGAAGATGTGGCCCACTTCGATGCCGCGGCAGATGTCGAGCACGCCTTTGCGGTCCGGGCTCGGATCGCCGGGCACGACGTTACGTATGTCGGCAAACAGCGGTTCAGGGAAATCGCGGCCGATGTTGGCGCCGCTGTAGTGATAGTCATCCTCGTTGGCGCCGACTACGAAATCGGACATGGCGGCGACCGTGTGGTCCGCAATGACTGTTCCCCGGAATTCCACCGGCCCGATGGAGCCGGGGTCCGCGCCGAACGCCGATCGGATGGCTTCGGGCGAGGCAAACTGCACCGGCGTCTTCACTTGCGCGAGCTTGCCGGCCTTGACGAGATTGAGCTGGTGATCGCCGCGCACCATCATGAGGACCGGCCGGCCATCCGTGCCAGCGACGCAGACCGCCTTGACGGTCTTTTCGACCGGAATCTTGAGAAACTCGCTGAGCTCGGCGATGGTCTTTACCCCCGGCGTGTGCACGCGCGTGAGCGGTTGCATGGGCGCGGAACGGTGCGTCGCCGGCGGCAGCGCTTCGGCGAGCTCCACGTTCGCGGCGTAATCGGACGTCGGGCAGAACGCGATCGCGTCTTCTCCCGAGTCCGCGAGGACGTGGAACTCGTGCGAGCCGGTGCCGCCGATCGCACCCGTGTCCGCCGCAACGGCGCGGAACTCGAGCCCGAGTCGGGTGAAGATGCGCGAGTAGCACTCGTACATCTCGCGATACGTCACATCGAGGCTCGCCTTGTCGGGGTGGAACGAGTAGGCGTCCTTCATGATGAATTCCCGCCCGCGCATGACACCGAAGCGCGGCCGGATCTCATCGCGAAACTTGGTCTGGATCTGATAGAAGTTGAGCGGGAGCTGGCGATAGCTCTTGACTTCGCGCCGCACGACGTCGCTCACCACTTCCTCGTGCGTGGGCCCGAAGCAGAAGTCGCGCTGGTGCCGGTCCTTGATGCGGAGGAGCTCCGGTCCGTACTCGTCCCAGCGCTTCGATTCCTGCCACAGCTCCGCGGGCTGGATCGCCGGCATGAGCAGCTCGATGGCGCCGCTCGCGTTCAGCTCCTCGCGTATCACGGATTCGACCCGGCGCAGCACGCGAAGCCCGAGCGGCATCCAGGTGTAGACGCCGCTCGTCAGCCGCTTGATGAGTCCCGCGCGCAGCATGAGCTGATGGCTCACGACTTCCGCGTCGGCCGGCGCTTCCCTGAGCGTCGAGATGTAGAACCGCGAGACCCGCATGACTGTTCCGCAGGAAAAAAAGCCATTATTCTACCGGACGCCTCGGCCTGCGACGAATCATGAAATTCCTTGCCAAGTGGCGTCTGCGCAAGCCCGCGGACGACGCGGAAACCGTCTACGTGAGCGAAAAATACGGCGTGCGCTCGCTGCACATCGGCAGCGATACGATACAGAGCGCGATGCGGATCGCGCAGCCGAACGATCTCGAGCTCGCCTACACGCGCAGCATGATGGCGTTCCTGCTCTTCAGCGACCGCCCCACACGCGTTCTCATGATTGGGCTGGGCGGCGGATCGCTCGCGAAATTCGTCTACCACCGTCTGCCTTGGGTGACGACCGAGGTCGTGGAAGTGAATCCCCGCGTGGTGGCCATTGCGCGTCAGTGCTTCCATGTGCCCGAAGACGACGCGCGGCTCACGGTCATCGTCGGCAACGGCGCGGGACACGTGATGCGAGGCGGCCGCGCGCCTGACGTCATCGCCGTGGATGGCTACGACGCCGAGTCGCAGGTGGAGGAACTCTCGGACAAGGCTTTCTATGCCGCCTGCCATTCACGCCTCAAGGCCGGCGGGATGCTGGTCGTCAACCTGTGGGGCAGCGACCGCAAGTTTCACGAAACCCTCAAGCGGATCGAAGCCGCGTTTCCCGCGGGCACGCTGTGCCTGCCTGCGGAGAAACCGGGCAACATCATCGTGTTTGCGTTCCGTCATTGCCCGCCAAGCTGGCGCTGGGGTGAGCTTACCGCCCGTGCCCGGGAGTTGGAGCGGCAGTACGGACTTGAATTTCCGCGCTTTGTCGCGAGCCTGCGCAAGATGAACCGCCACGACACAGAACATCTCTTCCCGTAGCGCAACGAGCGCGGCGCGCTCGCTTTCTTTCCTCGGGGAATTGTGAAAAAATCGTGTCAACTGACAGAGTTAGGGGTATTCCCATGGTTGACCGTGACGGATATCGCCCCAACGTTGGCATCATTCTGTGCAACGGGAAGAACGAGGTTTTCTGGGGCAAGCGGGTGCGCGAGCATTCGTGGCAGTTTCCCCAAGGCGGCATCAAGTCGGGCGAGACGCCCGAAGCCGCGATGTTTCGCGAGCTCAAGGAAGAGATCGGCTTGAGCCCGGAGCACGTCAGGATCCTCGGTCGCACGCGCGACTGGCTGCGCTACGACGTGCCCGAGCGCTGGTTGAGGCGCGACTGGCGCAGCCATTATCGCGGCCAGAAACAGATCTGGTTCCTGTTGCGCCTCACGGGGCGGGACTGCGACGTGTGCCTGCGCGCGAGCGAGAAGCCGGAATTCGATGCCTGGCGCTGGAACGATTACTGGGTGTCGATGGATGCGGTGATCGAGTTCAAGCGCGAGGTCTACCGCAAGGCGCTCGAAGAGTTGGCCCGCTATCTCAGGCGCAATTCCTATCGCCGGCCTGATGCCCGCGATCCTGTTCACGTTCCAGGCGTGAGCGCGTTCGAGCGCGGTTGAAGTATCGACGTCCGACCCGGGCGCAGGGCCCGGACGGCAGAGAGGAGAAGGCATGCTCAGAGACTATCCTGCGCTGACTTATAGCCTGCTGCGGGCCGGATCGGGCTACGCGCAGCCGAGCCAGCACCTGCCCGCGAAAGTGAAGCTCGACGATCCGGCGCTGCACGTGCTCACCGATTTTCAGCACGTGACCGCGGTCATCATCCTCGCCGGCGACACGCTAGACGAAGCGCATCGCCGCATGATCCAGCGCGGCGTTCGCCTGCTCCTCGTGGTGGACCAGGATCGAAAAGTGGTCGGTGTCATCACCGCGAACGATATCCTCGGCGAAAAACCGGTGCAGACGCTCGTCGAGCGCGGCATCCGGCGCGAGGACCTCGTCGTGCGCGACATCATGACGCCGCAGGAACGCCTGGAGGCCCTCAATCTCGCGGACGTGCGCGTAGCGAAGGTCGGCCACATCGTTGCGACCCTGAAGAAGTCGGGGCGCCAGCACGCGCTTGTCGTCGAAGTGGGTGATGGCGGGCGGCACAAGGTTCGCGGCGTTTTCTCGGCGACGCAGATCGCACGGCAATTGGGGGTCGCCATACAGCCGAGCCAGGTCGCGTTCACCTTCTCGGAGATCGAGGCGACTCTCGCGCGATGACAGCGGTTTGCTTGACACCGCTTTACGCGGAAGCCTATACTCAGTTCATGGATTAGATTCAGTCTAAACCCTGATGTTTCGTCAAGTCGGAAAGATTGTGCACCGCGCGTTTTTCCGTTTCGTCTGGCAGACTCAATCGCATTGTTGGAGAGGAGAAAGTCATGCAACTCAAGGGAACCAAGACGCACGAAAACCTGAAGGCCGCATTTGCCGGTGAATCGCAGGCGAATCGGCGCTACCTGTATTTCGCAGCGAAGGCGGACGTCGAGGGCCAGAACGATGTCGCTGCGGTATTCCGCTCCACCGCCGAGGGCGAGACGGGGCATGCGCACGGCCACCTCGAGTATCTGGAGATCTGCGGCGATCCCGCTACCGACCTGCCCTTCGGCAAGACGCGTGACAATCTGAAAACGGCGATCGCCGGCGAAACGCACGAGTACACCGACATGTACCCCGGCATGGCGAAGACCGCGCGCGGCGAAGGCTTCAGCGAGATCGCCGACTGGTTCGAGACGCTCGCGAAAGCCGAGCGCTCTCACGCCAACCGCTTCCAGAAGGCGCTCGACCAGCTCGCCGACTGAGCCATCAACCCACTGGCAGCGTGAACCAGAAAGGCGCCGCATGGCGCCTTTCCTTCATCTGCTCCGTTCTTCCGCAGACCGATGACCCATCGAGAAGGGAGCCTCGAAGCTCCCACCCGCCACGCGCTCGACTGGAAGTCCGCTGACTTCTACGACGAGGAAAAGCTCTTCAAGGAGATGGAGCGCGTCTTCGATATCTGCCACGGCTGCCGCCGTTGCGTGAACCTCTGTACGGCGTTTCCTTCGCTCTTCGACCTGATCGATGAAGGGCCGACGGGCGAGCTCGATGGCGTGGAGAAGAAACGCTACTGGGAGGTGGTGGATCGCTGCTATCTCTGCGACATGTGCTACATGACGAAGTGCCCGTACGTGCCGCCGCATCCGTGGAACCTCGATTTCCCGCACACGATGTTGCGCGCGAAGGCGGTCAAGTTCAGGAAGGGCGAGGTCAGGATGAGGGACCGGCTGCTCTCGAGCACGGACGCGGTCGGCAAGCTCGCGAGCATTCCGGTAGTCGTCCAGATGGTCAATACAGCCAACCGCGCTTCGGTGACGCGCGGCCTCATGCAACGCGCGCTCGGCGTGCACAAGGATCGCGAACTTCCGGAATACGCGAGCCGCCGGTTTCGCGGCCACGCGCAACCCGATGCATCTTTTCCGGTCAAAGACGGGAGCAATACGCCGGGCAAAGTCGCCATCTTCGCCACGTGCTACGTCAACTACAACGAGCCGGGCATCGGTCACGATCTCCTGAAGATCCTCGCGCACAACGAGATCCCGGCCGTGCTCGTGGAGAAGGAGGCGTGCTGCGGCATGCCCAAGCTCGAACTCGGGGATCTCGATGCGGTCGCCCGCCTCAAGGGGTCGAACATCCCGGTCCTCGCCGAAGTTGCGCGCGCGGGCTACGCGATCTTGACGCCCGTTCCTTCGTGCACGCTCATGTTCAAGCAGGAGTTGCCGCTGATGTTCCCCGGCGACGCGGACGTGAAGCTCGTGGCGGAAGCGATGTACGATCCATTCGAGTACCTGGTCTTGCGCCACAAGGACGGGCTCCTGCGCACCGACTTCACGCGGCCGCTCGGAAAGGTCTCCTATCACGTGCCGTGCCACCTGCGGGTGCAGAATCTCGGCCAGAAGACGCGCGAGCTCCTGGAGAAGATACCCGGCACGTCGGTGACCACGGTGGAACGCTGCTCGGGCCACGACGGCACCTGGGGGGTCAAAGTCGAGTACTTCGACCAGTCGATGAAGATCGGCCGGCCCGTCTTTCGGCAGATGGCCGAGGCTCAGCCGGATTACGTCAGCTCGGACTGCGCGATCGCCGCGCGTCATATCCGGCAGGGAATGGGCGACACGAGCGGCGAGAAGCAGCACCCGCTAACGCTCGTGCGCATTGCCTACGGGCTGTGAAGGTTCACCCTCACCACTGAGAAGCATGGCCATGCCACGTATCAGCCGCGACAGCCTGATGACGCTCGAAGCCTACGCCAAGGCGCGCGACGAATTCCGCGCGCAGGTGATGGCCCACAAGAAGAACCGGACGCTCGCGCTCGGAGACAACGTGACGCTGATCTTCGAAGACGAGCTGACCATCCGCTACCAGGTACAGGAGATGCTGAGGGCGGAGCGCATCTTCGAGGAAGAAGGCATACAGGACGAACTCGACGCCTACAATCCGCTGATTCCCGATGGCAGCAACTGGAAAGCGACCATGATGTTGGAATATCCCGACACCGAGGAGCGCCGGCAGATGCTGGCGCGGCTCGTCGGCATCGAGGACAAGGTATGGGTGAAGGTCGAAGGCCATCCTCGGGTCTACGCCATCGCCGATGAAGACCTCGAGCGCGAGACCGAGATCAAGACGTCCTCGGTTCACTTTCTGCGCTTCGAGCTCGACGCCTCGATGGTGCAGGGCCTCAGGCGCGGCGCCCAGCTATCCGCGGGAATCGATCATCCGCAATATAATGTGACCGTTGAAGAGGTCAGCACACCGGTTCGCGAGGCGCTGATCGCGGATCTCGCATGATGCTATTGGGTTGACCCATCCC